>CADABA010000042.1 GCA_902785985.1 uncultured Lachnospiraceae bacterium
CGTGGAGCACATGTTCGACACAAATGTCACCTACAACGTAGGCGGCAAAGAGACCTACACCTACGAGGAAATGGCAAAGATGTGCTTTGACGCTGCCGGTAAGCCTCTGAAGATCAAATGGGCTCCTATCTGGATGTTCGGTCTTCTCGCCAACCTTCCCAAGATCAAAAAAGCGGGCAAGCATGACATCATTCTCTTCTCCCGCTGGACGTTGAGCCACGATCTGGTTGGCGACACGAAGATCGGCGACCACAGCTTCGCGGAATATATAAAAAACTATTTCAAATAAAAAGTATCTGTCCGAATTCCGCCAACGCTCCATGCTCATGTCGGGCTGCCGAGTTATGTGTCTATCGGAATTCCGCTTACGCTCCAAACTCATGCCGCGCTGCCGAGTTATGTGTCTATCGGAATTCCGCTTACGCTCCAAACTCATGCCGCGCTGCCGAGTTATGTGTCTATCGGAATTCCGCTTACGTTTCATGCTCATACAGCACTGTCAATCAATAATCCTTCGGAATGTATGCATCTGAGAAAGGAGTTTACTACTATGATTTTTCCGCCTCTTACCTGGGTCCTGCTGCTGGTCACCGCAGCGATCTGCGCAATCGGCTTCTATAAATTTGTCTATTTCATGTCTGTCGGCTATGGTCTCGCAGTCAGCGGGATCGGAGTCGCCATTTTCATCATCGCGCTCCTCCGCGGGAATCTGACACCCGCCATGGCAGTCCTCTGCGTGCTGCTGCTCATTTACGGCGTCCGTCTGGGCGGCTTCCTGCTGATCCGTGAAATAAAAAGCGCAGCCTACCGCAAGACTTTGAACGAGCAGACCGGCAATCCCGTCCCCTTCCCCGTAAAGGTCGTCATGTGGCTTCTCATGGCCGTCCTGTACGTGGTACAGACCAGCCCGGTCTGGTACCGGGAGACAGCTGCGCCGAACGGTCCTCTGATCACCGCGTGGATCGGCGCGGCAGTCATGGCCGTCGGTATTCTTCTCGAGGCAGTTGCAGACAGGCAGAAGAGCGCTGCCAAGCTGAAAGCTCCGAATAAGCCGGCCATGGACGGTCTGTATAAAATAAGCCGCTGCCCGAACTATTTCGGTGAGATGACTTTCTGGACAGGTGTTTTCATTTCCGGGTGGGGCGTTCTCAAAGGATGGCAGTGGCTGATTGCGGCACTCGGGTATGTGATGATCCTCATGATCATGATCAGCGGAGCACAGCGTCTTGAAAAACGCCAGAACAAAAATTACGGAAACCTGCCTGAATATCAGGCCTATGTGGAGAAGACACCGATCCTGGTGCCTTTCATTCCGGTATATCATCTCGTAAAGCCGGAAAAATAAAGGAACCCGCATATGTCTGTCAAACGGCAGGAAATAAAGGAGCATCTGCGTTGTTCGTTTCGATGGCTATAAACATATAAAGGAGTATCTGTGCTGTCCGTTTCGATGACTATAAAAGTAAAGGAGCATCCGTATGTCCGTTTCAATGGCAATCGTGGATTTTATTCCGGTCATCCTTTTTTTGATCGCCGCTGTTCTTATTCAGCGCGGACTCTATGAACAAATGAGCAAAGGAGCCTTCGCGCTGCTCTCCGCCGGAACCATCATGGTGTTCTGCGCAGGTTTTATGAAAGCGCTCTGGAAATTAATGTACGCGATGAATCTCTGCGACTTTGAGCGTCTGAACCAGACCTTCTTCCCGATGCAGGCGCTCGGATTTCTGCTGGCGGGCATTTCCATCGTGGCCCTGCTGTTCTTCCCGCAGAAAAAAGAGACTCTTCTGGCGGCCGGCGCGCCGGCAGTCTTCGGCGGGACCATGGTCTTCGTATCCATGATGGTCCTTGGCTGCTTCTGTTTTTCCGGCGGTCTGGGTGTTTATGCGCTCCGGCAGAAAAAAACGAAGGCAGCCGTACTGTTCATGGCAGCGTTCCTTTTTATGATGGCAATGGGCTATCTTTCCTCCCGCGATTTCACGAAAGCGTCCATGAACTGGATCGCCGAATGCGTGAATCTGGCAGGACAGCTGTTCTTACTTTTTGCATCAAGAGAGGTATTCAAAAAATGAAAAAAACTGTACTTTATGAGCTGAAAAAACGGTTCTGGGTCAGAGAGCGCGATCTCGGCGTGAACCGCGTCCTGAAGAAAAATGGCATGACCTTCACTCTCTCCGCCTACGATATCGAGAACTTCGGTGCCATGAGCGTGATCGAGATGAGCGCAATGTTCGGTCTCATGCAGATGGAGAGCTTCATCCTCACGGCAGACAAAAAAGATCTGCCCTTATACAACGGAGATTTTATCAAAGCCGCAGGCAAATGCACGCTGCTTGAGGAATTCTACGATACGATGCTCACGCCGCTGGACGAGGACTCCGTGAACAGATACCGGGAGGTCAAGGCCCGCTATGCATCCCTTCCTCCCTATAAGACAGAGCCCCGCTGGTATGATGATATCCGCTACGACTTTACTCTCGGAGCAACAGACAGGAGCTTAAAGACAACCAGGGAAGAAATCACTGCGGATTATCTCGCAGCGTATCTGGCCAATGCGGAAACGGCGCCGGCCTGTGATCCGGCTGTCAAGAAGGCGAAGACAAAGGCCTACGTGGACGGCCTGTTCGCGAACGGCGGACCGGCGGTGAATCAGTTCAGGAAGCTTTTCGGGGAGGAAAAATCCCGCGAGATCTTCGAAGAGATCGTTTTCTCGTGCCGTTGAGGAAAGACGGAAATCCGGCTTCACCTGTTCTCAGGTCTTGCCTGCCGCACGAAAGCGGAGTATTCAAACCCACCTTCACCTGCTTTTGTGCCTCAATTGCAAGACAAAAGCGCGGGATTCGGTCAGCGTAAGCTGCGTTATTACCATACCGAATCCCGCGCATCCTCGCGTTCCTCGTCATACTGACAATGCTCCGGCGGAACGCTGTGTACCGGCGAATCGCAGACGTGTGCAGTGGAAGGTGCTTCACACCTCACGCGTCGCGGCAGGAACGCCGAGGCGTTCCTGAACTCAAGGCCAGCACCAGAAGGAAGTTTCAATCCCACGTTTCGCGCAGTACCTTTTTATAACAGAATCGGCCCTGTCGTTCCGGAATGTGTCTTTTATGAGCTGCAGCTTCTTTTCATCCGGATCACCGGCACAACCGAGAGACTCAAAAAACCTGCGAGTACTGACCTCACTCAAAGACAGGACATACTCGTATTCTCCCCCCGGGAAGAACTCCTCTACCTGCGGTCCCAGATCATGACCGCTCACAGTAAGTTTCCCGCCAGCCAGTTCTGCGGTAATTGTACACCAGATCCGATCGTCTTTTCTCTGATATAATTTCATCTTCATAATATGACCTCTCTCCATCAGATAGCCCTCTCCATCAGATAGCCTCTCTCCATCAGATAGCCCCTCTCCATCAGATAGCCTCTCTCTATCAGATAGCCTCTCTCCATCAGATAGCCTCTCTCCATCAGATAGCCTCTCTCCATCAGATAGCCTCTCTCCATCAGACAGCCTCTTTCCATCAGACAGCCTCTCTCCATCAGACAGCCTCTCTCCATCAGATAGCCTCTCTCCATCAGATACCTTTTCCACACTCCTATTTTTCCGAGAGCATGATCTTCAGGCTTTCCAGAACACTCAGCATCTGGTATTTGATCAGGAATACAGCATTGTTGTATTCCGGCCAGGTCTGCTTGATCACGGAGAGCACCGGGAACACATAAGTCTCCGTTTCGTCTATATAGTCCGCAATTTTTTTATCATTGAAACTTCCTGCCATAGTAGAAACGTTATTGCATCGGTCAATCACCTTTGCCATCGCAGCCAGACGATTCATTTTCAGCGCATCGTAATATTGTGTTTCGTTCTCTTTTCCTGAAATGCTCTTGTCGAATCTTTTCGTAAGCAAAGACACTGCATCCTGCACTTCAGGTGAAAACGGAAGGTCTTCGGGCTGTATGCCGCAGTCTTCGCATACATCATGCAGCAAAATGACCGCCAGAAGTTTGTCGTCGTTAAGTCCCATTGAATGTGCATGACAGGCCATCATGAGCGGATGAACGATGTAAGGAATCTCAGCATCGGAGTATTTCAGCTTTTTCCGATATTGTCCGCTGTGCTGTTTTCTGATGAAATAAAGCGCTTTATAGGTCTCATTCAGTTCGTAAATCTCTGCGATCGTCTTCAGTCTTGTAAACATATGCTCTTCGGAATACAGCTGATCCCGAAGCTCCCATTCATAAGACTGCCGGTCTTCTCCGATAAGTGCAGAGGGACTGATCTTCAGTGCTTCTGCAATGAACCGGATATTTTCAATATCCGGAAGATTCCATCCGTTTTCCCATTTGCTGACAGCCTGGGCACTTAAGGACAGCTTTTCAGCCAGAGCCTCCTGCGTCATTCCCAGCTCTTTTCTGCGTTCAGCTATTTTTTTACCGATATTCATGCAGGATACCTTCCTTTCGGTTTTCTTTAGCTAAGTATAGCACAACCGAAAATGAAAGGATAACGAGCCCTGCTTTACCTGATCTCAACCATTTGTCAACCTTCCGAAATTCATCAGATCAGCACGGGAAGGGGCTGCCGCATCAGGCGGTGCCCGCGCTGCATACAGCATTCATCTGCAAATGATGTCTGCTGTATGCAGTACGGACTCGCTTTCATGCGGCAGCCCCTTCTCTAATGTTCATTCTTCAGGAACGCCTCGGGTTCATTCTTCAGGAACACCTCGCGTTCCTGCCGCGCCGCGCGAGGTGCGAAGCACCTTCTTCTCTGCGCGGCTGCAATCCGCCGGAGGCTTTTGTTCACAGGATCCTTTCACTCTGCACTCCTGTCTTTTTCTTCCTTTTTCCTCCTGGAAACAAGAAACATAAGCACTGTACCTGCCAGAAGTCCGGCCAGCCAGCCCATGACGTTCGAAGTGTCTCCGGTGGCGACAGCGGCAGTTCCCACAGAGGTCGAATCAGATGTCTTCTGCTTCACTTTACGTACGGTCTCCCCGGAATCTTTCCCGCCTGCATCCAAAGTAACTGCACCTGCGTCGGAAGTAATTCCTGTTACAGTTGAAGCACCTGCTTCCCTGTAATCAGCTGTTTCAACTGTCTCGACAGGAAGTGTCTGTTCGGGAACCGGGTCAGGATTTACTGCAGACATTTCCGCACGAATTCTGGCAATCTCGAAATCTGCAAGAGCCTCAGTATAAGCCTTCTGTGCATTCTCACTGTCTGTCTTTCGGGAAGCCAGTTCCGTATTTGCGTCATCCAGCGACTTCCTTGCCGAAGAAAGTTTCGTATCAGCCGCTTTAAGCGCAGATACATATTCATTCAGATAAGTGAAGTCAGGATCCTCGATATCCGCCAGCAAAGCAGCCTCGACGGAAAGTCCTGTTGCTCTGACAAGCTTGTCGGCAGTCATCTCTTTTGCTTTCTGAGCCCGGTCAAGCTCTTTCCCGGCCTTGGCCAGATCAGATTTTGCACCCTTAAGTACGGCTTTTGCCCTGTCCAGGTTCTCTTTCGCTGCATCGCGGGCAGCGGTTGCACGAAGTATCGGCGCGTACTGTTCACGAAGAGCAGCAAGCTCAAGAGCTGCCTGATCTGCTGCCGACTTTGCGGAATCTCTCGCCCCGGCTGCCTCTGCGAACCGGGTATCAGCTTCCCGAAGGGCTGTCTTCGCTCCGGAAGCCTCCGTCTCTGCCTGCGCCAGAGCGGCTTTCGCCTGCTTAAAGGCTTCGTCTGTGACCCCCTTCTTTGCCAGTGCAGACTCCAGGGCAGTATCTGCAGCCCGCTTCTGTTCCCGGAGCGCTTCCAACGTATCATCGGAAGTGAGGGCAGCCAGCTTCTTTTCGGCTGCAGCATGAAGAGCTGCGGCATCACGAAGAGCGTTATTGGCATCCGTCAAAGCATTCTTCTTATCTTTGAGGGCTGATGCAGCTGAATTATTGTCAGCGATCGCGTCCTGCAGAGCGGATCCGGCTTCTGTCACGGACTTTTTGGCGTCGTCCCTCGCTTTCTCAGCACTGGCGACTCCGGCGTCAGCTGTGCGGCTCTTATCAGATGCTTTCTCCAGTGCCGTCAATGCGGCCTGCAGCGCCTGATCAGAAGAAAGCTTTACTGCCTGTGCTTCCTGAGAAGCTTTCTCCGCGTCAGCAAGGCCTGATCTGGCGTCAGTGAGAGTCTGCGCTGCAGCAAGAGCGTCGGATTTTTTGGATTCAAGAACAGCATTTTCATCCTTTATCGCTGATGCCACAGCTGTGTCCTTATTATCAATCAGATCCTGCAGCCTTCTCTCTGCTTCGGACTGTTCTGTGTTTGCCGATTTCAGCGCGTCTTCGTACGAAGATTTGTCAACAGTCTGATAATACTCTTCGGCAAGCTTTTCGAATTCCGAAAGCGTATAGACATGTGATGCCCGGTTATATCTGTTAGTTGTATAGTTGGAGGCTTTGGACGCATTGTAGCAGGAAGTACTGCGATACTGAGTATATCCGACACCCATCACCTGATCAGCCGCCCAGAACAGATTCGTATAATGACCGACTTCGGCACCCCGCCGTTCAGCTTCCTCCTCAATTCTCTGCACATCATCCCAGCTGGTGATCTCTGTGATGCCAAGTTCCCCTTTGATCCGGTCAAAGACAGCTTTTTCTCTGTCGTACCATCCCACTGTCGGGTCAGAGAAACCAAAGGCAAGGTTCTCACAGGAGGTCGTCAGCGATGAATGGCGCCTGAGTCCTGCACCGCGCATGGCACCTGCTTCTGCAGTAGCCATGAAAAAGAAGTTCGTGTAGGAATCGCTTCTCTGCATATCGCCTGTAAAATTATCGTCCGTGGCACGAAGTTCGTTGATCTTCTTCATGATCTCAATAGACTTGAAAAGATTCTCTAAATTTGTGGCATCTTTCTCGTCTCCGATTACAACGACCTTTCCCCCGCGTTCCTCCGGAAGGCCGGTGTCATCACCGCCGACCCATCTGTTAAAATCCTCTTCGGAAGCTTTTTCCAGGACATTACGCGCATCTGTAAGATCCCTTATCTGCTCATTCGTAAGGTCGTTCTTTTTCAGCATCCAGTCGATCAGCCCGAGTGTTCCCTGCTTATATTTCTCGTCTGCTGCGTCCAGGGCTTCCTGTGCCGACTCAGTGGCAGACCGCTTCTCCGCAGCCTCCTTTTCGGCAGCCGCGATATCTGCATCTGCAGCGGCTTCCGCTTCCTTTCTGGCAGCCGCAACGGCATCTGCGGCTTTTTTCACTGCATTATCAGCCGCTTTTTTTGCTGCCTCAGCTGCCTTCACATCATCCTTCGCTTCTGTCATGGCTTTTTCGGCATCAGAAACTGCAGTATCAGCACCGGCTGCCTTGGCTGCCGCTTTGTCATATGTCTTCTGAGCTTTCTCTCTCTCGGAGTCAGCGGCCTTCTTTGTCTTTTCAGCTTCCGAAAGTTCAGATGCCCTGTTGTTCAGATCTTCAGATGCCTGATCCAGCTTCTTTTCCGCTGCATCAACTGCCGCTCCGGCCTTCTCGAGATCAAGAGCCGCTTTGTCTGTATCCTGCGCTGCAATTCCCGCTGCCTCGGCTGCCTTCTCCTTCGTCTCCTTTGCTGCCTGTTCTTCTTTGTACTGAACGGTATCTTTAATGTCCAGCACTCCATTCTTCAGATCCTCTGCAGTCTGAAGTTCTTTATCCGCCTGACCGGCCGCATCCTCAGCAGAAGCAGCGGCTGCGTCATTTTCTGCTTTCGCAGCCTCAGCTTCTTTCACAGTGTCCTTTGCGTCATTCCTTGCATCCTCTTTCTGCTGCGCTTCGTCTGCCGCTTTGCTTCTGGCGGTTTCAGCCTCTTCATAAGTCTTCTCTGCCTCTTCAAGATCCGTCTCCGCATCAGCAAGTTCTGCTTCCTTGTCAGAAATATCGCTCTCCGTGACAGGATTTTCTGACATAGCCTCCTGTACGCTGTTCTCAGCTTCCCGGAAGGACTCTTCCGCAGAAGCGGCTTCTTCACCCGCCTGCTGTGCTTTGCCTTCCGCCTCAGCAACATCTCTTTCGGCATCCGCAACGTCATCCTGCGCAGCGGCATCGGCACGGGCAGCCTCGGATTTTGCCTCTTCAAATGCTGTCTCTGCCTCGCTCCTAGCCGTATCTGCTGCCTCGGAAGCAGTATCGAAATCAGTCTGCGCCTCGCTGACTCTGCCCTCTGCCTCGCTTACAGCAGCATCGCTCGTTTCAACTTCCGCCTGTGCGGCATCCAGCGCGTTCCGGGCATCTTCCAGGGTCTCCGGCGCTGACATTTCGGTTGAAGACTGTACAGCGGCTTCCGGAGCATCCGTATCCATTTCAGCCGCATGTACTGCGACCGGGGACATTCCAAAAGCCATTCCGGCTGCCGCAAGGGTACCTGTCGCGATGAATCCTGTCTTCACAATTTTCTGCATCTCTCTCTTCATGTCTCTCTCCTTCTTCACTTTAGCAGTGAACATACTGTTGTCGGCAATGATGTTTCTCATGTTCAATTCCTTCCTGAGTTTTTCAGCCGCTCCCCGGTCGCTGTGATCGAACTTTACACCCCGAAGACCGGACAGTGTTCTGATGGAATTTCACATAGTTCCTGTATCGGTATTTCCTTCGACATATTAAGTGTCTCACAGAAAATTCCATTCCCGGGAGGGGGGAACTCTCTGCCTGTTCGAAAGAAAAACTCTCTGCCGCTTCTGTAAGAAAAGTATCTCATGCGTAATTTGCCAGAACGGAGGGGGGATTCAGGAACGCCTCGACGTTCCTGCCGCGCCGCGCAGGGTGCGAAGCACCTTCCTCTTTGCGCGGCTGCGATCCGCCGTGCCTGAGCATGCGAGGATGCGCAGGGATTTGGTTTGGAAGATGTCAGCTTACGCTGACCCGAATCCCGCGCCAATTCTCGCGAGCGAGAATTGAATCTTCATCCCGAGGTTGTACTCACGATGAAGGCAAGTACCACTTTGCGTGCATATCTCACGACTGATGTCGCGAGGAAAAGCGCGATAAAGGATAAAAAAATCCCGATGCAGCTGACTCTTGATCAGTCACATCGGGATCTTTCATCCGTCTTATTCTTTTTCAGGTCTCACCTGCAGGACCCTGTGCGGTCTTTACGACCGGCGTGCGTTTACAGGATACCAGGCCGGATCAGCATACAGCGTATGTTCGCACCATCCCGGCTGTCTGCTCGCTATGAACTCAATCCGTATTTTGCCTTATTCGTCTCGGACATCGTCTGCTCACCCACGAAGGCCTTTCCCTTTTCCACGAGTTCACTGACTGTGTAGCAGCGGCAGTAGCCGACTTTGTTGTCTTCCAGATTCGGGTAGCTGATGATCCAGTTGAGTTCCTGACAATAGCCCACGACATTGTAAGCTGCACCTGTCAGCGCCCAGTTTTTGGAGTCCACCATGAAAAGCCTTCCGGCGCCGTCGTCAATGATCAGTTCGCCGCTGTTGCCATCGTAGATTTGAATTTTCGAGTTTTCCAGCTGTTCGTCGAGCTCAAACATACCAATCTGCTTTCCGCTCCGGGCATCGAGCACGTAGATCTGTTTGCTCTCCATCGCCGCTAAAAGGCTGTCTTCATGGAACTTCACTGCGATGATCCTCTCAGAGAGATTGTCGATTTTCCACAGCTCGTCTCCGTCCGCATTGCAGACAAGCAGCTCCCTGCCGCTGTCATCCTCCTGCGAACCCTCATAGTAGCAGGCGAACATCCCGTCTGATTCCCGACGGGTGCCGATCGTCACCCCCTGAATCTCAGCGTTGACCTTCCTGACCGTCCCGCTTTTGAAATCAGCCCGATATATGGCATTATCAAAATATAATATCCCCCCGGTGCCGTCCTCTGCGAATAAGCATTTGGGTTCGTCGTAACCGATGTTCGTAATGCTCTCAAAATACGGAAGACTCAGCAGGGCACAGCTTCCGTCCTTCATCGAATAGCGGAACCAGTAGCTGGTCATCGAGTTGTAATTTGTCGCCCTGTAGAAGATATAATCCCCGCTCACAACACAGTTATAGGTGTCAAATTCCCATTTTCCCGCCCCTGTCAGGAAATCATTCCGGGTGATATCAATGGTCTCTAAAGTTCCCTTCTCCAGATTTACACGCAATATATTTTTGCCGGTACGTTCTGCACTGGTTTTCATATAGAAACATGAATTATCCCCGGCACACCCCAGATAGCTGTAGTAGACCCTGCTGTCCAGCTGGATCTCGTACAGCTTTTTCTCATGCTCCAGGTCGTAGATATATACTTTGCCGGTGCTGTTGGTCAGGACCAGCCTGGTGCCGAAAAGATACCTGTTAGTGATCGTTCCCTCGGGTGCTTCGAATCCGAAAAGAGAAAAATCATCATCTCCCTGTTCAGGCTTAAGCACGCAGATCATATTCCCCTGCTGCACGATGAAATGGGAAACTCCGTCATATGTAATCCTGCTATGGAAAAAGAAAGCGTCGTCCACCGGTTCCTCTGTATACTTGATCCCGCTGTATCCCTCTGAATAATAATCAAAATAATACAGCGCGCCGCTCGCTCCGTTAACGCGGACATATGGATCCCACTCACTCTGCCGGTTCACAGAGACGACCCAGTCCGACAAAGTAATCTCCTTCATTTTCGACCCGTCGTCCACATCGAAAAGTACGATCTTGTTGGAGATGACAGCCAGGACCACCTGTCTGGCGGGATGTGCATTATCGGCAGGAATCGTTCTTACATCGAAGAAACTGCGGCTCTTCAGACCTTCCCCCGTGTAATCCATGTCATTCTGCCAGAGAACTTCTCCCGTACCCTCCTTCACCATTACCAGATTGACTTTTCCTCTCCCGAACTCCCCGCTGCCGCTGCCGGCAGAAGTCTTGCGGTAAGCGTTAAGGATGTAATCCTCCTCCTTCTCTGTGTAAGCAAGCAGGATCCGGCCGTCTTCAGACCTTCCGATCCCTTCAAACCAATAATACTCCTGGCTGAAAGGCGTCCAGACCGTCCTGTCTGTCTCATAATAACAGGTCAGGACTCCCGTCACTGTACTCTTATCAGAATCGTCTCCGGACGACATGCAAAGAATACTGTAACCGTCATTTTCCGAATCTACGCAGACACTGAAATCTGAGCTGTAGACCGCCGAGGCTTCGCCTCCTGACACATCACTGATTATATATGAACTCAGGATCTCTCCGTTCTCAGCGCTCACAGTCATTATTTCGTCATAGTTCAGGATCAGCAGGCCGGTTTTTTCGCCTTTTTCCAAAGCCGTAATCGTCCTGCCGGACGTAAGGGATTTAAACTGCTGGTGCCACAGAAGCCGGCCGTCGCTGAAGCGGATCACAGCCACATCACTTTGCGATTTACTGTAAATCACAAGCCGGTCATTGCCGCAGACTGCCAGACTGTCTGAAGGGTTCCCGAATAAACTTCCGGTGGAAATCGTGTGAATCTTCCTGTTATCCGCCAGATCGAAAATATCTACATCTCCTCCGGAAGTGATTACCGACATGTAGTGAGCATCTGCCGTGATGACAAAAGCTCCCACATTGCCTGTCTCGATCGCATAGGAGGCAACTCCTCTGATGTTCAGCGCCTGTTTGGGCTGATACGCACCAATAGCCTGAGACAGTGTATAGACTGCCTCAGGCACCACCGGCCGTTTCCTTCCCTGATCCGGCAGTGCAGCCAGAGAGAGCTGTGCAGCCAGCACGTTATCGTTGTTATCGATCGCCTCCTGCGCAGAGGAGGCAAGATACCGGCTCTGGTTGATCAGCGACTGTCTGTAATTGGCTTGAATATTAATGTAACTCCAGATGAAATAGCCCGCCAGAGCTGACACGAACACAACAGCCGCGGCCACCATACGCATTCGGCGTTTCCGCATCTTCTGGCGCAGGTCTGCATATCTGCAGCCGATCAGAACTGCAGCCAGTCTCGGAAACTCCTCGTTCCTGGCCCGGTGACGATCACCTCTGTAGTCACAGCTGAGAGGCTCCAGCTTCGTCTCGATTGTGACGTCCTTTCCGTTCTCGTCCCGGACCGTCACGGTCTCCGAGCAGAGGATGTCCGGTACGACCTCATCCGGTTCCCCCTCTGCAAGCACGGTCAGGACATGGCGTTTGTCATGGCTCTCCAGAAAGAACTCAATCTCCTTCCTTCCCCATACCGACTCCTTATATCGGGGTGAGCAGATACAGATCAAATACTCACTGTTTCTGATTGCGTTCTTTATGTTGTCATTGATATCACTGGTAGAGGGAAGCTCATCCTTGTCACGAAAGACCCTGCCAATAGACTTGATGCCCAGATCTCTGCGGATACTCCCCGGTATGATGTAGCGCTCAATCCGATTCTGGATCTCCACCGCTACTTTTGTATCCGGTCCCGCATGCCGATATGAAATAAACGCTTTATAGTGGTACTCCATCCGGTCTCTCCCCGTCATTCTTCAATCGACACGAAATCCGCAAAAGTCACATCTTCCTTCAGAAGCTTCCTGATCTCCGCTGCATCCTCTTCCGTAAACGGCGCCTGAAAATCTGAAGAAAGGCGCAGGCGCATATCATTTCTCCTGACGGATTCCTTAGGAACAAACTCTGCGACAGTATTTCCGTACTCGTCATAAAAATCAATTCTTATCCAATACGTGTATATCTCATCTTTGAACGCATTCAATGTCCGGCTCACAGTTTCTGCGACCTGAGCATTTCTGTTCCCGCTCTCCGGCATCAAAAACCGAATGACCGGCGGTTCGCCTTCCGCCACTCCCGAATTTGGGTATCCCAGATCTTCGATCCTGCTCTTCAGCACAGCATACAGATTCTCTCTCGGAATGTCTGCCCCGTCGGAGGGCAGACAGGGATATCCTTCTTCCGACAGATATACCTGCCCGGTATTCCGCAGCGTTACCGCCGGTGTGTAAGAATCAATCATGGGGACCGGTGTTCCGCTGATCAGGGCTTCCATAAAATCCGGCAGCCACTCCATCGGACTCCCGAATCCGTTCTCCGCGGTATACCCATTATAAGTCATGACAAATCTTCCATCGCTGATGACCTCATCGCAGTCGCCATAAGCAGTCACCTGATTGTTTATCCTCAGAATGATCCTTCCGCCCCCTGCCTTCTCGCAGTTCTGAGAAAGTCTGCAGAAGGTCTCCTTCCTGAATTCCGACATATCGAGAGAGATCACCTCAGACTGTGAATTATTCGGTCCGGCCTCTGCGGACGCTTTCACGGCGGAAGGCGATTCCTCGATGATCTCACCCAGAGCGTTAAAGGAAATCTCGGTATTCTTTACGGCTGTATCCAGGAAATTTCCGGCAAAAATCCCATCTTCCATTCGGATCACGATCGAGCGTTCATCGCCCGCCCGGTGTCCGAGCGCATAAGTAAAACCGGCAGCGTCCAGCCTTTCACGGATTGCCTGCAGGGTCTGCTCCCAGTTTTTCTCGCTCACATAGGTCTCTTCAGGCGAAAATTCATTTAGAACAGTTGCCGTCTTGAATTCACTGCTCTCTATCTGCCCGGTTCCCTTGATCTCCTCGCCGCTCTCCCATTCTATTACCGGAAGCGCAAGTTCCGAGAATCCCTCAGAAAGCGGTTCGTGTGTATATGTATAGTAACGCGAACGGAAAAGGCCTTTTTGGTCTTCATTTCCCACACAGATCATACAGCGATTCCCGGCATCCGGCACAAGCGGGGTATAGGATGTGTCCTCATATCCCTCAATATCCTGACTGATGACCGGCTGCGGCCAGCTCCAGATGATCGGATTATCCCTGCAGTATTCCTCCGTCAGTATGATTTTAAGATAAATGAATTCCCCCTGCTCCATACCGTAATCGATCGGATTAAAAGCATCCGGACACCCCGAAAGGAGCTCAACGGACTCCATCGCCTCCCTCGGAAGCGCAATACTCTCTCCGTAGGAGGCTATCGTCGTGCTGCCGACGTCATTGGTCAGCCACAGATTCATCGGCCTGCTGATGAACGACTGGCTGAAATCCCGCAGACTGTAATCACCGTACGCCTCCCCGGGCACATAGAAATTCACCGCATAGCGAGGTCCGCTCTCCGTCTCCAGCTCAGTCTCCTCCCTCAGATATCGTCCATCCGTCAAGGCATCGATCCGCCCTTCCACGATTTCCATATCCGAGTCAAAAGTCTCATCCTTTACATCCCTGTAATAGCAGAGCAGTCCCATTTTCTCCTTTGAGAGTCCGCCTGGCGCACTCTTGTATGTGCCGGCGGTATTCTGTCCTGCTCCGCAGCCGGCAAGAAAAACAACGGCCGCAAAAATCACAGGCAGCATTCCTATATTCGGTATTCGTCTTTGTCTCTTCAAGTCCCTGACTCCCGGTATTTTTTCAGGATTCATTGTATCATAAAAGAGGTCTGTATTGATATGTCTGTATTGATATATCTGTATTGATCCTTCTGAAATCAGCCCTGCTTCTGAATCTCGTATCCCAGCTTTACAATAAGCTTCAGTGTTTCCAATACCGATTTCCGGTCATATTCTTTTTCGCTGTCCGGCAGATCGGTGTAAGGAATCAGAAGCGGCGTTGTCTTCTTTTCGGGATCTTTGACCGTTCCGTATCTCCATCCCTCTGAAATCCGTCCGACAGCCCAGACATCGTGAATATTTTCTGCGATTCTTTCAATCAGCGTCAATAATTCTTCCGATAGAACAATATCGGAAGTGTCGACCGGAACCGGTTCATATTTGTTTCCCTGCATAGAATCTCCTTTCAGATTCCGCTTGAACAGGCAATAACGAAAGTCAATCCTTCATGGAAATTGCATGAGCATTCAAACGGCTTTCGCAATCGTCTCTCCGCCTTAATCGTGTGCTATAAATACGTGTGGGAAGTTTTAGTCAATTACTAAAACTTCCCACATGCATCAGTGTGGTGGCGACCGGGAATAAATAATTTCCAAAGGAGGGCGTCCGAGCACGGCCGGCACTTCAGATTTTTAAAGCGAAAGCTTCAAAAATCTGTTAGTAC
>CADABA010000043.1 GCA_902785985.1 uncultured Lachnospiraceae bacterium
GATTAATTTATAAATTAATCACTATTTCTGAAGGTTCAAAAAAAGCACCTCGCCAATTGAAGTGCTTTTTTAGCTAACGGTTAACCCGTGAATGGTAACTTAAAAAACAAGGAGCAGCCGTATGAAGCAATGCCTGCACTGCATACAGCATTCATTTACCAATAATGACTGCTGTATCCCGGCACAGACAAGCTTTCATACGACAGCCCCCTGCAGAGAATTTCCAAATACATTCATCCCGCGTCAGGAACGCCGGAGCGATCCTGATTTACCGAACGATCCTGTTCACAGTAACCCGCAGATCAAAGCTTCGTTCCGCAGTTCGGGCAGAACTTCGGCAGATTCGCGGGATCCTCGAACTTGTTTCCGCAGTTCGGGCAGAAGGCAGCCGGTGCTGCTTCCGGCCTCTTGGTGCCGCAGTTCTGGCAGAAGTTACCGGTATTGTACTGGCCGCATGTGCATGTCCATCCGCCGGCCTGCGCTTCCCTGATCTGCTGAGCCTGCTGTGTCACAGCCTGTTGCTGGGCTCCGCTCTGCATGAGCTGATTGATCTGCGTTCCCATTCCGACGGATCCGCCCATTCCCATCGCCGCAAATGCGTTGACAGCGCCGTTCGTATTGGCAGCCGCTGCCTGCATCGCCTGCGTATTGCCGATGCCCATGTATGCGCCGAGCATTGACGGATCGGTAGCATATCCCTTTGTCTCCTGATATCTTGTGATCTGCTCCTTGCTCTTATCATCCGCATCCATCATGCCGATGGCAATCTTGAAGATCGAGATTCCTCTTGCTTCCCAGGACTGGTCAAGGATCCTGTCCACTTCCTGTGTAAGGTCGTATTCATGGGCTGCGATCTCCTGATAGCCGATGCGGCGGCCTGAAAGTCTGCCGACACCCTGGCGGATGGCTGCAATTGCCTCTGTCTTGATCTGCGGCTCGATATCCTGCCTCGTGACAAGACCATCCCCGTCAGCACCCGCCTTGGAAGCGCCGAGTACGGAATAGAATTTTGCGGGATCTGTCACCTGGATCGAGTATACGCCGTTGCCCATCAGTGTAGTTGCGATATGCCAGCAGGGCCTTCCTGTATTCCAGTCTGTCTCCCAGTGGTCAAAGTTGATATTGCCGGATCCCCACTTGAAGCCCTGGATCTCGCCGAGATTGATGTAGAAGACGCGCTGTGTGTTCGTGCGCTGGCCCCCTGCAGCCCACTGTGAGCCGAAGGACGCTGCAAGTGCCTTAAGTCCTTTATTATTTCCGCTCATAAGAGACGGAGCCGAGGAGGAGTCAAATCTGTATCTGCCGGGCTCTGCGCAGAAGTCGACGATCGCGCCGTTCTCAACGAGGATCATGCACTGATTCTCCTGTACATCGATTCCCGAGCCCGATGTGATGATGTTGTCATCTCCGCCCCTGTTCATAGAGTTCTTGCCGACGATCTTATTGCCGCGTTTCATGATGACGCCGTTTGACATGTCTCCGCTCTCAAAGTAATCGACCCATGCACTCTGTGTTGTTGTGTTGAAAGCTCCGGATGCTGCCCCAATTGCGCCGGCTACCAATTTAATAAGTCCCATAATCTCTCCTTTCACGGATCATTCGTCCGTATCTCATCCCGCCGGTTCAAAACGGCAGGTAATGATTCTTTTTAACAGATTTTCCTGACTTCTGTGTCAGGGACCGGTTTCACTCTGCGCACGCATCTCACGATTGAACGCAGGAGTAGTATGCACCAGACATTTTTCTCAGCCGATACAGAAACGAACGCTCAGAAGTGTCCGCCGCCGCCCGAGAAGCCGCTTCCGCCTCCTGAGAATCCTCCGCCGCTCGAAGTACCTCCCGAGAATCCTCCGCCGCCGCCCGAACCGCTGCTCTTCGGTATCGCCCTCGAAGTCTTTCTCGTCCCGAGGAAAATTGCGCGGTGGCCCACCTGCCTGTAATTCAACGTCTTTACAGCGATCTTTGCGTTGTTGACCGGCTGGGATGATTTGTGCTTCGAAAGCAGCATTATGATTCCGGCTAACGCGAGCAGAGTGCTTACGATCAGAGAACCGAACGTCGGAATCAGTGCGACCGCCACATTTTCAAGCTTGTGAAGCTCCGTAAGGAACGCATTCGCGCCGCCGTAAAAATCACGGTCCCGGAGATACGGCATGGCTTCGTCATAGACATCGGAGGCGAAGTCCACATATTTCTTATCCTTGTATCTCCCGTGACCGGCTGTCCAGAGCACGTTGTTCTTCATATCGATCATGAAGATAACACCGTCCATCTGATCAGCATTGTCCATATAGAACTGTTCCGTGTACTTCTGTGTCGTCTCCGTCCCGTAATAGGCATCCTCCGGAACATCGAGAGAAGTGATGATCATGACCTCACAGTTCTTTTCCTTCTCGATCTTTGCAAGTTTCTCAAGCAGTGTCTTCTCATCGGAACCGGAAAAGAGATCTGCATAGTCAAAGATTCTCTGGTCAAAATCCGTAACGACCGGCATATAGAAGGTCGTCCCGTTATTGGATGTATACGGACCGCTCCCGGTCATGTGGGAGAGCTCTTTATAATCCTGTGTTCCTTGGTCGGAAGCATAATCCGAGCCCTGCGTATAGAGATCATCAGCACTTTGAGATCCCACCTCGTGAAGGCTCCCCGTCGCTCCGGCGTTCTCCTCTGCCTGCGTGCTTTCCGCAGCCGATTCCGCGCTTTCCTCCGCCCCGTCCAGCAGAGTCAGATCTCTGTTCGCAGAGACCGGAAGGGCGCTTCCGATGAGCATCGCACAGGCCAGTGCAGCGGAAACACAAAGTGTTCTTATTCTTTTCATCTTCATCAGAGCATCACCCCCAATACCCGCAGGATCATCATGATGATCTGTGAAATAAGGAAGATTCCGCCGCCGATCTCGTCCGTGTACATCATCCAGACAGGAAGCATCGCATAGTGGACCTTCTGATTCGTCCATCTGTACTGTTCGTTTTCGATGGTCATACCGCCGCTGTAGGTGCCCGCGTGCGCAAGAGCCGCCTTGGACAGAGACTCCTTGGCACGGACTTTGGCACGGTTCTCATTTTTCGAGGCATCCTCATTCCATCGCTGCGTATAAAAACCGGCGAGGTAAGCAGGATTGAAGGCGACGAGTTTTGAGAAATCGAACGGCTCGATGGAATCCATCAGTGTATTGTCCATCTCCTTGAGAGCATCCGCGGGGATATTTTCGAATTCTCCGTGCGCCCCCTCCTCGACCCGATAGCTGGATATTTCCGTGTACTCGGTATCCCCCGCGATCCAGACTTTCGTCTCCTTGGCAAGAACCCTTATCTGCGCATCACCGTCAAAAGTGTAGAGCCAGAAAGGAATGTACATGCCCTTGATCTTCTCGATCGTGGATTTCTTCGTAAAGAGGCGGGGAGTGAGGACCGACTTTTTGCAGAGCTTCAGATAGGCTTCCTCCACATCCTTCCGTTCCTTGGTAAAAGGAAGTACGTAATCCGGTCTGAAAGCGCCTGTAAGATTCCCCGACAGCGTGATCGCACGGTTGCAGTATACGCATGTCGTGGCGGCAGTCTCTTTCGATGTGATGACCTCGGCGCCGCAGTGCGGGCACTTGTAGATCCGGAGATCTCCCGTCGAGTCGTCTGTCGCGGGCTCCGTGACAGGCTCACTCTCGTCAACATATGTGGCAGGCTTTACGTCCGCACTGTCCTGCTCCGGCTGATACGCATACTCGGACGGATCGAACGTGGAGCCGCAGTATTCGCACTCCATCTTTCCGGTCTTCGGATTGAAGTAGAGCTCGGCACCGCAGGTCTTGCAGTTATACTTTGCCATCCAACCCTCCTTTCAATATCTCTTATCACAGGCAATTGCGAAAGTCTGTGCTTCATGGAATCGAACGAACCGTTCATGCAGATCCACTTCGTACAGAGTTCCACAGGAGCCTTGCTTTCAAATATATGAATATTCAGATTTTTGTCCCGAATATCCCTGTCCGCATACATTATAACAAAAATACCCTGTATATTACAGAGAAAATATACAGGGTATTCATATTATGGCATTATTTAGAATGTGATCCTCTCCGCAAGATAAGCCGGAAGGTCTGCGATCTTTACGCGGACCTGCTCCATCGACTCATCCTGTCTCCTGTAACGCTTCCCGATATTTCCGCGGTCGTCATACTCGCAGTTGTACAGCTTGCAGAGATCCATGTAGATCTTCTCTGCCGGCTCCGCGAGCTTTTTCGAGAGCGGAAGGACCGCGACTTTGACCGGTGCGAGCGCAGGATGGAAATGAAGGACCGTCCGCACATCATTTTTCTCGGCGTCCAGAACTTCCTCGTCGTAGGCAGCGCACAGGAATGCAAGCGTCATGCGGTCAACGCCGAGGGACGGCTCGATCACGTACGGAATATATCTCTCCCTGGTCTCATCGTCGAAGTATGTGAGGTCTTCTCCGGATACCTCCTGATGACGGCCGAGGTCATAATCCGTGCGGTCCGCGATGCCCCAGAGCTCGCCCCAGCCGAACGGGAAGAGGAACTCTACGTCCGTCGTGCCCTTGCTGTAGAAGGAAAGTTCTGCCTGGTCATGATCACGGAAGCGCAGTTCATCCTCCTTAAGGCCGAGGGAGAACAGCCACTTCTTTGCGAAAGCTTTCCAGTACTCGAACCACTCGAGGTCTGTTCCCGGCTTGCAGAAGAATTCCAGCTCCATCTGCTCGAACTCACGTGTGCGGAATGTGAAGTTGCCGGGCGTGATCTCATTTCTGAAGGACTTGCCGATCTGGCCGATGCCGAACGGAATCTTCTTCCTGGATGTGCGCTGTACATTCTTGAAATTCACGAAAATACCCTGCGCAGTCTCAGGGCGGAGATAGACCGTATTCTTGGCATCCTCTGTAACGCCCTGGAATGTCTTGAACATCAGGTTGAACTGGCGGATATTTGTGAAATTGTGCTTGCCGCAGGACGGGCAGGGAATCTTGCGCTCAAAGATGAAACGCTCCATCTCTTCATTTTCCCAGCCGTCGACAGAGCCGAGCGGCTCCTCGTCAGACCCGTAGGCTTCCTTATCTGCCTCCGTGATCGGGATCTTATTGTCATGGCAGTAGTCTTCGATCAGTTTGTCGGCGCGGAATCTCTCGTGGCACTCCTTGCAGTCCATCAGCGGATCGGAGAAAGAGCCGAGATGGCCCGACGCGATCCATGTCTGCGGATTCATGAGAATCGCGCTGTCGAGACCGACATTATACGGATTCTCCTGAATAAATTTCTGCCACCATGCCTTCTTTACATTGTTCTTGAGTTCAACACCGAGATTGCCGTAATCCCATGTATTTGCGAGACCGCCGTAGATTTCAGAACCCGGGAAAATGAATCCCCTGGATTTTGCCAGTGCTACGATCTTGTCCATTGTCTTTTCCATTGCCGATTCTCCTTCATCTTTAATTAACCGTACCCCTTTGCGAGGACGCGACTATTATACTCGATAGATCGTTATTCTGTAAAGTTCTGTGTGGAATAAAGCGTAAGCATCGCAAGCGACTTGAGCTTTCTGTCCACACATCCCGAAAGCCGTTTTCTCACAGCCCGGGTGAAATCCCGCTCCGCTTTCTCCGAAAGTCCGAAAGAATAGAGCTTCGACAGACTGCAGGAGGAGACGAAAGACAAGGCGTACCAGGCGCTCTCATCGATCCCTGCCGGTGTCTCCGGCGGCGCGAACACCCCGTTGATCGTCATGATCCTGCACTCGTAAATACTCCTTATGAGAGTCAGAGAGTGCTGTCCCTTCATGAGTGCGCGCAGCGTTATATAGAGAAGGTTGACCATCTCCGTACACTCCATTCCCTCCTGCGCCCAGTAGGAAGCAAGTTCAAGGAAATAAAAACCGTAATAGACCTCGGGCTGCCTCATGGGAAGCTCGGAAAAGTAATTGACGACCTCCGCCGACCGCAGCGTATAGGCCGTCCTGCCCTCTGCGAGCAGGAAAGTCCCGAACACGAACGGGTTCGAAGCTGCCATCAGGGCATTATTCGGCCTTCTCGCCCCGTGGGCGAACGCTGTGACCTTTCCTCGCTCTCCTGTCAGAATGACCAGCCGCTTATCATATTCTCCGACCGGCTGCGCTAATAATACAGCGCCCGTAAGTTCTATCAGTTCCATCAAAGCTTCTTTCTGTCATAACCGAAATTCTTAAGATCGTTCTCACTGTCCCTCCAGTTCTTTCTGACTTTTACAAAGAGCTGCAGAAAGACTTTTGTGCCGAGCATCTCCTCAATATCCCTGCGGGCTTCCGTACCGATCTTCTTGAGCATTGCTCCTCCTTTTCCGATGACGATCGCCTTATGGCCCGCGCGCTCGCAGATAATGGAGGCCTCGATCGCAGTCAGGGTCTCCGATCGTTCCTTAAATGAGTCGATCACGACCGCGATTCCGTGCGGGACCTCTTCATTGAGTGCCCGCAGCGCTTTCTCGCGGATGATCTCCGAGGCGATCTGACGCATGGTCTGGTCTGTAACGACCTCCTCGTCATAGTATTTCGGTCCCTCCGGAAGAAGCTCCAGTATCTCGCGGATCAGCTCATCGAGATTCACCGACCGCAGCGCCGAGACGCACACGATATCCGAAAAGTCCATGACTTTCGACCAGGCTGTAATGATGCCGGCGATCTTAGATTTATCCACTGTATCGGTCTTGTTGACGACCAGGATGACCGGCTTTCCGGTGGAAATGAGCCGCTCCGCGATCTGCCGGTCCCCTGCTCCTATATAATCCGAGGGCTCCACGAGCCACAGGACTACATCCGCATCTTTGAGCGTCCCGACGGAGACATCCATGAGATACTCTCCGAGCTTATTTCCCGTTTTCCGAAGCATCCCAGGTGTATCAAGAAAAATGATCTGCCCTTCGTCGGTCGTGAGCACAGTCTCTATCCTGTTTCTCGTCGTCTGAGCCCTCCTGCTCGTGATCGCGATCTTCTGTCCGATCAGGTGATTCATAAGGGTCGATTTGCCGACATTCGGGCGTCCCACAATGACGGCATACCCGGATTTAAACATGTCCACCTCCTCAAATTCAATTCTCGCCCGCGAGAATTGGCGCGGGATTCGGGTCAGCGCAAGCTGACACCTTCCAAACCGAATCCCTGCGCATCCTCGCGTGCCGTTCGGATATCGATTCCGCACCCGCCGGGGTTTCGCACGAACGAACGGCATCCCGCTCCTTCAGATAAGGGGCTCCACTCTGTCAAAAAGTTCTTTCTCCGAAAGGACCGCTGTCTCACTTCCGATGACGCAGACCGCGCCGGATGTGAGAGCCTCCTGCACTGCATCGGCAGTCTTCCGGATATCCTCAGAAGATGCAGCAAGGATCTCGTCCCTCACCCTCTGATTTTCCTCGTATGTGAGACCGGTCAGATAGTTCCTCATGCTTATGCTTCCGAAAAGAGACGGTGTGAGAGGCATATCGATCGCGCTGATCGTTCCGATAATGTACTTCGTCATCTCCTTCTCATTCGCGCTGAAATTGGAGAGGTACTCCGGAATAGAAGCGTAAATGTCAAGCGTCCTCTTAAGGTTCGGATCCCTGTAGGAGGTAAATGCTGCATCTCCCGTCCTTCGAAGGATTCCCGCACACCCGTATGCGCCTCCGAGCACACGGATATTCTCCCACAGGTACTCATAGCTCAGGATCTGGCGCAGGATCGCAGCCGCGCCGTTGTAGGTAAAACCGCTTCCTGTGAACTCTCCCGCCTGTGCGACGAACTGGACCTGACCGGCTGTCGTAAAGGCTTCCCTGAAGGGACCGACCGGCTTCACATCCGCATCTTCCGTCCATGGGCACACTGTGTCGAGGCTTTCAAGCACGACCGGGAGACTCTTCGTAAGGGCATCCCAGCCCTCGTCCGCAGACGTATAGCTCACGATAAGATTATCCGGATCGAACAAAAGTCCTGCCATCTCCGCAAGGTCCCTGCAGAGCTCTGCGGACTTCTCGTCATAATTGTCAGAGAGATCTTTTATATAACGGTAATAATTGATTCCGGAGCAGGCGTCGTAGCAGACCGCGGTCCTGCTGTAGGACATGGATGCCCGGAAGGACGCCACGGCATTTCCCGCCTGCTGCATGATCATCTGCATAGTCAGCTTTCTGGAATCCAGGATCTCGCGGATCCGCTTTGCATCCGAGAAATCAGAGGACGTGATGATCTCACGAATTCTGTCGAACGCAAAGGGCAGTTCTTCGTAGACTGCCTTTGTCCTTGCGACGATCGCGATATCGAAGCTTCCCTTTTCTTTCACACTGTCAACAAAGTCGATATCGAAGGAAATTCCGCCGGTCTTTATACGAATCTCGTTGATGAGGTCGAGATAGCCGTGCTCCGCCGTATCGACCATCCCGAGGCAGTTCCGCAGGAGAGCCACGAGGCTGAGCTTTTCGAGCGGCACTTTCCGGATCGACCATCGAAGTTCCGCATACCCGATCCCGTTCGTCTCCGTCCTGTGGAAGATGATTTTCGGATTCTTCGGGCCAGGCAGGCTTTCCTCGTCAAGTCTGCGCTCGATATTGCTGAATCTTCTTGCCTCTCTTTTGATATCGGACCTCGAGAGCATGGGCAGGCATTCGAGATCCTCCGGAGTATCTTTTCTTTTCTGATACTCTTTCAGCGCTTTCGTCTCCTCGATGAGTCCTGCAATCTCCTCCTCGGACAGGGACGCTTTATACGCTGCGAGTTTTTTCTCCGTCATGATCTCGCGCTCTCTGGCGAGTCCTTTCGCCGGTGTCAGGATGACCATGGAGCTGTGCGGATTGTTCAGGAACTTTTCACGGACAAGATTTTCAAAATATCCGGTCCCGATCTGCTCTCTGAGCCATTTGAACGCGTCGAGCTGTTTGAGAGATGAAAACGGATTTCCGTCGTCGTAGAGCCATGTGTCGAAGACCACCAGCCCGTACATAAGGCCTTTCGGGTATCCGCCGTAATCCGCCTCCCGGAACTGGAACTCCATAAAATTGAGCGCGGCAAGGAGCGACTTTTTATCGATCCCCTTCTCCACTTCGGCAAGGAGCGTGTTCCTGATCACCTCGATCATCCTGTCCGCATCCTTCTCCTCCGCATTCTTCGCAATGACCGAGTAGTAGGGCTGAAGGATCCCGTCGCTCAGGCCCCCGCTTATATCCCTGCCGATCCCGGCATCGAGAAGGGCCTGCCTTACCGGCGTTCCAGCTGTCGAGAAAAGCACGGTGTCCAGGACGCTCAGGGCGATGATCTCCCGGACATTCTGAGGATCTCCCATGACAACGTTCCAGGAGAGATACGTATTCTGATCCTCCGGCTCCTCCTCCGAGATCGGATAATGATCCCGAACGACTTTCATTTCCGCAAAAGGCTTCTGGAAATGAATTTCCGACGGCACCGTGATCTGCTCGAAATCCTTCAGATAATGCTCATCGATCCACATCAGTGTCTCGTCCATATCCATATCACCGTACAGATAAATATAGCTGTTGGACGGATGATAATATTTCGAGTGAAAATCCAGATACTGCTCATAGGTGAGGTCCGGTATGTTCCTCGGATCACCCCCAGACTCGACACCGTACTCGGTATCCGGGAAAAGGGCATTGAACGTCACGCGCTCCAGGTAATCATCCGCCGAGCTGAACACACCCTTCATTTCATTGTAAACGACACCGTTATAGAGAAGCGGCTGATCCTTTTCCTCAAGCTCATAGTGCCAGCCTTCCTGACGGAAGATCTTCTCCTCCCGATAAATGTTCGGATAGAACACCGCGTCCAGATAGACATGCATGAGGTTCCTGAAATCCGCGTCGTTCGTGCTCGCTACCGGGTACATGGTCTTGTCCGGATATGTCATCGCGTTCAGGAATGTGTTGAAGGAACCCTTTACGAGCTCGACAAAGGGATCCTTCACAGGGAACTCGCGGGAACCGCAGAGAACCGTGTGCTCCACGATGTGGGCAACGCCTGTCGAATCGCAGGGAGGCGTCCTGAATGCGATGTTGAACACTTTGTTGTCATCCTCTGCAGGGATCAGCATGATCCGGGCTCCGCTCTTTTTATGGCGGAGAAGCCATCCTTCCGTGTGGATATCCTCCAGATTCTGATGGAGAATGAGTTCATACTGTCCTCTTTCAATGATCTTATTGATATTCATATATTCTCGTACCTCTGAATTGTTTGGTGTTTTTTTCTTTTCCGGTCCCCCGGAAGTTCGGGTCATCTGCAGACTTCCCACATGAATGAATGCGGCGTCCGGGATCAGATGTTTCCGGGAAACTTTCACGTCCCGGATCAGATGTTTCCAAGTTTGAACTGCTTCATGATCTCGTTCGTCAGCGAATATTCATAGGGCTGCAGCTCGATCTCTTCGCGGCTCTTCCACTCCGCGAGCTTGAGCTCCTCTTTGTCTATGTGGATCTCCGGGCTGCCGTCCACATCACAGTAGAAACCGGCCAGAATATCCTGCGCAGTGCCCCACGGCTGAGATCCGAAGTAAGTGATATTCTTTATCCTGACCCCCGCTTCCTCCATGACTTCCCTCTCGCAGGTCTCCTCCAGAGTCTCGCCGATTTCCGTGAACCCGGCTATGAGGGCATAGGGGGCAAAACCTCTCCGGTACTTGGTGCACAGCAGCCGGTCTCCGTTGCGGACCCCCACAATGACTGCCGGCATGACTTTCGGGAAGATCATGTTTCCGCAGGACGGGCAGCGAAGCGCTCGCTCAGCCTTGTCCTGTTCCGTGGGCTTTCCGCAGCATCCGCAGAACCGGTTCTGCCGGTACCAGGTAATCAGATGATGCGCAGTGAAAGCGGCGTAGAGCCGGTACATGGGCGTCGGCCTCATATCGCGGAGCGCATTCATGCCAAGGAACTCAAAATCCCCGGGAACAGATGTGTTTTCGTTTTCCGCAAAAAAGTACTGCTCGTCATCGATTGAAAAAAGATAGGTGAGCTTTCCCGTGTTTCCGATTTCTGAAAGGCGCGGAAATATGATCTCACAGGTATCATCGGTCTTCCGGATCTTTGCGCGGATCCCGCCGGTCCCCTCGACGATGATCATGCTCTCCTCATCCGGCTCCGCCTTCGGATCGTAGTGATTATACAGTTTTTTTGGAAAAATATCCTGGATCATGAATGCTCCTTTCTCAGCGATTCCGTCTGAAGATCCCGCCGGTCAGGTCTGCCGCAGACTGCAGATCCGCCGGACAGTGCTGTCTCCAGATCGACAGGGAATCGTAAAATGAAAACCCTTCCGGCACGTGCCCCAGATAGCAGACCGCCTTCCAGAGGTCCGGCCTCCGGAAAAGTACATTCAGAAGCTGCTCTGCCGCACAGAGGTTTTCCTCTCTGAGATAACAGTTCATCGTAAATCTTCTGATCTGGTCGGGATCAGAAAGATCCACCTTCTTTGCTGTCATCAGTATATCTTCAGAATACTTCCGGAACTTCGGGGCGTACTCTGCGAGCGCCGTGCGGCCGCTGTCCCGGAATACGGACGGCCCGAGGCTTCTTAAAACAAAATGCGATCCTGCCTCGCAGAAAGATTCCTCCAGCCATCTCAGGCTCTCGCAGACCGGATTTTCTATCCTGAAATGGCAGTACTCATGAGCGAACTGGTACACTGCCTGAGACGGGTAGCGGTAGGATGCTGCGAGGCGAATTTCGGAGAGCTCACGGATACACTCCGGATTTTCATTCGGGCGGACCAGCCTGACTGTCAGGGGGCGGCCACTCATTTTCCCCATGTACCGGTCATAAACGCATACCGTCTCATCCAGTATGCATAAAAAATCAGCACTCGCTTCCGCGTTCCTTACCGAGTAAAAAAATATATCCGGATGCTTCGGAAGTCTCAGCAGATACATCACTTCCCCTTTTCTTTCCGGTTCACGGATGCTGCATCAGATGCGGGGACTGCAGAACTCTTTTCCGGTACCCGCACGCCGACAAGGCAGATCGGCTTTGCAGCCCCTCCGTTCAGTTCCCTCAAAAGATCCTCGAACCGCTCATAGCGGGGCCCCGCTTTCCCGCGATGGTAAGCGTTATGCGTCCGATACCCGTCCTCCTTCGAAATGCAGAACGTATGGACCTCCTTAAGAAGATTTCTCGCATCGTTATAGCAGGTCAGGATAAGAACATCCGACTTCTCCGCCATGACCGGGAATCTATGCAGATCTGTCGTGAGCTCGGCCTCAAAACCGCAGTACCGCATATAGTCCCGAAGCGCTCCGGGAGAAGTGCCGAATCTGCCGCCGAGGAGTTTGCCGTTCATTTCAAAGGAATAGAGAAGATGCGGCAGCTCCTCACATTTTTTATCCCCGATAAGGCGGACACGCCTGAGTGCATTGAGCACATTCGCAACGGCGATGACTTCACACCCGGAATATGCCGCGGTGACGGTTCCATAGCGAAGATCGGTGTAATTTTCCTGATCCTCAATATATCCGTCCTGCCGGAAAACTCTTTCCCGGTGCTTTCTGTAGGCATACAGGTTTCCATACAGATTGCCTTCGGCCAATCCGGCGCGGCGCAGCTGCACTGCCCGCAGGAATTCCATAAATCCGAGCGCTGTCTTACCGCTTACGCGCTGAGGCACGAACGACAGGGCATGTTCTTTAATATTTTTTGCTGCATATCTCAGAGCAGATGGGGAAGCGGGACCGGGCCGGTGACTCCGCCTTTTATCTGCTCCACCCGTTCTCTTCTCTCTCATAGGACCGTATATCAAATCTCCTTCGGGCTTCAGCCTGCAAAATATAACGAGCCTCCGGTGAGCGGCATCTCCCGTCTATTATAATGGAGAAAAATGCTGTTTGCAATTCTGCATATTTGCCGGGAGGCTCCCGCAGGAACAAGTGCCCTGTTCAGGAACGCCAGAGCGTTCCTGCCGCGACGCGCTTATGTGCGGGGGCACCTTCCTATTTGCGTCTCTGTGATCCTCCGTGCCTGAGCATGCGTAACAATGCTCCAGTGGAGCATTGTGCAGCTGAGGCGTTTATCTCAGTGGGGAAGACCCCCGCTTCTATAAGCGGGGGATAGGTCAATATCCTGCTCGTCTCAGTGGCGGGCAGGATGTTATTATACCGGCCGCTTGCAGAAGCGGGGTTTTCCCACACGGAGATAAAAAGGATTTATACCTGTTTAAATCGTGCCGGTTTATGTGTATAATAATATATGATCGGAAAATGCAAAGCATCTTTCGGTAAAAAGATCTGCACAGCAGGCCGCATTATGATCAGGCGGTTCGCAAAGCGGTTCCGATAAGCATTTCAAGTTGTTATGCCTCACTCCTTCACTGTAATTTTCCACAAGAGGAGGTCTCCATGAAACGTAGTCTGACCTTAATCCTTCTTGCCGCTGCTTCCGCTGCACTCTTCCTTGCAGCCTGCGGCAACAGCAAAAAGACTGAATCCTCAAGCACCGTCACCTCTGTTCCTCAGACGGAGTCGGTCGTGCAGGAAAAGCCTGCCGGAGATCTTTATATAGAATCCATCCCAGGCACCTACACAGGCCTTTTCGATATTGTCTGCACACCTGAATACCATGATGTATGGATCGGACAGATCGCCACGTTCGTGGGTGAGACGGATGCTCCATCCCTCGCGGATCAGCTCAAGTCGATCCTCACCTCCCGGCCTGCCGGTGAGTCTGAGACATCGACCGTCAATAACGGCGGTCCGATCGAGACGAACGGGTATTTCATCTGCGGTCTTGACACTCTCACGATCAACGGACATACCATCAGCGGTGCGGATGAGAACGGAAATACGATCTTTTCCCACACTTACGATTTTATCGGGACCGATGACATGGGATTTTTCGAGTACAAATCCGCCGATAACGACTCCGGTCCTTTCACCTATTTTCTCTTTGTCCCTTCAAAGACCATGGAGAGGAGCTGGCACCTCGAACTCCGCTACGGTGAAAATATCGAAGCCTTAAGACAGCCGGTCTCCCAGGAATACGGCAGCTGGATGGTCTATGTGATCGATGTCGGCTATGATGAATCGACTGCCGAAAATGCCATCGCGAACATCGTTGCAGACCGTTTCATCGTGGAAGGCGGAAACAACACGCCGGGAGCGAACGCTGTGACGGGCGGCGGTACAGTCGTCGAGCAGGGCGGCGGTACGGTCGTTGAGCAGGGCGGAGGCACTGTTGTTGAGCAGGGCGGTCCCGCCGCAGATGCTCCTGCCGAGAGTGAGCCTGCCGGATCAGGGGAAATTGTCGAGGACGGGAATGATCTCGGATGAACCCGTCCGGATAGTACTCTGTTCATACAGCTGGAAATTGAAAATCATGTAAAAAAGAGGAATCCGCAGGGCCTGGCCCCGGATTCCTCTTTTCATCTTTATAGCCTCTGCCGTTCGACCAGCTCCGCGAAAAAGCCTTTCTTTTCGATCAGCTGATCATATGTACCGTCCTCTATGATCTTCCCGCCGTCCAGAACAATGATCCTGTCACAGTTCCGGATCGTCGAGAGTCTGTGGGCGATGACAATACGGGTGCACTTCAGCTCTTCCAGAGAATCAGAGACGATTTTCTGCGTAATATTATCCAGTGCGCTGGTCGCCTCATCGAACATAAGGACCTTCGGTTTCGGTGCAATCGCCCGCGCGATCATGAGCCTCTGCCGCTGTCCTCCGGAGATACCGCCGCTCCCCTCTGAGATCACCGTGTGCATTCCCATCGGCATGTTTTCGATATCTTCTTTCATTCCGGCCATCTCCGCTGCCTCCCAGGCCTCCTTAAGTGTGAGCTGCGGGGCAGAGATCGTGATATTCGAATAAATATCCCCCTGGAACAGTTTCCCGTTCTGCATGACGACGCCGATTTTGTGTCTCAGAGATTTTACATCCAGCGCGTCAAGGTTCCTCCCATCATAATAGACCGCGCCTTTCTCCGGCTTTTCGAATCCGAGAAGGATCCTCATCAGTGTCGATTTTCCGCATCCCGTCTTCCCCACGATCGCCACATACTGGCCCGGTCGGATCTTCATGGAAATATCGTCGAGAACGAGCGGAAGCGATTCCTTATAGCGGAACGAGACATGGCTGAGTTCTATGCCGCCGCTCAGCGCAGTAACTACTTTCTTATTCTCGTCCATCTCCGGGACTTCTTTCAGCACCGGTTCCACCATGTCGAGGATCGGCTTGATCTGAGCATTTGCCACGGCAAGCGACGCAAATGCCGAAATCGCACCGCTCACGTACCCGAAGGCCGTCGAGAAGGACATGAAATCATTTGCTGGGATCTTTTCATCGATCGCGATCGTATAGAGGATAATGGTACCTGCAAGAGAGATCGCGGATGTGATCACCGAATTCATTTTCAGGAACACCGGGGGATTATAGTGGTAGGCAGCCGCTTTGGTGTACTGCTTTGCCCATTTTGCAAAAGCTCTTTTCTCCGAACCGGTGTTTTTTATTTTTGAAATACCGTTGATCAGGGCGAAGACAAGTCCGTTTTCTTTGCTGAGTTCTTCCATCTCCAGCTTTGAGATCCGTGTCTGGACGATTGCCGCGACGACTGAGACCACGATCGTCGAAAGCGTGATCAGAACTGCCGGTGTACAGAGGCTCGGCGCATAACTGTAGATCTGTCCGACATACAGCAGAAGAAACAGCGCAGACGTGAGCGCCGTAAAGACCATGTCGAACATCATCTTACAGAGACTCTGAACACCGTTCACACGGCTTGCCAGTTCGCCGGCGCTGAACTTTTTAAAGAAGGCCGGCGGGAGTGAGAGAAGACGCATCATTGTTGCGCTCTCTACGGCGACATCAAGGCGAAGCTCCACTCCGGTGTCCACGACACTGCGGACACTTGTGAGCAGTGTGTGCGCAATAGACGCCGAAGTCAGTGTGATCAGCGCAAAGACAAGCCCGCTCAAATTCGCTTCCGTGAGGTATTTTGATGTATAGATATAATTGTAAACAAGAGGCGTGACCATTCCGACCAGCGTGACAGCAAGCGCTGCGCCGATCATCTTCGCGTAATCCCTGCCGGTAAGCAGCGCGAACATATAAGACATAAGATCCTGTCTCCCGATCGACCGGAGCGGAAACTGCGTATAGAAGCAGATCGCACCCTCATCGATGTCTTTGGCGTTCTTCTTCGTGATATGGATAAGTTTTCCGGACTCGGGATCTTTGTAATTATACCCGGAAAACTTTCCCGGGATAAGCGCAACGGATTTATCGCCTTTCAGCGTACCGAGCATCGCTCCCGATGCATTCTTATACCACTCACCCTCTAGTTTGACAGGTCTGTACATAATTCCGGAAGGCCGGAGAAGAAAGTCCAGCACTTCATTTAAATCCTGAATATTTCGCGGAACATCCTGTGCATGCACGTGGTAGAACTTCAGAATGTCCGAGATTGCCTCCTCGGCAATCTCCCTGTCCGAATGGAACTGTACGGACAGAAACTCCTGTCCGCCAAGCATATTCGCCATCCGGGCAAAGGAATCCGCGAAAAGGTCATCATCATTCTGGACCCTGTCCCGGATCTGTTCCTCAAACCATCCCATCTGCTTCCTC
>CADABA010000044.1 GCA_902785985.1 uncultured Lachnospiraceae bacterium
AATGATACCGGCTCGATCCGGATGCTTTCGATCCATCCGCAGATGGGAATCAAGATGATCCTGGAGTGTGATTCGGAACTGGAAGAGATCTTCTGTGATGACTCTGAGATCATCTTTTCCCTGGATACGAAGAACATTTATCTCAGCTGTCCGGCATCGGAGCTGCTTCATATCGGCAAGAGGGTCTATCTAATGGGGAACGGTGTTGCTTACCGGCTGAACCGGGATGACGAATATGCAGACATGAGTTCTGAAGAGATGGCAGAGACCTGCCTGGAACTGTTCGGCAGGATGCAGAGAGTATGGATGGACGGCTTTGGATTCCCGGTTCTGGATCTGACAGATATGGAGGCCGACGATGAAGAAGAAAAATAGAAATACTCTGGCAAAATCGTCTTTCATCAAGCAGGAGATGAACCGGCAGAACAACATGGTCAGACGGATGCAGAAATATCAGGAAAGGGTGGTGACTAAGCCGTGCAGGAAGAAGTTGAAAACAGGACAGTAAACCTGGCCATTACGACAACGCGGCTGTCAGCCCGGACGATTGTTACCGGGATCCGGATGTATCTGAACCACAGAAACAATGTCTCTAGACAGAAGGTGGTTCAGGGGATTCATGGAAAACAGTCGGTGAAGGAGCTGATCGGCCAAAATCAAGGCGTTTCGCGCATGCCTATCGGAGATGCCAGCATCCGGGAGTTTGAGCGGGAAGCCAGAAAGTACGGTGTGGATTTCGCTGTTACCAGAGACAAAACAGTGAATCCGCCGCAATATACCGTGTTCTTTAAGGCGAGAGATGCGGATGCGTTGCAGCAGATCGCAGAATCCCTTACGGCAAAACAGCTGAATGCACAGAAGAAACCGAGCATCCTCAAGCAGCTGACTAAGCTGAAGGATCTGGTTGCTTCCCTGCCGTCCAAGGTCAGAAACAAAGAACACGACGATATCAGCCTGTGATGAACAGCGCGGTTAAAAAGAAAATCATCCTGCATATCCCGTATGGGGTGGCAGGATTGCTGGCAACAAACTTCGGAGAGGCATGGCGGCTGACTGCAGGTGTGGATCCATCTAGGAAGGTTCTCACACTGATGACGACACTGCAGACCGCCTTCGCCAATCCGCTTCCCAGCTTTCATCCGTTCGACCTGATGGTCGGAGTGATCTGTGCTCTGGCCTTTTATCTGGCGGTGTATATGCGCGGGAAAAATGCAAAGAAGTACCGTCACAATACGGAATACGGATCGGCCCGCTGGGGAACGCATAAAGACATTGAGCCGTATGAGGATCCGGTCTTTCAGAGAAATGTGATTCTGACGAAATCGGAATGGCTGATGATGAGTAACCGGCCGAAGAATCCGGCCTATGCCAGAAACAAGAACGTTTTGATCGTCGGGGGATCCGGCTCCGGTAAAACAAGATTCTGGCTGAAACCGAACCTGCTTCAGATGCACAGCTCCTATGTCATAACCGATCCGAAAGCCAGTGTCCTTATAGAGTGCGGAAAAGCTCTGGAGCGTGGTGCTCCGGTGCTGGATGCGAAGGGCAATCCTGTGAAAGACAAACATGGGAAACCGCTGTATGAGCCGTATGTGATCAAGGTCTTCAATACGATCAATTTCAAGAAGTCGCAGCATTACAACCCGTTTTCCTACATTCATTCCGAGAAGGATATCCTGAAGCTCGTGACCGCACTGATCGCCAACACAAAGGGCGATGGCAAAGCAGGTGATGAGTTCTGGACCAAAGCGGAGACGCTGCTGTACACGGCGCTGATCGGATATATCCATTACGAAGCTCCGGAGAATGAACAGAACTTCGCAACACTCCTGGAAATGCTGAACAGCATGGATGTCCGTGAGGATGATGAGGACTATCAGAATCCGGTGGATGTGATGTTTGAGGAGCTGAAGAAAAAGAACCCGAATCACTTTGCCGTACGCCAATACGTCAAGTTCAAGATGGCTGCCGGTGACGCTACTATGGGAGAACAATCTAATCAATTACATATCGAATCACCTGAGAATCGCCGATATGTAACTGCTTAGGCGGTTCTCTTCTTTATCGAGAATATGCTTAAGCCGAAGGAAGGAGGAAGCGATGAAACATCAGCAAAAGTACGTGGCTCTGTATGAGCGTTTGAGCCATGATGATGAACAGCTCGGTGAGTCCAACAGTATCTCTCACCAGAAAGAAATGCTCGAAGAATATGCCAGAAACCATGGGATAACCAACTACCGCCATTTCACCGATGATGGGATTTCCGGCACTCGCTTCGACCGCCCTGGCTTTCTTGCCATGATGGAGCAGGTCAAACAAGGCAATATATCCCAGATCTGCATCAAGGACATGAGCCGCATGGGCCGTGACTACTTGCAGGTCGGTCAGCTTATGGAATTGCTCCGTCAGAAAGGCGTGATGCTCGTTGCCATCAATGACGGCGTAGATACTTCCAAGGGCGATGATGACTTCGTGCCGTTCCGAAACATCATGAATGAATGGTACGCCAAGGACACCAGTAAGAAGATCAAGTCCGTCTTTCAGGCAAAGGGCCGATCCGGCAAGCACGTAGCAAGCAACCCGCCATATGGTTACTTCAAGAGCAAGGACGATCCGAACCAATGGATCGTGGATGAGGAAGCTGCGAAAATCATCCGCAGGATCTTTCAAATGACTCTGGAAGGCCTCGGTCCTTATCAGATCACACAGATCCTGAAGAATGAGCAAGTCCCGATTCCGGCTATCCACATGAATAAGTTTGGAGTCGGGAACCATCGCGGCAGAGAGATCAAAGATCCCTATAACTGGTCAAGCGCGACCGTGGTAGGCATTCTGGAACGCCGCGAATATCTCGGACATACCGTGAACTTCAAGACCAGAAAGCACTTCAAGGACTCTCACAGCCACTATGTGGACGACGATCTCTGGGTAATCTTTGAGGATACACAGGACGCTATCATCGATCAGGAGACATTCGATCTGGTCCAGAAGATCCGAAGCAATGTGACCAGATGGCCGAACGGATGGGGACCCGCTCATCCTCTGACCGGACTTGTTTACTGCGCTGACTGCGGCGGTAAGCTCTACTGCCACAGGACCGACAACGGTAAGCGAGTTGATAAGTTCACCTGCGGCAACTATCCTTCAAAGAAGTGCAAGTCCGGCCACAGGATTGACGGCAACGACTTGCTTCAGGCCGTAGGCCGTACTCTGAAAGCCGTCCATGATTTTATTCAGGTGGATAACAGCCAGTTCATCAGGACCGTGGAAGAATCGCTTACCAGTCAGCAGACGCAGGATGTGAAGACTCAGAAAAAGAGGCTTGCCGAGTGTCAGCACAGGGCACAGGAACTGGAAACACTTCTCTGCAAGATCTATGAGGACAATATCCTCGGGAAACTGCCGGACAAGCGGTATCAGATGCTCAGTAACCAATATGAGCGCGAAAGTACGGCTCTTGAACAGGAAATCAGCGAGCTTTCCGCATCTATCGCAAGCTACACCGACGGCACCAGTGAAGCGAAGAAGTTCATGGCACTGATCAACAAGTATCAGGACTTCGAGAACCTGACTGCCGCCATGCTGAACGAGCTGATCGACAAGATCGTGGTCTATGAACGTGACCGCAAGGGAAGCATTCAGACCACACAGCGGGTCGATATCTACTTCTCTTTCATCGGGAACTTTGTCCCGCCTGCGGAGCCTGTCGATCCGGAAGTGGCCGCCGCTCAGGAAGAGGAACGCCGCAAGATCGAGGAAAGAAAGGATCGTCTGCATCAGAACTACCTGCGCAGGAAGGCCAACGGTTCACAGCAGAAATGGGAAGAAAAGTACAAGCCGATCAGGGAAGCGAAGAAGGCGAAGCAAAAGGCGGAGCTTGACGCTACAAGCGCGAAGTACACCAGATCCCAGTATTATGATATGCGGCTCGTTACCAGAACTGAGGCAGATATGCCGGAAGGGATGCTCGGATATGATGCCGATGAAGTGGTCCGCAAGGCGAAAGACGAGAAGGAGGCAGTGGCAATATGAGGATTATCAGGTTTCTTTTAAAGATGGTGGTCTTTCCGATCATGCTGATCGTGACCGTCGTTCAGTGGTTCGGAGCCTTTATCATTGGATTCTCTTCCGCAGTCTTCAATGTCCTTGCCGGACTGTTCCTTCTGGTGGCTGTCCTGTCATATCTGATGGGACTGTCCGCCGGAGCCGAGGCAGTAAAGATGATTGCCGCCGGATTCATTGTTTTCATGATTCCGATTGCCGGAGAATGGGTCGTGACAGCCATCACTGCGCTGAACATAGGAATGCGTAATTTTATCAGGTCTTGAACCGCAAAACTGAACACGAAAAAATATCGCCGATACTTTATGCCGGAGCCGTCCTTATATCACAGGGACGGCTTTCGTTTGCAGAAAATGAAAGGATGGGTAATGCATGAGACTTACGAAATATGAGAAAGAGACGATCATCCTGACCAGTGAGGGTGATGATACTTACAGTGTATATACCTTCAATGCCGCGCTCAAGAGGCGACTGGCAGACTTCGCGAAGAAGTATCCGGCCCACTGCCGTCTGGAGTCTGAGGACAAGAAGGTTGGTTGTCAGAGCTATGTGATCAGCAAGGCGAGACTATCAATAAGATTGACAGCTCCTTACAGTGAAGAAAGACGGAAAGCGGCTAGTGAAAGAGCAAAGAAAAATACAGTTAACAAACCGCATTTGTCGGAAAGGCATTGACAACTCCGGAAAGCTTGATTTCAAGCTTAAATTGTGATATGCTATGCTTCAAGGAGGTATTTGTCATGAACATAGTGATTACAAAAAGTGCAAGGCAATTTGGATATCTAATCTGGAATGGTAAGTCCTTAGATGCAATGGAAAAAATGCTGGAAGGAAAGGACTCAATTCCTGTGAATTTTAATGGCTTTGATCTCGGCGAAAAGAATATCGATCGTAAATACCATCGTATCTCTTTAGGCTATAAACTAACCAGAGCTTTACCTGAAGCACATGATACGTACTCTGTAAAGCTCAAAGACGGAGTACTGGAGGTACGTTCGCTTCATGGAAAAGAATGAAAAAATGTATAGAAGCCCTATAATCAGGGATGTGGATCCGGCAAATGAACGACTCATAGATACGGGAATGCTTCATTTTGAGTCTTCAGTTGCCGGTTACAATGAGCGATACCACAGAGGTGAAACATCTCATACGATTCATGTATGGTGGGCCAGAAGACCTCACAGTGCAATGAGATCTTTGGTCTTTTCTTCTGTGTGCAAAGATAAGAGCGATAAGGCAACTTCGATTATGGCAAATCTAGCGATGAATAATGATGAAGCTAGTTTGTCCGAAGCTAAAGAATGTATTATGGATGGTTATGTTCAAACACCAACAGTTTTAGATATGTTTGGTGGTGGCGGAACAATACCGTTTGAAGCAAAACGACTTGGTCTGGACGCTTACTCTATTGATTCGAATCAGTTATCTGTTTTTATTCAAAAATGTAATATGGTCTATGCAGACGCTATAGACATAAAGAAGGCTGAGAAGCTCATTGAGAAAAAAGGAACAGATATATTAACGCATCTTAAAGAGCGAACAGAATGGTTATATCCATTGCGGAAAAAAGAAGAGTCCGCAATATTTGGATATGTTTGGACTTATAGAATCACTTGCCCGCACTGCGGTGAAAAGTTCATCATTTCAAAAAGACCTTGGATGTCGAAAAAAAAGGGCCGTCGCGTGGCTATGGTTAGTGCTAAAGACGATATCACAAGGATTGAGAACTTGACTGTAAAAGAGTTATCAGAGGAGGAAGCACCGTTTTCCCCGCCTTGGGAAAGGCATACCGGAGTTCTGCACTGCCCTGAATGCGGAATGATTGTAGAAAATGTAAATGTTCTAGATTGCGAAGATGTAATGACAGCTTACATCAAGAGCAGGCAAGGATCTGGAAAAGATTTCGTTGATGCCAATCAAGAGGAAGCCATTCCGAAGACTTCCGAAATTGAGAGGGAAGAAAGCAATCTTTTACAGAAGCTGAATGCTGAACTGCCAACGTCAGAGTTGCCTGTTTGGTCTGGCGTGGTTAATCCTGCATTATATGGTATTAAAACGCATGCAGACTTTTTAAACCGCAGACAGCGATTAGTACTTTTATATCTCATTGACGAGCTTAATAATACCTATGATGAACTGAAAAGCGATGATGAGAATATGGCTAAGTTTGTCATTGGTGCGCTATCAAGTTTAATTGATCAGGTAGTAGATTGGAACTGTAGATTATCAATGTGGATACCGCAGAACGAGCAGGTGGGTCGTGGTTTTTGCGGCCCTGGCATTGCAATGCTTTTCGATTATGCTGAGACAGATCAGGTATTAAACGGACCTGCAAATTTGTGGGACAAACTAAAGAGAATTTGCAAAGGAGTACATTCTTTTGAGCATTGTGATGGTAAGGTAACTATTCAACATGCGCATGCTCAACAGCTTCCTTTTGAAGATAAGTTCTTCGATGCTATAGTTACTGACCCGCCCTATTATGACAATATTTACTATTCAATCTTAGCGGATTTCTTCTATGCATGGAAAAAGATCCTTCTGAGGAAAATTGAGCCAGAACTCTTTAGCACTACGATTACCGACTACAATTATGAGTTAGTTGCATCCTCAAGACGTGTTGAAGAAGGTCAGTCTCCGCACGAAGAGTACTGCAAACAGTTGAATCTTGCATTTGAAGAAGCTGCACGTGTTCTAAAGGATGATGGAGTGTTCTCGTTTGTATATTCCCACAGCTCTGTCAATGGGTGGGAAGCGGTTATTCGGGCGTATAGACAATCGGATTTCTTTGTCAGCAGCGTTCAGCCTTTAAGTATTGAAAGGAAGGGCAGACCGAGGGCGGTCCTTTCACAAGCTGTAAATACGTGCATGGCTATTGTTGCACGTAAGTCCATGGAAGCTAAGCAACCTATTGAATTACAGGATGTATTAGATTGGACGAAGGATTATTGCACTGGATTCGGGTCGCTTTTGATTGAAGAGTCTGGATGGAGTCAGGCAGATGCTGGCCTTGCAGTTATTGCATGCACTGTTGGTAAAATGGCTAATGCCAGAGAGGTAAAAGACAGTACAGATGTTGACGCATTGATAAAGGCATCAAAAATCGTTAAAGACTTCTTTCCGGAGTTTTCCATCAAAGTCAGAGATTCAATATAAGCACAAAGGCAGGCCGTTTCGACCTGCCTTTGCTTATCTTAGTCCTGATCTTTGTAAGACCTGAAATCATCAATATGTTTTAAATAGTCCAGTGCAGTAGCGTTATCTCTGCGTTCAATTTCCGCTAAGGCATACGCTCTGAGACGCTCCAACGTTGAGTATTTGTGAAGCTCAGTTTCGATATCAACTCTTACAGAGTCCACAGTAGTCTGAACGATATTTCTGTACTCTGATGCAGCTTCAAGGATGCGACGATGATACTCCTTCATTTCATCAGCATACTCATTTTCGGAAATAGAAATCAGGTTGCAGATAAAACGAGTGATATATGCCCAGTAACTTGCTTTCTGCCTCGACGTGGTAACAGCGTTGTTTTCATAATCCCACAATTTCAGAAGGTCTGTTATATTGAAGCGCTCCTTATACTCAAGAAGCAGAGACAGAACCTCATAAGGGAGCATGACGACAGGTGTTGAATGATTGGTACATTCTTCATATACTTCTGAATCACTTTCCCACTCATGTAGAGATGAATATGTTACCAGTCCTCCGATAATTGTTTGATGGGTGCCTTTGCTAAGATAATTCTTTTTTAGATTATCAATCCAAAGACGTACACTGGCGAGCTTTAGAAAATCTTTTACGTTAGGTGCCTTCTGACTTCGGCCCAAGCGGAATACTTTTGCATCGCATACGATGGAGGTATTTCCATAAATGAGTTCGACATCTTCAGTTCCAGACTTTTTGGTGGGGAGATGGTAAGAACCTCCTAAGCGTCTCCACCATTCACCAACCATTAGTTCAGTCAGTTTAGTGAACAGCTTTTCGCACTTCCCCATTCCTGAATACAGATCAGGAATAAAGCAACTTATAATTACCTCGATAAAATCCGCGTCGGATAGCTTTTGAATATCTCTTTTTACAACAGAAACAACTTGCTGAATATCCACTGGCGGTCGGTCTTCATCAGGGTAATACGTATCAACGATGTTTTTGAAATAGAATACATTGTCGAGATTCATGTGATTACTCCTTTTCGATATCTTTGAAAAGATCACCTAAAGAGACATTAAGTCCGCGAGCGATTTTTTCAATGTTGCAGATAGATATATTTCGGCGGCCCGCTTCAACGGAAGCAAAATAAGTTCTGTCCATTTCGATAAGAAGCGCAAATTTTTCTTGGCTCAATCCTAATTCATGACGGAGCTTCTGAACGCGCTTTCCGAATAGTGTTTGGATATTCATTGCTTTTACCACCTCACATAAAAACTGCATGATAATTCTATCTCGCTGTCGCATTTAAGACAACGGATTATAAGTAACAATAAATACAAATGAGCGAACTAAAGGCTCTTAACTGTGAAAATGTTAAGGATCTTTAGTTTGCCCATTTGACAGGATCGACCGCGCGGCGATCCTGCGAAAACCGAATATGACGAAAGCCAAGGCCGCCGCCCTGGCTGAGTCAGATGCGGAAGCCGTTGAGACTTCGCTCCCCCGCTCATTTGCGGACGGCAGCGAAACGATCAGCGGCTATTTTTTGTGGAAGCGTCCGGCGAACGGTTCCGCAAAAACCGGAAGGACTGAAACGAGCCGTCGGGCAAACGGCGAGATTCAGGAATGCCGGAGCAAGGGGTCAAGGGGAACGCGGTTCCCTTTGGCGGAGTTAAGAGGCGGCAGTCTCTTATCTGGGTGCTGGGGCGAAGCGTCCGGCGCGGGTCGAGGGCAAGGCCCCGCCCAGTTAAGTGATGGGAACCGTCACTTAGTACTGGGTATTACCTGCCGACACGGAGACCGATTCCGCTGTTTTTTTGAGGCAGGGGAAAAACATGGTTTACCAAAAATGAAGAAAGGAGCGTGATGCTTATTGAAACTGACAAGGCACAATGGCCGAGCGGGAAAAAACGGAGCTTACAATCCGAAGCACAATGACCGACAGTTCGAAGTTGCCAACAGTGACCACATCGATCAGGAACGAGCGAAGCAGAATGTCTACTGGGACTGCTATCAGGGATACCGCTTTCCAACGGATCAGGCTCAGGAAGACCAGATCACTTATTCTTTCGAGCAGATCGAGCAGGCTTTTTATTCCGAGCGTTATGACGATTTCTGCGAAGCACAGCATGAGCGGAACCGGAAGACCGGACACACTGGCCGCGACCGATCGACGAAGGATCTCTGGGAAGACAAGAAGACCTGTCCGGAAGAATCGCTTATCCAGATCGGGACGATGGAGAAGTCAGTCTCTCCCGCTGTTCTGGCAGAGATCGCGGCTGAGTTCTTCGAAGAATTTGACCGCCGCTTCGGAAAGCACATCCACATCTTGGACTGGGCCTTGCATTTGGATGAAGCGACTCCGCACATCCATGAGCGGCATGTCTTTGATTGTGAAAACCGTTATGGTGAGATTGCGCCGCAACAGGAAAAAGCTCTGGAAGCTCTGGGGTTCGAGAGGCCGCATCCCGACCAGAAAGCGAGTAAGCTGAACAGCCGGAAGATCACTTTCGACGCCGCGTGCCGAGTGATGCTTTTCGATATCTGCGAAAGGCACGGTCTGCATCTGGACCGAGAACCGGAATATGGCGGAAGGGCCTATCTTGAAAAACAGGATTATATCCTGATGAAGCAAAAAGAAAAAATGGCGGTTCAGGATCAGCAGATCGAATCGAAGGAAGCGGAACTGGAAGCGATCACGATCCGCATCGAAGACACGGAAGCCTTTGTGGAAGAAGTGGCAGATGCCGCCTATGAGCAGGCGGTCGATGTCGTGACCAAGACGGTTCAGGAAGAGATCCGAAATGAAGACTTCGATCTTATCGAAGAACACAGAAGGATCATCCTGAACAACGCGGAGCTTTCTGACAGGGAACGGAACTTTGCTCACCGGATCTTCGCCGGACTTATGAACCGGTTCAAGGGAATGACACGGCATATCTCCGAGAGAATGGCCGCGATCTTCCGGTCGCCGGAAAAGAAGGCCGAGATCAAAGAGCCGATCAAAGAATCCATCCGAGACAGGCTTGCGAGAAATCAGAAAAAGGCGGACGAGCTGAACGCCAGAAGGCGGGCAGAACGCGGAGTGCCGCCGAAGAGGAAACAACAGAATATCGAGCTTTGAGGAGCGTCTGTTTTTGATCAGTTTTACCGATGAAGACAGGCGCTTTTTTCATTTTCGAAAAGAAAGAAGGTGATACTTTGGGGATCTATTCCCAGATCAAGGAACAGGTCAGCACCCGCAAGGCTGCTGAGCATTACGGATACAAAGTCAGCCGGAACGGCATGATGTGCTGTCCGTTCCACAACGACCGGACTCCGAGCATGAAGGTCGATCAGAATTTCATCTGCTTTGGCTGTCAGGAGAAAGGCGACGTGATCGACTTTACGGCGAAGCTCTTTGGCCTGAGTCCTTATGATGCCGCCGGAAAGCTCATCGCGGATATGGGCCTGACGGTAACGAGCGACGACATACCGAAAGCTCCGCCTGGCACTCGCCAGAGAGCCAAGCGAGAGCGTCTGGAGAAAGAACAGTTCGAGCAGGCAGTGGGCCGGATCTACAACGTCTACTGTGATTATTTCCATCTTTTGAACGAGTGGGCCGAGGTCCATGCGCCGCGATCTCCTACCGAAGAGCTTCATCCGCTTTTCGTCGAGGCGATGCATCAGAGGGATTATGTGGAATACCTTCTGGATCTTCTGCTCTACGGTTCAAAGGAAGACAAGGCATCCGTCGTGATCGAAAAAGGAAAGGGGGTGAACGATCTTGAAAGACGAATCCGAGAATTTAAGTCCGGCGACAGAGAACGCTCTTCACGCAGCGTTGTCGGAAGCATCGCCGGAGATGACGGTCGAGGATGTGAAGGAGCTTCTGGAAATGACCGAGAAAGGCCAGATCAAAAGCTGTTTCACAAACGCCGTAACGATCCTGTCCTATGACCCGCTCCTGAGAGATTCGGTCCGCTATAACGAGCTGACACAAAGGGTCGATATCGTGAAGGATCTGGGATGGGAACGCCGAGACGGAAAGGCTCTGGTGGACAATGACCTGCACAACATCCACTACTACTGCGAGAGGACTTACGGGATCACTGCCCTGAAGACCATCGAGGAAGCGGTCCACATGGTTGCGAACAGGAACGCTTACCATCCGGTCCGTGATTTCCTGAACAGTCTGGAATGGGACGGTCAGGAACGTGTCCGTTACGCTCTCCACCGATACCTTGGAGCCGATACCAGTGACTACACGTATGAGATCCTGAAGTTCTTTATGTTAGGCGCGGTATCGAGGGTGTTCCGGCCCGGAGTGAAGTTCGACTATATCATCTGTGTGGTCGGGGATCAGGGAGCCGGCAAATCTTCCTTCTTCCGCCTTCTGGCAGTCGAGGACGAGTGGTTTACGGACGACCTGAAGGATCTGGAAAGCAACAAGGTCTATGAGAAGCTCCAAGGCCACTGGATCATCGAGCTGTCCGAGATGCTTGCGACCAACAACGCCAAGAGCAACGAGGCAATCAAGAGCTTTCTGAGCCGTCAGAAAGAGATCTACCGAACGCCGTATGAGCGATACCCGAAGGACAGGCTGAGGCAGTGTGTCTTCGCCGGAACGACGAATAAGATCAGCTTCCTTCCCAGTGATCGGACCGGAAACCGCCGCTTCCTGCCGATAGCGTGTCAGGAAAGCGAGGCCGAGGTCTTCATTCTGGACAACGAGGCAGAATCGAGAGCGTATATCAGGCAGATGTGGGCCGAGATCATGGCGATCTGGAGATCCGGCAAGGTGAAGCTGAAGCTCTCGCCGGAGATGGCCGCCGAGGTGAGGAACCGCCAGAGACAGTTCATGCAGGAAGATGTAGATGCCGGACTGATCCTCGCGTTCATGCAGGAATATGACGGCAACATGGTCTGCTCCAAGCAACTGTTCAAAGAAGCATTAGGAAATGATCTCATCAAGCCGCAGAGATGGCAGACGAACGAGATCAACGACATCATGAACCAGCTCATCAGGGACGGCACACTCGCCGGATGGCGATACTTCGACAGTCCCCGCCGTTTTACCGGAACGGATTACGGTACTCAGAAAGGATGGGAAAGGGTTCAGGATGCCAACGAAGGGGTGTCAACAGACGAGGAGTTTCATCAACTGACCATGGGCGAGACGACTCCTTTTGATAAATGACATTCTGTTGACACAGTTCGTTGACGGTTCGTTGACCGGAAAAAGCGATCCTGACAGGCCGGAAAGCCTTTATTTTCCTGAACAGTCGCTCCCAATGTCAACGAAAAACGTCAACGAGGGGTAAAAAAGTATTTTCGATGGTAAAAGGGCCATCGGTTACGAGAAAGGTGTTTGGGGCTTCGTTGACAAGTCTCAATCAAAGAAAGGAATCTACGAAAATGAAAAGACTGAATCTTGTATACGGCGATGCTATGTTGATCTATTGCATCGGCTGTGTGGACCGTGAGGACACCATTGCCCGCTTTGAACAGATCATCCCGCACGTGGGGAATGAGGAAGTCCGCGCCCAGATGTTCGTCCTGAAGGAAAAGATCGACCAGTGCTTTGACGATGAGGACTGGGCAATCTTCTTCCCGAAGGTCCTGCGGAATCTGGCGGTCTATCTGGACCGTGACAGGGAGAACTTCGAGAAGTGCCTCTCCGAGATGCGCGAAGAACTGAAGCGGCTTGAACAGGAAGAAAGGATGGGACCGAAGTATGGATACAGAGATGATGAGGACTAATGAAGCACAGGCAACTCCGGCCGCCGCGCCGGATCTTCTCCTGAAGACGACCGTCGGCAAGATCACTTATCTTGTCGGGATCCATTTCAGCGAGGACGCCAAAGAGACGATGGCAGACAAGATCGATCGCATGATCCGCCGTGAGATCCAGACCGGAACCTGCTGATAAGACCATCCCTCCGGCATGAAAATCCCATGTCGGAGGGGCTGCATCAAGAAAAAAATGAGTTTTTGATTAGAACGCTCTTGACAAGTGGCATCAGGCAAAACTTTAAAATCCATACTCGTGAGCTGCTGCGCACGCCTGGCTCCCTTCGATATTCAGGAGGTCCGGGACATCACGATGTATGACGAACTGGAGCTGGATAAGCTGGGAGATCGGAAGACAGCATTGTTTTTGATCATGTCAGATACGGATGCGACCTTTAATTTCCTGATCTCCATGATCTACACACAGCTTTTCAATCTGCTGTGCGAGAAGGCAGACGACGTGTACAACGGCAGGCTGCCGGTGCATGTCCGGTGCCTCATTGATGAGTGCGCGAACATCGGCCAGATCCCGAATCTGGAGAAGCTGATCGCTACGATCCGAAGCCGTGAGATCTCTGCATGCCTGGTGCTGCAGGCAAAATCACAGCTTAAGGCAATCTATAAAGACAATGCGGACACTATCATCGGCAACTGCGACGCCCAGATCTTCCTGGGCGGCAGCGAACCGACAACACTGAAGGATCTGAACCAGTCTCTCGGCAAGGAAACGATTGATACCTTCAATACCGGTGAAAGCAGGGGCAGAGAGCAGAGCCATTCCCTGAATTATCAGAAGCTCGGTCATGATCTTCTCTCAGTCGATGAACTGGCTGTGCTGGATGGCAGTAAATGCATCCTGCAGCTGCGCGGTGTCAGGCCATTCCTGTCAGAGAAATATGATCTGACGAAGCATCCCAATTATCCTTTGACTTCCGATGCGGATAAGAAGAATGCCTTCGACATCGAGAAATTCCTGAATCACAGGCTCACATTGAAGCCGGAGGACTGGTACACGGTCGTAAAACCGGATGAGGTGAAGATGGACAGATAAATGTTATTGACATATGTCGGCAATTACTGTAGTATAGTTGCTGACATATGTCAGAAAGGAGCGTTTATGCCAAGACCATTCAGATGCAGGAGAATAGAGCAAATGCCGGTCTATCGCAGCTTCTCGCCTGACGATATTACAGCATCAGAAAGTGTTCACATGACAGTAGATGAGTTTGAGGCATTGAGATTGCTGGATGCCGAAGGCCTTACCCAGGAAGGCTGTGCCTCCAGAATGAACATTGCAAGGACTACTGTCACAGCCATTTATGACAGCGCAAGAAAAAAGGTCGCAGATGCTCTTGTGAACGGAAAAAGGCTGACCTATGAAAACGGAGAAATCTTCCAGCACTTCGGCCATACAGAGCAGTTCAAGCTGTTCGACGTAGAGGGTGGAAAGATCGTGAATGAGCAGGTCGTATATACCAATGGAAGCGGACACGGCGCACTTGCTGGATTTCTGCAGGCAGTAAAAGCAGACGTTCTGATCTGTGGAGGAATTGGTATGGGTGCACAGATGGCGCTCGCAGATGCCGGAATCAAACTTTATGCAGGAGTTCAGGGCTCTGCGGACGATGCAGCAAAGGCTTTGGCCGAAGGAAATCTGGAGTATGATCCTGATGCACATTGTGACCATCATGGGCATCATCACGACGGTGACTGCGGACATGAACATTGCGGTGAGCATCACTGCGCCGGAAACTGATCTGTATTTGCTGATATGAACATACTGCTTGACCTTTTCCTGTCCTTTGCGAAGATCGGTCTTTTCACCTTCGGTGGCGGATACGCGATGATCGCACTGATCGAAAACGCCTGCGTGGAGAAAAAGAAATGGATTACGCATGATGAGATGATGAACATCACAGTTATCGCAGAATCCACTCCCGGGCCGATCGCAATCAACTGCGCAACCTATGTCGGTTATAAACAGAAAGGCTTTGCCGGCGCATTGATCGCAACAATCGGGATGATCCTTCCATCG
>CADABA010000045.1 GCA_902785985.1 uncultured Lachnospiraceae bacterium
CGCAGCCTCGGCTGCGTTCATGTGTTCGTATATCAGGAATCCTTCCTCCGAAAGCAACGCTTCCATTTCATCATAAGAATACTTCGCTTTCATCGGTTCGCCCGCTGCAGCTGCGAGTTCCCGGTTACGCCTACTTTCCGCTCCTCCTTCTGCAAGCGGGTAGTCAAAGCAGATGGACGACCCTTCACATGCAAACGAAGAGATCGTTCCAATGAGATGCCTCCACTCCTCTTTTGAAAGATAGTAGCTGATACCGAGCAGGCTTCCAAAGGATGACTTGCCACAGTCAAAGCCCCTGTTGATCAACTCTTTCCTCCAGGACGACAAGGACAGATCGCACCCTATGAATTCTACCTGACAAGACTGCTCAAGGCCGGTCTGCCTTACGCGGTGTTGCTTGTCGTGGGTCATCTCAGGCCTGTCCAGCTCAAAGATTTTCAGCTCCATATGTTGATTTCGCAGAGAAAATGTATCATATCCGCAAGCATACAGCACTACCTGTCCGCACCCGATTCTTACTGCATTTTCGATTGCACGTTCGCAAAAGGTACTCCGGGCCAGAACAGATGGAGCAAGCTGATGGTCAACAATGTACCTCAGTGCTTCTTCCTGGGTTCCGCGGAACTCAGGTGCAAAGAAAGAGATGCCCTGGCTCATGTTCTGTGAAATTGCGGTATACTCCTCATCCGTCAACATTTTCTCTGCGACAGGATCCGCAAACACCCATGTATGATTGTTTCTATAGTGATACGCTCTTGCGAATGCGCTGACAAGCGCAGTCATATTATCCATGCCCATAACCTCCATCACTGTATATGGCGACACCGAAATCCGGTCCTTTAATGCTTCGTGATCTGAAATCTGCAATGTTCTGCTCCGCGCAATATCGTTTCCAGGATCTCAACCTCAAATTTGCTGTTCGGTTCCAGGCAACTGAGAATATACAAAATACTTTGTCTGCTGCAATTACACTGATCCGGATCAGTAACTTGACAAGACTGTACTTTGGGACAAGTGCATTTCTCGTATCCAAGTTCATAGATATGTCCGGCCTCGATTACTTTTCCAAAATATCCGTTTCCATTCATTGCTTCGCCGTAGATTTTATCAAAATCACCACCACAGGATTTATACAACTTGATCTGTGCAGGAAGAACAGTGTCTTTTACACAGGTTACGGCTTGTTCATAATACTTGTCTTTCATAAATCGTCCCCTTATCTGCAAAGTCTGTACTTTGCATTCAGCACCAATTCTTTATCATCACCGGCATCTGAATAAAGTGTTTTCTCAAATCCAACACCGTTATGCCGAAGACAAAGATCCATAAAGCAGATAAAAATTCCTATATCGATCCGGTTGTAAAATGAAACCTTATCGGCAGGCATGATCCCCCTTTTACCGGGCTTCCTGTATCTGTAAACCGAAAGCTCACCGTTGTTCTTTACAAGCCACGGTTGAGAATTGCAGGCGCTCGGTGCAAACCTGACAATATCACTCACACCCGGGATATGTTCGCCTTCCCATATTTCCTCAACGCTCTTTCTTTTGCTTTTAAACATATCCTTGCGGTATTTGGAGTCATCACTGATCTTCCGGATGGAAAACATGATGACGAATTCCATATTCTCAAAGGGTTCTTCTTTTGTTTTGCCTATTCCGAACCAGAGCGTTCCGATACTTCTGGATACCAGATAAAGATCGAGTTGTTCACCGAGATAACCGATGTTCTGCAGATAGCCGTCTTTCTTTTCGCTGTAAAGCAGAACACAGTATTCTCCGCCTCGTTTGCAGTTAGTCTGCTTTTCAGGAACAATGCGAATGGCGGTTTTGATTCCGGGATTCAGGGGAGTAAATTCTGAATATGCATTTTGTATATCGCTCAGTTCATCTTTACTGATTGATTCGTTCCCAACATTTCTGAAAATATGGAATGACTTTCTTCTAAATATCATTTCATAAAAAACATCGTTCAAAGATGTCACCTCCGCAAATTTGAAGTTGTCGCTCTGACAAACTAAAAGTAGTTCTATAAATCACCTTTCAATTATTCGCAATACATACATATTGTTCCATTTGATAACTTAAATCCGTTCTTTTCGTAAAACTTAGCTGCTGGTGCATACTCACTTGTATAAAGAACAATGCCTGCAACTCCTTTTTCTTTACTGTAATCTTTAACCGCATTTAATAGTTGTTTACCTATCCCATTCCCTTGTCGTTCGGGAAGTACCGCCATCTCATTAATGTAAATCTCTTCTTTGCTTCCGGATATTTTACAAAGTGCGAATATACAACCTAACACTTCATCATTTTCTTCATAAACATATCCAACAAATCTTTTCTGTTCAAAAAAATCGCGCAGATATTCTGTTGCATTTTCTGCTGTCCAATCTATTCCCCAATGTTCCATGGGGAATGCATTTGCATAAATCATGCCACATTGTGCTAAGTCAATGTTCTCCATAACTCTAATCATTTTGCTATCCCACCATCAAATTTCGATTCTTAGCGATATCGTGACAAATTATAACTCTTATTGCACGTCTCTTTCGCACTCACCAGAAACAATCCTGCGAATGCTCTCCCAATCGACACATCTTTGATAGTTTTCATTCGGAAAAGCACATTCTCTGTTCCATGGCCTGTCAAACACCAAAACCTTAAGTTCTGGCAGATGTTCGAAAAAACGGAACGCCTTTGGAGAATCCTCAACTGCGTAATCAAACTTCATTATGAAAAAGTCTTCAAGTTCAAGCGTACTATTACTGTTTTTGATAAAATAATCCCTTCCATATTTGTTGAGACAGTTCAGTCTGGCGTTCTGAAGTCCATGCTCGTCCAGCCATATACGGGATGGCTCATAAACACTTGATGGGCGGCCGGTAATGATCGATACCTCGTGCCCGCAGGAAATCCATTCGTTTATGGTCTTTGCAGCTCCCGGTGTTGCATCAAACGACAGCAGTATCTCCGGCTCGTGTCCCCGACACATAAACCGCTCGTATTGTTCCGCATCCAGATCAAAAGACCTGTCCAGTTCATAAAGTGAATTCGGTCATAAGGAACATGCTTATTGAACATTTCCAGCGCAAGCTTCGAGAAGGCCCTTGCTGTCTCGCATAAGCAATCGTCAAAATCAACATAGATATGCATTATTTCATGATCTCACTTTCTCATATACCATACTCTTATAATCTGTATTCCATTTGGACATCAAAGGGCTCCGCTGCTGCCAGTCCCTCATTAATCTCCTCTGCAGGCATACAGCCTAGTGCTCGGTATGCCGCCTGTGACTCTTTTGAGGAATGAGCCGAAATGTACAGTTTCTCTGCCCCCAGCCGCCGGGCTTCTTCACAAGTCATTAAAAAGAGCTTCTTGCCGATGCCCTGACGTCTGTATTCCTCTGATATCTGAAAACAAACCAGCTGCACATATCCTGCATCAGCTCCAAATATACGATGGGAGACGGTCGCAAAGCCAACGATCCGCTCACGGTCGAACGCGCCAAAGCCAGTCTGGTCAAGTTTTATATGATGCACCACGTCTTCTGCAATTTCCCGGCACTGCGCCTGCGACCAGTTTTCTTCATAGACATTCGGCATAAGCTTCCAATCGCCCGCTATCTTTCTCCAACTCTCTGTAACCGTCTGGTGACGGACAAAATCATCCAATGAATGAGCTGTGAAATTGTCAGCATTCAATCTTTGATAACGTATTTCAGTGGACATTACATCATCCTCCCTCTAATGCAACACGGATTTTTGATCAATGTCCGCGCCTCTTTTCCTTTTTCTTAGCCTGCTTCATTTCGAATCGGCGCTGGGCTTCCGCCTCTCGTTCCTCCCGACAGATTTGTCTGCGTTCCGTTTTCATCTCTTCCCGCTGTTTTTGAAGAGCCTGTTGGGATTTCGTACCGATACCGGTGTTCTCCAAATGCTTTCTGGCATTTCGTAGCCTTCTCTTGGGATTATCTGCCGTCTGCCTTGTTTCTGTTTCGATGGCCGGACTGAAGGCCAGTTCATAGTAGTGGTGCAGGACGTAATCCCAAACCTCATAATCTTTCGGCTCCGCTCCAAAGGTCACTTTACAGACAGAAAGCTTTCCATCTTCGATACGTTCAAAAGCCCCAACCCAGAACGGATCCTCGAAATATACGGTCAGACTCGCTTTCATTTTCCCAGATTACACACCGCTGTTCACAATAGCAGCGTACTGATCCTCGGGAATCATGGGAGAAGTGATCTCTGCCAGTAGTGAAGCCCCGATTTCGCCCTTTTCGGCATATTGCCGCCCAGCCTGTTTGATCAGCTCCAGTCTTGGCACAGTCACGACTGCCGCTTCCGGCGCATTGAACATCGGGCTTTCCGGAACGGTGATGATCGTGTGTTTCCGGAACGGTGATGATCGTGTGGTCACCGGGGAAGCACAGCTTGAACTGCATGACCGCCGGTTCAAAGTTCCGTCTGCTGTTGGGAAAACCGCAGCCACAGATCATGAGGTATTTCAGATGGCTGAAATCCGCCTGCCCCACATGTTCGTACCGGTCGCCGACCTTCTGCATAGCCATGCTGGAAAGGAGAAGCGTGCGGTCCATCAGAGCCTTCAGGGATGCCGGCATCCCGTAGCAATAAAGAGGGAAATTGAACAGCAGCAAGTCGCTGTCCAGAATCTCCTCCAGAATCGCTTTCATATCATCATTATGGATGCAGGTGCAGCCTGTGCAGTATTCAATGTGCTGATCGATGGTGTTGATGATATGTATATCCTGCAGTACCGCTTCCTTCATACCTTCCAGAAACGCACGAGTGATGTGCATGGTATCGCTTTTGTCCCGTTTGGGGCTTCCGTTCAAAACTAGTATCTTCATTGATTTATCCTCCAAAAAGCATTTTCTATTTCACAGCCCATTTAATAAGCATTCCGTCAACCAATGCAAATATTACTCCCAATACCCTTATAAGCACCGCATAGCCTTTAGATGGCCGGCTGCCGTCTTTTGTTTTCCATTTTTCTGTAACTGCCCACAAGTCTGCCGGAGGTACTATCACCAAACTTAATCTGATCATCCCCAGGATGATGCCTGCAACAAGTTCCTGCTTCATATGTCACACCTGCCTTCCTTTCATGACCCAGTTATCCAGAAATCGCATCTGTTCATCTGTATGGAACCAGTGCTCCCCTTCTTCCATCACGGTTAATTCAGCGCCATGAGTCTCCGCAAACGCACTTATCGTTTCATAGGATGTCAGGTTATCCCGACTGCCATACAGAATTCTGGTCGGAACAGTCCAGCAGACAGGGTGTTCACGGACATAACACAAGTACTCCCAGGACAGATCCTCGCCAAATGAAGTTGGAATCACGCCTTTCTCTTCCAGTTCTTTATCCGATACATTAGCCCAGGACATCATGTTAAGGATCAGTCTCTCCATATCTACAATGGGAGAAATGAAATATGCTGAGCGGATCATCACATCGATCCCGGCATTCATGCTGAAATAAGCACCGATACTGTTGACGATCAGAACGATACTGTCATATTTCGCATTCAGCTTTATGACCGTCTCCCGGATTTCCTTCCCGGTTTCCCATGGTGTAAATGTCTGATAATCCAATCCTATGACTTCGCATTCGGGAAACAGGAGCTTATAGTGTTCGCTCTCCCCTGCGCAGCCGCCCTTGCCGTGGATATACAATATCAGTTCTTTCATAGGCGCTTCCTCAAATCATTCGTTTCTTTCTGCAGACTCTCCAGAAACCTGCCTGCGTGAGCTTGCTTCCTTTTTTTCATCAAACCTTCGCAAATTATTATTGCGAAACCGCCGCTATGATCCAACCGCATACAAGGCACGGAACCAAGCCCAACGCCATACCGATGAGCGAACGAATTACATGGTATTTTTTCTGATGATAGGCCAGGTCCATTTGCTCCGTTCCAGGCAAACGGATGCGCTTGACATTGGCAAACAATACCCAGTCCAAAAATAAACAGTCGTACCAGTCCACCACAAACCACAGCCCGTAGCTTGCAAGAAACGCCGTTTTGAAGCCCTTTGCTCCTGCAAGCAACGCGAGTCCCACAAATACTGCTGCGCACAGCAACAAAGCGAAACCCTTTTTCAGAAGCACCGGTACGCTGAGTGTTTTAGTGGGGATGCGTTCGTGGTTTTCAAAATACTTCTCTTGAATATCCGCTGGATAATCGTGAATCCACCAGACGGGATTTCTGCACAGCGGAATCATGATTGCGCCAGTGAACAAAGCGACGCTCGCCACGCACTCGATGCAATAGATTGTCCAGTTCAAAGTTGAGCCTCCTATTTCCACAGATAAAGTGTAAAAAGTACTATAAGTGGTGCAGCCAGTCACCAGAAAGAGTCACAAAAGCGTTCGTGATGCAGATTAAATCTCATGTCCATTTGAAAAGGATTCCTTATAAACAGGCAGAACCCGTTTCCAGAATATCCAGCCATTTATTATGAGCAATCCTGCAAAAGCGATTCTGACCGCCCATTCGGGAAAGAGGAGGCTGATTCCGTTCATATCACCTCCACCGAAGAAACCACATAGGATGCTTAAATACAGCGGATCGAGCAGCAGGAAGGCAATGGTGATGTAGTACATAACCGCCCGAAGAAGCTTGCTTTTTATGCGGCTTATTTTTCCCGCCAATGCTGCCAGCATAATCCCCGCAAATAAGGTTGCTGATGCCCCTGCGACGCAGAAAAGAGCCATCTGCCCATCGGTCATCCGTTCTGCGTAAACATCAATCTGCATGCCGATTCCCATAAAACGAATCTGCTTGAATGCTCCTAAAAGAACTGCGCATAGCAAATGAGCTCCTTCGTGAACAGAATAATAGGCTGCGGCTGCCGCCAGAATCCCTATATACTGACGAACTCGTTTCATATCTGAAAACCTACCTTCCTCTCTCACAGAACAGATATTCCAGAAACCGCGAGGCCACCTCCGTTGCGTATCCCTGATTCCAGAAGCCAGATCCGATCCCGTAGCCGATCTCACAGGAATCATCTATTTCATCAAAGAATAAAATAATACCGATAAGACGCCCTGTTTCCTTCAGGCGGATCGCAAAGAGGTCCTGTCTTCCCGGATAGGAAGAAAAGTCGAATTCCTCCAATGAATCCGCATACCGGCAGATAAAGGTCTCCAGCACCTTTTTGTCGTGCGAAATGTTGATAAAGTAATCCTCTTTATCGGTCTCTTTGATTTGATCTATGATCAGTCTTTCCGTCTTCATGTGATATCAGCTTTCTGCGTGTTCTATGTTTTCCAAAGAAGCCTTCCCGTCACACACTTCAACGCCATAGCGGCAGAAGAGCGATAAAAGGATCATCATTACACCTAATCCGACGGATGCATACCCGTCATAAGACAATTTCTTTTCTTATTGTGGTTTAATTCAAGCCCACGTACTCTGCCAGCGTTTTGACCTCGCAGCCCTTATCCGCGTAATATGAGAGCATCTCTGGCATCTTCTTCAGATCGTAGCTCGTCACACAATCGGAGATGACATGCACCGTATATCCTGCCTTTGCCATATTGAAGCAGGTGGATTTCACGCAGCCTGTGGCATCCGCGCCGGTAATATAAAACTCGTTGATGCCATTTTCACGGATGTACTCCGAGAAGTCTTTGCTGGTAAGTGTGTTGGCCTTCGTCTTAACAAAGATATGGCTCGACACCACCTTCAACTCCGGGGCAAGCTCCGCACCCTTTGTGTCTGGTTTGAATGTCCTCGTACCAGGGGACAGATTGTTGTGCTTGATATAGATGACCTTCATTCCCAGATCCATTGCCCAGTCAATGGCGGCGTTGATTGTGTCGATGATATACCTGTAGTGCTTCGTAATGTCGTTCTGAATATCGATTACGACAAGTGCTTTATTACTCATTACAGCCGCGCCTCCTCTATTTCCCCTCATATTTCATCGGTGTAAACCGGATGCCATTCACTGTCTTCTCTTCATCGGTCAGCACAAAACCAATCGCCTTATAGAAGGGACGGCCATACGGTGAGGAATTGAGGGTGATTGTCTCATCCGGGTAGTCTTCAAGCAAACACTGAAACATTCGCGTGCCGATTCCGCGCCGATGATATCTACCGTCCACAAAGAAAAAGCAGATATGTTTTCTGTCCGGCCTGATGGCAATCTCCCCGATCAGCTTTTCTCCGTCATAAGCGCCATAATACTGCAGACCATGCAGGTATTCTTCGTCGTGCAGGCACTTCTGGAACTCCTCTGTTCCCTCTGCCGAGTAATCCGGAGATTCATATTCTGAAAATACCCTCCATGCAAGATCTAACGCCACCGGTCTTTCATCCTCGAATAGCCTGCGAATCGTAATGTTATTTCCAAAATCCATAAGATCAACCCCTCGCTGCAGATTCCATACCTGTCAGGTTCTTAAGCCAGCGTTCCTTCTTCAGCCAGGTATGGAAAACCACGACTTTAATCAGGTCAATGAGTTTCACACAGCCGTACATGCCGACAGGCCCGATCATCGTATACTTACCCAGCAGGATCACCATCGGAATCATCACAAACAGTGTAAGCAATGAATCCGCGTAAGCCCCCATGGCCGTGTCCCCGCCTGCCCTGGCCACAGCCTGCTGGGTATTCATGTAAACCCACAGCGGCATAAACGCGGCCATCAGGATAACCATACTCCGGCAGATGGCGACCGCGCTCCTGCTGAGCTTACCGAAAACAAGCGGGATGATCAGCGTCGTTCCGAACCCGAAGGCCATCATTATAAGACCGAACACGGCAGCTCCAGACAGCAGCCATGTCTTTTCCTCTCTGGCTCTCTCCAGTTCCCCGGCACCCAGTGTTTTCCCGATAACCACACCAGTCGCGGAATAAATTCCTCCAAATGCCACGAAGAACAGATTTGCAATTGCAAAACCGGAAGCCATACCGGATACGACATCAGCGCCGCCCCTTCCGTTGTAGACAGCGGTTGTGATGGTCTCAGAAAATGCCCAGACCATCTCACAGAACAGAACAAGGAATCCTTTCACGAGTGTTTCACGGAATTGTATCCGGTTGATATTCAATAAATCAGCAGCCTTCACAGCAAATTCAGGCTTTGTACGGATGTAAATCACTACAAAAATTGTTAATTCCAGTGCCCTTGCAATCACAGTGGCCAGTGCGGCCCCTTCGACGCCCATCTTCGGAAATCCCAGGTTCCCATAGATCAGCAGCCAGTTGAGTGTTGTGTTGGTCAACGTTGCGGCGATAGTCACATACAGAGGAATCCGAACCTTCCCTATGTCTCGCAGCGAACTGGCAATGCTGATTGATATAGTCACCGGGATACCTGTGAAGAACATAAGGCGGATATATTTAACCGCTTCGTCCAGAATCGGTCCCGCCTGACTGTTTCCGACCAGCATCAGTGACAGCACCTGCCGTGGGAAGGCCATGCACACCAGGTAATACGGGACAAATGCAGCAAGGCCCATAATAAGCTTGTAGCGGAAGGCCTGTCCCATTCCCTCACGGTCCCTGGCTCCATAAAACTGCGTCATAAAAATGCCGCCCGTCATGCATATCGCATTGAGAAAAACCATAAACACAAACAGCAGCTGCCCAGCGACATTTACTCCGGACATGGATACATCGCCCAGCCCGGAAACCATGAAATTGTCAACCAGTGATACCAGGCTCTGGATCAGCTGTTGCAGCATGATCGGCACAGCGATAACCAGAGCGTTTTTATAAAACATACCGGAACCGAATAATCTGCTCCTGTAATTCATTTCCTTTAACTTTAACCTCTCTTTCAATCATCCGTGCGCGGTACGCACGCAACTCAATTCACATCATCATTTCCCTGCTCCTGTTTGTCCTTTTTATCGGAATCGAACAGGCCGAATGCGATTCCCATCATCAGACCCATACATATCCCCATTGTCAGGCTATGCATGGCTGAGCCGAATACCATACCCCATAAAACTGTCATTGAGATCGGAAATGCTTTATTTTTCATCGATGATCCCTCCTTGGCGTCCTATCGTTCGTTAGTTTTGTGCCGGAAAGAAATCCGGTCAGCCGTTTCCGACCTGACCGGCTATCGTAAATCCCAGTTCAAACGGATCTATTTCCGATAGATCTCAAAAAACTGCATGACATGTTTCCTGACCAGTTCCATCACTTCATCTTCACGATCCGGTTCCCGGTCGCACAGATTGATCCATACTGTGATCGGGGACGAAAACTGCGCTGCCATAATCTCGGTGTCTGCATTTCTCAAAGTTCCCTCTCGGATCAGGAATCTCATCATACCCATAAAGTAGTTCAGGACATTTTCATAATTCTGTTTCGTCTGCAGCTCTGCCAGCTCTGCATTGCGGAATTGCTCGATCGTAAGCATCTTCCTGCTCCTGCTGATACGCGGGTCATGCAGGATGTAACGCAGCTGTCCCTGCACGAGCTTAGCCACATCTTCCGCCTTCATGCCGGTCTTGTCTTTTGTGAATTCCGGATCGTCCCAGTTTGCAAGGACAAAGATCGAATGATCGGCATAGCCTTTCAATACGGTTTCTACGATCGTGTCCAAAATATCCTGTTTATTGGCAAAGTGACTGTAGAGGGATGCCTTACGGATACCCACCGCATCGGCGAGCTGCGAGATACTGGTTGCTTCATATCCATTGACAGCGAAGAGATCCAGCGCTGCCTCCAGTATTTCTTCCCGTGTGTTGCTCTTTTCCATACTTTTCGCCCTTTCTCCAATATAATAGTAATACTCAATTTCATCGCTTATTATACCTAACGTTCGTTCGTTAGTCAATGCCTAACACAGGAGTTTTTCAAAATTGCTCATAATAATTGGAGCCAATACGTCAATGAGACGCATCAGCTCCGCCTGCTGTATTACCACTTCAGTTCTCCGTCGCCGCCCATCAGCCGCGTCATTTCTTCGATCCGCTCCAAAGGGAACGGAGGAGAAGAGATCGGTTTCATGGCCAGTGACATCAGCTTCATGGGATTGTCATCCGCAGCAATACGATTGGAGCTTAGGGCTCCGCATACTCTGCAGCGATGGATGATGGCCCATTCGCCGTTCTTCCTTACCCATACAGCAATCGGCTCCATCACACCGCCGCACTCTGCCGCCCTGTCTCCGGGCTCGTTGTCCAGATGCTGGCTGGACAGACAATACGGACAATGGTTCCGATGATCGCTCCCTGCGCCTGTCGGCACCACGGTTTTCCCGCAGACCTTACAGACGAACGTTTCATTACATGGGTGTGTTTTATAGTAATTCTTCTCGAATGATTTTTTCTTGTTTTCCCTATTCATTGGGGATTGTCCTCCTAAAAGTAAAATCATAAACCTTCTGGGAGGCTTGCGAGATCGTTGGCAAACCACCCGGTTATGCCACAATCTCCATTGATTTGTTAAATGTCTTCAAAAAGCACTTCTCCTTCTTTTGTTTATCATCAAAGCCTCTCGGCCTGATTTCTGCTCCACATTGTTATTTCGTTTTGGCGATCAGGAATCCCTTTATGACCAGGAACGCGAAACATACGATCCCGGCGTATGGCTGTCTTGTCGCGATAAACACAATTACCGCGAGTATCGACAGGCCGATTCCCGTCACTAGCCGGTGTCTGTTCCAAACCGGTTTATTGAAATGAGTGATGATCATACCGCAGATCCCATTCAGGATCGTGATGCTGACGATCATGATAAATACAATCTTCACCCAAGGACTTATCCCGGTCAGCCCGAACAGGGATACCGTTTCAGAAGAGCCGGTTCCATTCCCAAAAGCAGGAATAAACAGCAGTATCGCCAGAAGGATATCCAGCGCGTTACATATGAACGAGACGTACTTGCTGACGAATTCCTTCTTGTCATTTTCTGCCACGGTGATCATCTCATCCGAACAGATCAGATCATCGATCGTTACAGAGAAATACCGGGAGATCTCTTTCAGCGAGTCGATGCTGGGATACCCTCTGCCAGACTCCCATTTGGAAATGGCAGTTCGTGAGACAAACAACGCTTCGGCAAGCTCCTCCTGTGTGAACGTCCTGCTCTTTCGTAATTCCTGTAGTTTTTCACTGAACTCCATCTGATGCCTCCAACTGCTGGTATGGTTTCTTTTGTCCAGTACACTCTGCCATGAAGCGGTAAATCATATACAAGCCTATGCTTAAGAAAACGTAGCCGACAATATCCGTAACCCAGTGCACCCCTGAAAGCAGCCTTCCGATCACCATACATGCAGAAAAGGCAACTGTAAATACCGCTATCACTTGCTTTGCCGCAGTATTCCTGATTCTCCGGTCCACCTGATATTTCAGTGTCGGCATCACACTCAGAACCAGCAAGGTAGTCGATGACGGATAAGACGCTTCCAAATTTCCATCTATCAGGATCGGTCTGTAATTGATCGGCACCATCTCAAACAACAGGTAGCCCAGAATGACCACCACGTAATAGGCTCCCAGCAGAAGTATATCGGAATCGACCTTCAAAAGGCTTCTGCGGTGTATCATCTGGACAAGTCCCAGCACTCCAAAGTACATGCATATGATGATTGGAACGAGGCCAAGCCAGTCAGTAATCGTATAGATCAACATATGTACACCGGTCAGTCGGTGAAACCACACATTGATCGCAGCAAAGCCGATCTCCGTTCCATTGGGGCCTGCATTCTGTACATCGATATGCCGGATCAATACAGTCCATAAGGCAAACGCCGTCAGCAGCACGATTCCTGCCAGCAATTCTTTTCTTCTGATCTTTATCATTTTCAATCCATCCTTTCTTTGACCCCTTGGTCAGTTAGACTGTAATGGATGGATGTGAAAAACGAAAGAATCGCTCCGTCACATCAATGATACGAATCGTGTCATCGAGATATCAGGCTCTCACCGTACCCTGTTTTCTTCATTTGTCTTCAACTGCAATGTCGAATAGACCCTCATCCCTGAACTTCGCCAGCATCTCCAGCATATGAATACCAATCATCTCGTGAAACCGGAAGTAATATTATACGCTGTGCTACGACCACAGTATAATTATCTGTATCATAGGTGATTCTGGTTTCTATGAAGAGATTCTTTTTCCAGAAATGCTCGGCCTGTGAATTTCCCTTCATAGCTTTGATCTTATTCTAAAGATTTTATTTTCCTTTATTCTTCCGGCGTATAGGTCCAGCCGTGGTCGCCATGGTAAATCATCAGCTTTGTCATGCCGCCATCAATGCAGATATTCTCTCCGGTAATGAAACCGGCTTTGTCAGAGCAAAGAAACATAACCATGTTTGCAATATCCATCGGATTGCCGACGCGACCGGCTGGCTGCTGCAAGGCATCCGGTCCTTCATATACCGTGTAAGCCGTATCGATCCATCCAGGAGAAATAGAGTTTACCCGAACCTTCCCCGCGAAGCTTGCGGCCATGGCATGCGTCAGCGCCGCGATTCCTCCCTTTGCCGCCGTATAACTCTCTGTCTGCGGCTGGCTCATCCGGTCACGGGAAGATGAAATATTGATGATGCAGGCATCTTCCCGGAAATGCGGCGCAAACAGCTTGGACAGATAAAACGGCGCAGTAACGCCGACGGCCAGTGCGTACTGGAACTCCTCATAGCTGCACTCACCGATACCTTTCATCAGCGGCAGCGCATTATTGATCAGATAATCAACGCCACCGTTCTCAAGGATCACTTTCTCTGCGAAGGCTTCCAGCACGGCCTTGTCAGAGATATCACCCACATAATAATCGCCGGCCGCCTTATCGATCACATAGACCTTTACGCCCAGTTTCCGAAATTCCTCTGCTATGCATTTCCCTATTCCATTGGCACCTCCGGTCACGACGGCAACCTTCTGCTGCTCCTGATGTTTTTTCATGCCTCTTCATCTCCTAACCCGAGCCTTCGGGTCAATTCCCTGTTCCGTTCCAACAGATTCCAAATACCATCCTGTGAAAGGACGCCGCGCTTCAGTTTCTCTGGGAAGGTACCTGCTTCATCCATGGCATAATCGTCCTTCCACTGCTGGCTCGTATAATATGCCTCCAGCTTCTGAATTTCAGACTGGAATGCCTCATACTCCTCGATCTTCTTTTCCAGGGCATCCATCTTTTGTGTCGCCTTATCCAGAATGCTCTCCATTGCATAGATATGCTGCGGCACGTTTTCTCCGGCAAGGCGTTTTCTGAACTGGCTCTTTTTCGCCCGGTAACGGTTGACGATCTCATAATCCGGAATCCAGATCTTTGCCTCTTCTATGCGGTCAAAAACGAACTGCAGGGTTTCTTCATCCGACAGATTATCTTTAGTCTGTTTTCGATAGGCCTGGTACATCCACTCTGAGATTTTCTCTTTCTGCTTTTGCTTCAGTTGCCCGTAACTCTTATTCATCTGGAGCAGTCGCCCGTCCACCATTTTGTTCTTACTCATTTATATTCACCCTGCTTGTAATTGCAGTCAGTCTGTTTCGCCCTTACTTCTTTTTCTTCGGAGCAGGAAGTTCATCATACATTGCTTCCAACAACTTGCGCAGGAATTCCCTGTCCTCCACGTCATCGACAAGCAGCATTTCCTTTGCGCCTTCATATGGCAGCTCCATATCTGCATTCGGCATCATCGCCACAGCAGATTTTGTGGGTTTTACAAGAAAGCGGTCATCATAAATGCCGCCGACCACCTTGCTTCGATAATATATGATGTATTCGCCCATCATGGCTCGATAGGATATATCATTCAAGTCCGATAACTGCTCTAATATGAAATCCAGGTATCCCTTGCTTGATGCCATATCTTCACCTTTCTTTTCTCAAAGACTGCTGCTTTTAAACTACACAAAACAGCATAAGTTTCATTTTTTTACTACTCACTAACGAGGTACACATTTTCTCTAGCTCTCGTAATCGCAACGTATAACTTATTTCTTGTCGACGGTGCAAGCTCGGATAGCTTCCCAGCCTTGTATTTCTGCATTGTTCCCTTATTCAGCATGACGCAGACATTTCCGTAACAATCCTCTCCCTTGGTATCGCCCCAGTTTTTATGGCCGGATCCATATTTTGCACTGTTCTGGTAATGAAGTTTCACAATGCTTTCGTCGCACAGAATTTTTCCAATCTCTACTGGGTCAGACACGAATTGAATCACGGTATCGTCGATGCGATTGGAACTTATGCTTATTCCTAGATTAGTGGATATATAGTCACAGATAGTCCGGCTACATCTCCAGCTATTAAGAAGTGTCGTCGTATCTGGCGTTACTCCTTTGTCCTCAAACCGCTTCATGTACTTTATTGGATCATCAAATAGGTTTTTATTAACATTGCCATCGAGGCTGGTATTGTATGTATGCTGGAAGAAGTCTCCTACGAACAGCATATTAATGTTGGCTTCCATAAGCTGTTCAAGGAAACTGAAGTCTCTCCCGGAAATATCCTGCACCTCATCAATAATGAACTCATCAAAATATGTTTCAATTCGATTCCGAATATCCGGTATGATGCCAGCTTTATCCAAGAATAGGGAAAGGCGATTGCTGTAAAAATAGTCAGTTCTTGTTAGGTAATATGCTTTCTGAGTCTGCTTCAGAGTCCGAATCGGATTCGGTTCATAGATTATTCCTCGCGCACCACAGCGGTCTGATAGGAACGGCTTATAACAGAAGCGGTACAAAAATTGAAAGAAGGTCATCAGAGTTATATTCTCCGGCCATGCACCGCCATATTTAGTCGTGATTTTCTGTGTCAGATTATCGAAATTGCTATTGGTATAAGTAACAATCAGGGAGCGTTTATCAGCTGTAAGGGAATTAACGATATATGTGGTTTTGCCCGAGCCCGCTACGGCAAATATCACTCTCTTATCCAATTTATCGCCCTCTTTATGTAGTCTGGAACAATAACAGTATGATCTTGTGAAAGCAGAGAAAAAGCTGCTTCGGTTTTATTTTTTAGCATATAGTCTTGTGCGTCGCCGCCAAATAGTCCATCGCATAGAGTAGTATTATTAGCGTATAATACAATCTCAAATGTCCGCTGCCCATTGTTGTCGTGGAAAAATATCTGAATGTTAGGGTCAGAAGAAAAGTCTGCATATTTGTCTATACAGTGCTTCTGGTAGTCTTTATCATTATCCGTAATCACAGCGACCTTACTACCAGTCTGTTTGGCAATTTCAAGATAGCGTTTAAAGCTAAGCCCACGTACATCGATTATGTGAACATCATCTTCTTCCGGCAAATGTCCAGCAGTGCTCTCATAGAATTTCTCCAGCAGCATATATTCAGACGGGCCCTCTACCAGTATTGTTTTTCGTGAGAGTGAAAATTCTACAATACTAGCCGGCGGAGCTTTCATAAAGTACTTCGCCGTCTCATCACTCAAGTCCCTTAGCATAATAGGTTTACTTTCACCATTTTCATGCATGATGAGTAGATTTTTAAGTTCCAGTCGTGTACTAATCAAGCTGTTGTGGGTTGTAATAAAAAGCTGACCACTGCGCGTATCTGCCACTCGTTGAACGAGCTTTCTTAGATTTACGTGACTGAGATGGTTTTCTGGCTCCTCAATTAGGACGACATCAACATTTTCACCAGATCGCTCCAGCGCAAAATCTGTCTTTACAAAAATCTGTCTGCCAGTACCTTTGTTATCTATACCGACTTCATTCTCGAAGATCATGAGATCTCCTTCAAGATCCATGGAATTGCCGCCCTTAAGACCAAAATTGTAGTTTTTATCCGCCGGAACGCGTTCATTTAATGCTTTCAGACTTTCAGAGCGGAAGCTATTTCTCATCAAACGATACTGGCTCTTGTGGAGCGCACGTTCCTTAACGTCTGATTCTGTATATTGCATATACATCCTACGAACAAAATCGGTAGTCGCATGCTCCGAGTTCATATTAGAGCTGTCAATTAAGGCACAACGAATTTTCCTCTTGTAGCCCGTATATCCTTCATCTGCAAAAGTGGAAAAACGCACAGAGTAATAATCATAGGGAAAGTAATCCGGATATGCCGAGAGAGCCTCGGTAATTTCAGTACGGTAATCCGGATTGGGGGCACAGACTAACCTAATACCATCACAGGTAACACCATCAGTGTTATTCTTGCCATTCATTGTATGGTCGAAATCTCCGGACAGATACA
>CADABA010000046.1 GCA_902785985.1 uncultured Lachnospiraceae bacterium
CATAGGTCACCGTACGGAGTACGTTTGTCAATGGAAGATTTTGCTGAATATGAGAGTATTCATGTATATCCTGTATATGCAGTCAGCCGATTGGTGAGAGGGCAGGGCAGACGTATTGTGTTTTATCTAAATTATGCTTCGTTCTTAGAGACTTATGGATTACAGTGATGAAGAAAAGGAGTACAGACATGATTACAGCAACGCCAACAGAGCATCTAAACGGAATTATGCTGGAAGGAGAATATGATGATTTTTCTGAGCTGGTAGATTGCATTTATCGGATGACCGGGCTGAAAGATGATTATAATGATCTCTATTGGAGTGTTAAAAATCGTCTGCTTGGGATGTGTTATGACATCAGACACGCATATCAGGGAGATCGACATGTCAAACTGGTGGATAGTGGAGCTGATGAGGAACTTATGAAGTGGCATTCTAAGATTTTGCCCAAACAAAATGTTCACTTTTCGGTGGAAATACTGTTCCCGGAAGCGGTGTTCGTAGCATTGTCTGTTCCTGAGTTATATATAATGTCATACAGTTACTACGGAAGAACTGCCAGAAGTATAAAGGAAAAAACATCGGATCCGGGATTTATACCGCAAACTTATGCGAATTATTTGAGAGATAAAGCTTTGCTGGATACGTTGTGCAGTGTGATTTTAGCGGCTCTTTCTGAAGTGGTAGGTGACGAGGAACTGGAGAAACTGATCCGCCAGAAAGAGGGGCAATCTCTGTTCGTTAATTATGCAGCCCAGTATGTCGATAAATGTAATATTGATTATCTGAAGACGCCTCTGGAGAAAAAGAAAGACAAGCTTCGCAACATTGCCAAACGGCTGGTGAAGAAGCCGGACGCATATAATCGCCTGAAGCAGGATCTTGAGTATTCTGCGATGATATATGGATGCAGCATGCACGAGCTGCATGATCCGAAGCTTGAGTATCCTAAGGATATTGAGTGGTAACAAATGTAAAATGCCGATAAAGTAGTCAAAGAAGCAAAGAAAGGAAAGGGACCATAACCGGGACATGAGGTGAGCATATGTTTGAAAATGCATGCAGATCCGTACAAGTTGGATGAACAGTTTCGGAAGCTGCATGAAGAATTATTTTCCGGATATGATTGCAGTCAATGCCGCAATTGCTGCAAAATGTATTGCGGCATGATCCCACAGGAGGATATTGAAAAGGCAGCAGGACACTTTTCAATGAGTGGGAAGGATTTCATTGAACGGTTCCTGGAATATGATCCGAGAGAGATGTCATATAGGACAAAACACTGTCCATGTGATTTTTTAAAGGATGACGGAGCCTGTGCACTTGGAGATTGTAAGCCCGCAAATTGTCGCAGATATCCTTATACGGATCAGCCTGACAGAATGGGAAGCTTGTTAAGCATTATTGAATCAGCCGAAGTCTGCCCGGTTGTGTATGAAATACTGGAAAGGCTGAAAGAAGAGTATCACTTCATAAAAAGAAAACGGGTTTATCCGAACGATCCCTGTCCCTGCGGATCCGGATTGAAATACAAGAAATGCTGTGGAAAGAAAAAATGATGACGTTAGAAAAGTGAGTAAGCACTGATTTACGGGAAATAACGGAGTATGAATACAACCAATCGATTCGCAGAATCGTAGATCCTTATGGTGACGATGAGGAGATGCAAGACTGATGAAGAGTGCAAAGCTGAGATCCGCCATCGTACATATGAATGAGAATGCGGGATTCGTTGAGGGAATGAGGAATGAGAGCACATCTATATGTGAGGAGAAAACTACGTTTGATATAAAATTTCGAACAATTTTACCTGAAACGCTTGAGGGTGCCGATATGGTCATATATGTGGAGGCCCAGAATGATTTTTATCCCGGGTACAGGATCGAGAAACGTGGTATATACTATACCTGCAGGATGATTTCTGAACAGTATGGGACAGTTTTCGAGGAATCGGAATACCAGAGAATAAAGAAGGTCGCCAGTATTTGGATATGTACGAACCCGCCTAAATACCTGTATGATACAATAGCAAGATATTCTCTGGAAAAAACCGACCTTGTTGGAGAAATAAGTGATAATAAAAGCAACTATGATTTGATAACAGTGGTGATGGTATGTCTGGGAGGTAAAGAACGATATACCGGGCTGCTTAAGATGTTGGATGTGCTTTTTTCACAACAGATGGAGGCGGCGGAGAAGAAGTCGATCCTACAGGATGAATTTGGGATTCCGATGACAAGAAAGTCTGAGGGGGGCTTAGAGAACGTGTGTAATCTGAGTAAGGGCGTATACAATAGCGGATATGATAGCGGATATAACAGTGGCTATGATAGTGGCTACGATAACGGTTTTATGAAGGCTGTTGATATTACAACCGTACAGCATATAGTACTGTTGATGAAAGGTAAAGATATGGACATCGAAGAATGTCTGGATATGTTTGATATCTCAGAAACGAAGAGGGATGAGTACAGGAAATCTGTCATGACCGAACTTGGATTGTCGACATGTTAAAGTGAGACTTTTTATTTGTTTTTGTCAACGGTGACAAAGAAGCAGAAGGATTACAGAAAAACGGGATGACCATATTTATATATAGAATATTGAGATTTTTCTTTAAAACAAAAGAAAGACTTTTCCGGGTCTCCTGTGATATGCACGAATTCACAGGGCTTGGATGGCAGCACTGACGAAAAAGATAGAGGACATGATGAATAGAAAAGCAGATACACATCTTTCGGATATTAGGAGCTATTTCCTGTATTATGTGAAAACAGATGTACTTATTAATGTAGCTATATGGTCACTGTGGTATTTAGGCCAAATCTGTTTTATATATGATAATATATATAATTATGATTTGAATAATGATGATTCGATGGGATTAGTGTTGTGCGGTTTAGCTGCTTTGTCCATAGATTTATTATCTCTATATACCATTTTAAAACCTGTCTTTAAATTTACTAAATTCATGAATTTTATAAAACAACAATGGCCAACAGAGGAGGAGAGAGAAAGACTGAGTAAAAGCTTTGCAGATGCAGCCAGTACATTTAAAGAAAAAATGAAAATCAGTAAAGAGTATACATTTATGGCAATGGATTTAAGGATTGTCGAAACAAAGCAAATTCTTTCTTTTCAACCAGAGGTGCGTAAGATAACAGTGCGGGGTAAAGAAGGCTCCTATGATGTATTTGAAATATATGTTATAGCTATTGTACAAGATTATGAATCAGGAACACTGAAAAAGATAGATATCTTGAAGGTCGGCAAAAATAAAAAAAGAGTTGTAGAGGAAACAAATGCTTTGATCAGTGAAGCTGCAAGAGTTCTGAGAAACAAGATTCAGGAATAATCAGATGGCGACTTTGAATGGGATTGTCTTCCGGGACAAAAACTGTGAGAAGCGACGGGCGGAGAAATCCGCCCGTGTCAGCATATAGTAAAGTATATAAATTTGATTGATTAAGAATAACATGGAAGGTGTTTTCTGAAATCCGATCTGTATTCTGAATATTGCACGATCATGATGGAGCCGTCGTCTTTCAGTTCCAGCTTCAGTTTTCGTATATGCTCCCTGCGCCTGTCGGCAAAGAACCTGTATTTTTTGAGAAGCTCGGTGATATCATTTCTGATTTTTAATGCTGCTTCACCGATCGTCTTACTCTCTGATATTTTCAGGGTATGGTTAGAGTACTTGGAGATAAAGCGGTAGATGTATTCAACAAGCTCAATCAGCGATACATCGGAATGTTTTGCCCAATCGACCAGAAAACTCAGGATGGATCTGTAAAACTCATCGGACTCATCGATGAAAATGGCAGAGTCCTTCGTGATGTCCGAAGAAAAGAACAGGTTGTCAAATGTATTCTTCGATATCCCGTGCAGATTCTTCTGAAAGGTCATGATGATGACTTTGTACTGCCCGGTTTCATCCAGTTCCATCGGAAAAAGCCTGCGCAGAGCGGCTTCCTCTGCAGGGGTGAACGCTCATTCTTTTGTCTCTCAAAGCTGAGATCTGTCTTCAATTATCAAGTAGTTCTTAAATATGGATTTCTTCTGGCTGTCCAATACTCTGAGCAAGTTCTGGAGATGAACAGAGATCATGTTAAAGCACTGGCAGTTAATGCCCGCAGCAGATCCAGCAGATCAAGCTATGATGAATTGAGCAGATACTTGATGCGGATGCAGCAGTATAAAGGCGGAAATGAGATGGTTCGAAGTCTCTGTTCAGAATGGATGAGTAAATATCCGACGAGAAAAGTGATGGTGAGCGAATTGAGTAGATTCACATGAATTATTCTCCGTTCTCAGGTTAATTTATTTATTAAATATCCCATAGATAAGAGCCGGACAGCAGAAGCCGGGTTTAATAGTGAGTGAACAATGAAGTAAGGAGAATACCGGAGCATGAATACAAATAGCTTAAATAATACTGCAAGATATCGGACTATGAATAACAATATCCGGAGAAAGATGACCTTGTATCAACTGGTAGATATCAGCCATGTAGAAAGACTGGCTTCATCGAGCAGTTCCTTTAGTGCCTTGTATGATGCTGTTCAACTGGAACTTGATTGTTACTGCAAAGAGAACGGGATAAAAAAAAGCAGTGATATTCAATATATAACTTTAGATTCCGGCATTCTGAGCAGAGCAGATTCTGAGGTCACAATATGGATATTTCTGCTTCTAAATCCTTCAAATCCATTTATCAGGCAATTGGATAACAGACGGAGATCACTCATAAAAAATGCGGAGAAATTGAATCCGGAAGATTATGCATTTGGGACAGGTTATCATTATGACCATGTGGCAGAAAAACTTGATTGTTCTCGTATGGAAGGAATATATATCACAAAATACTGGGAGATCCGACCTGTATATTTAGATTCGATACGAGGAGAGATAAATCTGCCCTATCTGTTTGACAAATGTCAAAATGCTGAAACAGTGACGGAATTATATTCGCTGTATGCTTCCTGCCCTATAGAGGAGGCGGACAAGGATGTTCAACAGTATCTGAAAAAAGGCGCTGGTGAGCTCTTATCTCTTTTTCCGGACGGTATATTGGGTATATCGGAAAAAGAAACCGTCATGATGATCTCTTTATCAGGAGAGAATGGTAAAAATGTATGGCAGAGAATGAGCCATCCTTTTTTCGAGGCACACAGTCCTGAGCCTGAGCATTCCGCGTTGATCTTCTACAATTATATTATTCGTACTATTTATCGCTATGCATTGTCTAGTGCAATTGGATTCCGGGATCATCATATTAAATATGGAGGATATTCAGATTGGGGTCATGAATCTGCTGAAAAGCTGATGTTTGTCAAGAAAGAACATTATTCATATCATGACGGAGGGGGTGGATCCAGAGACTCCTGGTGTATGCTGCCTCTTTCCAAAAATAAACAGAAGCGTCTGCGGATTCCCAAAGACATGATGACAAAAGAGTATTATTCAAAGCGGCATCTCTCCATGCCTCCCTGTGACGGATATTGGGAGGAGGACGGGGTACTCTATGTCAAAAATCCTTTTGATATGAAAGAGATATTTGTCCTTGAGTGTGTAGATGAATCCTGGGTTTAATTAATACTGCAGCCTGCCGGAGAAGAGGAAAAATGGACCATTTTTCCGGCCGGGCATATTAGGAGATTGATTCCGGTTAACGGAGGGAAGCCCGTTCCGAGGGGGATCCGATTATTCGATTGATTATCAAAAAAATGGAAGCTGAGATTTCTGCAGAGTTCGCCATCAAGAATTCAAACAGCTGATATATTCCCGCAGATACTTGATTCCCCACGGAACCACAGCACTCTCCTGATCATTTCTTACAAAACCGACGTTGACGAGGGAAAATATATCCTCAGGCTCCGGAACAACCGTATGGCAGATCGGATGGATCTCGTAAACATGAGGATAATTCCGAGGACTTTTGTTATCACGCACGCTGTAACCTGAAATATAGAAAAAATCATTATGGTCGGTCGACCATGAAAAATTAAATAATGCTCCGATTTTATCCTTCGTCGCCTGGCAGCGATTGTTATAATCAGTGATTTCCGGACGGACAGGAGGAATTGCCGGCTGGCCTGTATCGCGGATCGTATAAAGATGACCGGCAGTATCCTTCATCGCTATAAATACATCTGCCTGCATTGAACGCAGATACTCTCTGGCGCCGCGGCAGGCATTTGCCCTGCAGCGCTGCACCTTCAGGCTGAAATTTTCCACGACCTCAAGGCTGTAAATTTCGCCGTCGATGTTTCCATACATGAAAGTTCGGAACGACCCGGGCAGCTCCTTAATGAGGGTCAGCCTGGAAGAAAAGAGGTCATGCCTCACGCAGAGACACCGAAGACACGTGCGAACAAGCGCGCGAATGTTCTCGCGCTCTTTTTTGGGCTTTTTTTGAATTTCCTGCATCTGCTGGATTGTCACATGCTGTGTAAGAAGACCCTTTGTCTGTTCATAAACCTTCTCTGCGTCGTGTACTTTATCATTAATGATCAAAAGCTTAAGATTTCCGCTATCTGAATATACTTCATCAACAGACACATGGAAGTATTTTGTAAGTGCTTCATTAAGGCCTTTAAGAAGCAGCTTTTTTTCGCAGTCGGGGCCGTCAATCCGGACTTTTTCCTGTCTCAGAATCTCTCCCATACGGGCCGGCTCGTGAGCAAGCTGAATCTCACTTCCCTTTTGCTTATCAAAATTGAACCGGGGATCCGACTCAAAATCCCACATCTCAAATCGAAGGCTGCACCCGGCTTCATCCATCGCGTCGAAAATCTTCTTGAGCACATAATCTTTTGATTTCATGTACCCTTTTCGATCCATGTTTTCTGCATGGATGTACGCATGTGTTTTTGTGAGTCCGGTATCTGTCGCGTCCGTCTTACTGAGATGGTACGTCTCAGATTGCTGCCCGTTTGTCCGGCCCGCCTTTAACCTGCTCAAATAAATTCCGCTTCCTCCCCTGACAACAATTCCATTGGCGCTCAGCTGTGTCTTTGAAGGTCCGGAAGATCTCTTATAGAGTGCCCCGTAAGCGGGTACCATCAGGATGGGTTTTGTTGAGCCGTCCGATCGGGTCATCTCATGAATCTCCGGAGAAACGAATATATACTTGTTCGTGTTCCCCGCCTTCATCAGTATTTTTCCGACAGCAAGCTCGTCTCTTTCACAGTACACCTTATTGATGCCATAGCCGGCCGCCAGCCGGAAGATGCAGGCCGGCGGAAGCAGATAGGCGGCAGAAGAGCAATAATCGACTTTCATATTTCCGTGCAGATAGTCCCTGAGACGCTTCACTTCATCTGTTTTAATGAAAATGAGTGTCTGTCTGACATAAGGCTGCCCGGTACTTCCGTTCTTTGACATCTGTATGTCCGTTGAGAAATCCATGCCGGCTTTTCTTGCAAGGAGCAGATTTTCATAGATTGCATCGTAGTTCATTCCGGATTCAGTGTAACTGACCAGGCTGAAATCTTCCAAACCGGAGTAATCCGTTATCATTTTTCCAAAGATGGTCTTATTCATGTTCTGCTTCCCTCCGTTTTCCTTTATGATTCAATCAAATACCTTCGTACGATTCCTTTAATATTCAATCAAAAACTTTCGTACGATTCTTATATTATTCAATCAAATGTCTTCTTACGATTCCTTTATTATTCGGTCAAATACCTTCTTGCCGATCACTGACATGATCCGCTTATGCTTCTGTGCCGCGTTCATCCCTGCATCTTCCTCAGTAAACAGGCTGCTGATCACGATGACCGTGACATTTCTACCGGTCTCGCTGCAGAGCCTGCCCAAGGGACTGCTCTTCGTGGGACGATAGAACTTAGGAGGTTTCGTGTTCCCGATGAATCTTGTACTGAAACAGATCAGATAGTTCATCTGACCCTCAGGCATCCGGCTGATCTTATTCTTCATGGCACTCCGGAGAACGCCCGGATCCTTCCCTGACAAGGATGGCTCTGCGTATTCCGAAGACTCGTTCAGCCCATCGTCAGGAGCCAGAAGCAGCAGATCGTCGTGCACATTTTTCGCGTCCCAGAAAATGTTCGGCGCCAGGATCCCGTCAAAGTCCTCATATCGATAAATGAAAGGCTTCGTCAGACGTTCCTCCTGCGGATAGACCCTGAACTCCGAATATGCGCCGTGCCCGATAACGTATCGGAAGAGCTCCTCTGCAAATCGCTCACCGATCTCTCCTTTGAGCAACCCGGCGCCCTGTTCTGACATGGAAAATGTTCTCTCGCCTCTTTGGACCTCGTCCCGGAAGGAATCCTCAAAAAGCGGCGCAAAAGTGTCGCGGATCCGTCCGGCCCCTTCCGGCATAACATCTGACAGGAAATCCAACGGTTCATAGAGGACTTTAGATATGGAACCCGGGCTAATGGCAGTCTCTGCCAGCCGTTCACGCCAGAAGAGCGATACGAGTAGTCTGACATCTTTTTTAGTGATCCTTATCGGGAATCCTTTCTGAAGCCGCGGCTCTTTCGAGAGCCATTCCTGAATTGTCTTCCCTCCTGGGCTTCCGGGTATTACGGAAGCGATCTTCATTGCTTCCATTTTGGCAGCATACTTTTTGATGGAACTCAGATCAGCCTGATTTTTGGCTTCCGGAAGATCACATTTTATGTACTGTCGGCAAAGAACATCTGACTTTCTGTTCCATTTTTCATATTCAGCAGATTCTTCCGTGAATTGATTTCTATAGAAATCATCGGCTGCATCGAGCACCAGATTCATTTCATAGCCGGCCGTTCTGCCTTCGAACTGGATCCGCTTCAGACAGCGGTCTTTTGTAAGAATATTCTGATCGATGTGTATCGTCGTAATATCTGCGCAGGAATCCATACGGAAGCGGCCGACCGTCTGGGAAAGGATGGAATTTTCCGTCTGTTTGTAGGGAGACAGATCGTCATTGGGAAGGAAATCTCTGGCATAGCCGGCTCTGCTGCCGGCCAGGCGGCGGGACAGGATCCTGTATGTTTTCTCGATTTCATCACTTATGTATCCTCCGTTGATCAGGTTGCACGCACACGTAAGCAGTCCGTCGCTTTTTGCATTTGCTGTTACTCCCGGAAGCATATAGGCAGGTCTTTTGCAGCTGATCCCGGAAATATTATATGTTTTCCCGTCTGAGTCATTGTGTACGGTGTGATCGTATCCCCGGCCGCCGGAAACATACGCGGAGATGATGAAGACCTTCTGACCGTCCTTGATATGGATGTTATCGGTGCGGCAATTCTTGATTTCCTTCGATTGAAATGAAATATTTCCCGCCTTTATGCATCCGATGGTGATTCCCTCAAAGAGGGAAGCAAAATCTTTGGATGCAGGTTTCAGCTCACGGAGCACTTCATCGATTTCAGAAACGGAAAATCCTTTTGTCAGGTAGATCTCATGGACATAGGTATCATCCTGGACGGAGCGGCGATACCGGATGACATCCACCATCTGCTGGATGATGAAAGCGAGATTGTCGCAGCCGCCCTCTTTAAGAAGTGCTTCATCCGAAAGAGAAGAAACGCCAAATGGGAACAGCTCAGGAAACGTACCGTCTGACTGCCTTGCATTTAGCGTGTCATAAATACGGTCACTGCGGTACGGGCTGATAAAGACCCGCTGCCGGGTGTTTCCATACTGGATTTTTTTCATGTCATTGATACAGGTCTGAATATGTTTCCGGCTCTCCGGGCTCAATTCATAGCAAATGTTATTGCCTTCGTCATCGTATGAAATGTATCTGCGCGGGAAATCGTTCATCGCGTCCATCCGTGCAGTTGCCGAGATGAGCATGACGAATCCGGCGTTGCGGATCATTGCGCGCATCCAGTAAGCCGGAAGCATTTTGATGTACAAGGTCCGGATCCTTGTGAGCGCCTCATGCGAAGGATCGTCCTCAAATCTCGTGATCGTAATCCCTGTACGGAACGGGTCTATCTCTGTGCTCTTTTTACCGGGACTGAGTTTCCTCCTGAATTTCTCCGGGATAATAATGGAGAGCATAAAGTCGAGAAATGTATCCCGGAACTGCATGGTGGACAGGGCATTTACAATAGCCTCTTCGTCTGTGAGCATAGAAAGATCATAAAGCTTGTAGGCCACGCTGCGGAGAAAGCCGGCAGTCCGGTCGACGATCCGTAAAGCCTTTTCGACGAATATTCTGAAAGGCAGATCCGTTGAATTGCTGTGGTCTGTGCACGAATGAATGACGGCTGGCCTGGAAGGATCATCCGGAGAACAGATACACATGTGCTTCCCGAAATCCGATCTGTAACCTGAATACTGCACGATCATGATGGAACCGTCGTCTTTCAGTTCCAGCTTCAGGTTGCGGATATGCTCCCTGCGTTTGCCGGCAAACAGTCCGTATTCTTTGAGGAGGGCAGCGATATCCTTTCTGATTTTTACGGCTGCCTCACCGACCGTCGTATTCTCTGATATTTTCTGGGTATGGTTAGAGTACTTCGAAATAAAGCGGTAGATATATTCAACAAGCTCAATCAGCGATACGTCGGAATGCTTTGCCCGATCGACCAGAAAAGTCAGGATGGATTTGTAGAACTCATCGGACTCATCAATGAAAATGGCGGAGTCCTTTGTAATGTCCGAAGAAAAGAACAGGTTGTCAAATGTATTCTTCGATATCCCGTGCAGATTCTTCTGAAAAGTCATGATGATGACTTTGTACTGACCGGTTTCATCCAGTTCCATCGGAAAAAGCCTGCGCAGAGTGGCTTCTTCCGCAGGGGTAAACATCCTTTCTTTTGTCTCTCTGTTCAAAAAGCACCGCTTCTTCGGATCATATCGACAGAGCTTTGTCAGGTGTCTCCAGATGTCAGTCCGATGATTTCCCAATATGCGTTCGCTCTCGATGATGCCGGCTTTCTCGTTCTCGAGCGAGCTGTTCTTTTTGAACTCTTTCTCACCTTCCTTATGCCGCGAAATCTGCCGGTCAATTTTAGGGATAAGATCGCCCAGTCCGATGGAGCTGATGATCTGTTTGGCTTCATCGGTCCATACAGCTTCTTTGGCGAAGAGTTCCCCGTCTGCGGAAATAACGATGACTTCGTCCTTCTGGTAGTGCTGAAGGAAATACTTGCTGCACAGTTCATCGCGCTGCTCCTTCTGCGGCGTCAGGATGAAGCTGCGTTTGATTCCATGCTTTTCTGCGATCCTGGTAAGGTGTGGGAGCTGCCAGGTCTTCCCGGTGCCGGTGGGCCGGTCGTCGATGAAGAGGGAGAAGGGCCCGGAGAGGGCAGCATCGAAAGCGTTTGCGATCTCTTTCGACAGTTGTTCCCGGTAAGAGCGATACATAAAAAATCCTCCTGATAGCAGTCTTATTGATACCTATATTTGACTGGAGGATGGGGAAAAGAACAAGAATGATAATGAAGCGATAATTATGCAATGATGAAAGTTTAGGCTAATGTTATTTAATTGAAAAAACTATTTGAATGTCATTATACGGCGACACCATGGATTTGATATTGTGAGGCAGATCTTTTATAATAAAATCTGAAAACACGGGCGGAGAGATCTGCTCATTGTCTGCAGAATGAGAAGAGAGTAACGGTGAGTTATGGGAAGTGGGTAATTGCTGCGGAGAACCCGTTATTTCCGGAACCATTTCAAAAAAATACCGGAAAGCAGCAAAAAGCAGTTTGGGATCATTAAAGTATACTTGTATGCGAGGAGCATTGCTGACTATGTGTGTTATCGTTGCACCCAATTCTCCGGTTCGAACCGAGACAGCGCATATTCTGATCAGGTAGATATAAAAAATGTTGCGATATACTGAATTTGGATTAAGTCATCAGGAAGTGCCAAATGAATCAGCTATCTGTATTTATATTTCCGGCTGTCCGAACAGATGCAGGAACTGTCATTATCCGGAACTTCAGGAGTGGCTGAATGGTGATCCTTTGCGGAGCCAGCTCTCTAATATAATAGATTTTTATTACTCTCAGGCTACATGTGTATGTTTTTTAGGTGAGGGCGACTGTTCTCAGGAAAGCAAAAATGAATTATCGGATTATGCAAAGTATATAACTGCCAGAGGGTTGAGAGTCTGTCTTTATAGCGGACGTGATGTTTCAATCGAAGAATGGATGAATTGTTTTGACTATGTGAAACTTGGAAGTTATAAAGAAGAGCAAGGAGACCTGCACAGCAAAACAACAAATCAACGGTTTTTTCAAAAGAAAAAGGGTGTTTTCGTGGATAGAACCGAACTGTTTTGGTGATAATACTATCGAAAAGGCTGCAGAATCACGATCCGGAAGTTCCGAGGCCTGTCTGAAAGCTGGCGCCGATGGATGAGAAGATCAGAAAGCAAACAAGGAGCGAAAGGTCTTTGAAGGTGTTTCCGCATGCCGTGCAATACAGATTACTTTATGATCTGCAGGGTTTCGCTATAAGCTGCAGTCTGGACATGTATCTATGAATTATATTTCTTTCGGATACTCGAGACGGAAGTTGCTGTATAAGAGGATATCTGCGGATTTTCGTGAGAATATATTTGGAGGATCAACAAATTATGCCAGAAAATGAATGGACTTCCTGGATCAAAGAACTTCAAAACCTGTCGCAGTGCGCTCTGGCTTACTGCAAGGACAAGTATGATATTGAGAGGTTTGAACGTATCCGTGAAATATCCGCTGAAATGGCGGCAAAGATAAGTGATCATCCTTTGGAAGAGATTAAAGCAGCCTTCTGCGCAGGAACAGGGTATCAGACGCCTAAGCTTGATACCAGGTCTGCGGTTTTCCGCAATGGCAAGATCCTTCTGGTTCAGGAGACAAACGGACGGTGGGCACTGCCGGGCGGATGGGTCGATTATGCCCAGACGATCCGGACGAACGCAGCGAAGGAAGTGCTCGAAGAAGCAGGGATGACTGTTGAGCCTGTCCGAGTGATTGCATTGTTTGACCACAACAGGCGAAATGGTACATTCTACCCCAGCAATATTTGTTCAGCCTTTGTACTTTGCAGGTTCATCTCCGGAGAGTTCCGGCCAAACCTTGAAACGATTGACTGTAAATTTTTTGGACCGGATGAACTGCCAGAACAGCTGGCTGTTGAAAAAAGCAACCGGGAACAGATCAAAATGTGCTTTAGGGCTTCCCAGGAAGAAAACTGGCAACCGATATTTGACTGAGGTTTGAAAAGCATCCCGGAGTTGATTGTAAGTCTGGTAGGGTAGTCTGCATTCGAGCTGGGTGGGGCTGGAATTGTATCGTCCCGGAAATACAAAAGTGCTAATCGGGACAATTCCGCAGGAAAGTATGGAGCCGGTCTATAAGTCGGCGAAGAGGCAGGGTACGTGGTGTGGAGGAAGGAGCAGGAAAGCTTTATTCTGACAATGCCACTTTCTGTCGGAACTGGAGAAGATGTGAGAAAAGGAAGTAAAAATTGAGATATAGCAGACCGGATATATATGACATGGTTGAGACTTTGTCATTAGAAGAAAAAAAGCATCTGTTTAGCTATCTGTATGAATCCATTCGGAAGATGGAGGAATCGGTTACAGCGATGACATATTTGGAAGAGCGGTGGATGGAAATAAAAAGGCTGATGAAATCCCTTGACTACGAACCGTATATTGACGATCAGCCTGAGATCGATGAGATATGGAACATTTGCGATGATTTGATTAAAAGCGGGAAAATTGAGGAGTCTTCCTGGGATTTCAGGAAAACAATCCTTCGGGAAATCATAGAGGGTGATTATTTTGATGAGTATGGTGTATATGATCCGATGAAAGAACTTTTTTCTGCGTTGTGTATTTCAGAAAGAGAGCGGATTTCCGGCGCAGATATGTGCTTTGAATTCGGATCTGATTATATGAAAAAAGATGGTGCCAGAGTGTATCTGGAATATGGAATGCCTGAAAAATACTATGCTTATCTTGAGACCTGTTTATCGAAAGACGGAAAACCATACGCAGAACTTATTGAGTATTACCGGTACAGAAATTATGAAAAGGCTATCGAGACTGCAGAACTCGCCATGAAAAAGTGCAAAGAGAATCTGACAGAGGTAGTTGTCTTTCTTCTGCAGGATGCTGAAAGAAAACATGATTCTGAAAAATATGCAAGGCTGATGAGAAGCGCAAAGCTGAGATCCGCTATCAATTATAAAGAAGTCCTTGAGAGGATGGAACAGAAATAAAGTGCAGAGTTTCATAGTGAAAGGAGATGGTTTGGGAAAGCAGTGCTGATTGTCTTCGGATTATTATCCGTCTTCATCGGAAAAAGCTTACTCAGTGTGCCTTCATCCACATGGGTAAACACCCTTTCTTTTGTCTCCCTATTCAAAAAGTATCGCTTGTTCGGATTATATCGACAGAGCTTTGTCAGGTGTTTCCAGATGTCAGCCCGATCATTTCCCAATATGTGTTCACTTTCGATGATTCAGCTTTCTCGTTCTCGAGAAAGCTGTTCTTTTTGAATTCTTTCTTATCTTCCATGTGCCACGAAATCTGCCGGTCGATTTTAGAATAAGATCGTCCAGTCCGATGGAACTAATGATCCGTTAGGCTGCGTCAGTCCATACAGCTTCTTTGGCGAAAAGTTCCCCGTCTGCGGAAATAACGTTGACTTCGTTCTTCGGATAGTGCTGTAGGAAATACTTGCTGCACAGTTCATCGCGCTGCTCCTTTTGCGGCGTCAGGATAAAGCTGCGCTTTATTCCATGCTTTTCTGCGATCCTGGTATGGTGTGGGAGCTGCCAGGTCTTGCCGGTGCCAGCGGGCCGGTCGTCGATGAATAGGGAGTGGGGTCCGGAGAGGGCAGCATCGAAAGGGTTCGAGATCGCTTTTGAAAGCTGTTCTCGGTAAGAGTGATACAAATAAAATCCTCCTAATTGTAGTTTTCTGATACTTATATTTGATTGGAGGATGAGGAAAAGAACAAGAATGATAACGGATCAATAATTGTGTAATGATGAAAGTTCAGTCAGAGGTTATTTAATTGAAAAACTATTTAAATGTCGTTATATAGCGACACCATGGGTTTGCTATTATAAGGCAGATCTTTTATAATAAGAGTTTAGGAGATTAGCATCTCTTGAAGCAGGAGAAAATGAAATGATCAGTTGAAGTGAAGGCAGCAAAAGCAGCAACTTTAATTGAAATTATTCTTTGTCGGGAGAATGAAGGAGAACAAGGAGGAAAGACGTAAATGGGGGTACGTTATAGAAAAAGCATTAAAATCGGTAAGGGCATGAAGCTTTTTCGTTCTTAAATGCTGGTAATTTGGAGGAAACGGTAAAAGTAGGTGGGAGTACACCGGAAAGTTATGTGATTGTTAATGTGAAAAAAACAAACGCATTCTCACCGGATGATGTAAAATTCGTAAGTGAGAATCCGAAAGTAGCCACTATTGAATATACGAAAGGTGGGTTAACAACTACTCTGCCTTACAAGATTAACGGAATTTCAGCCGGTGAAACATATGTGTATGCTTCCTCTGTAGATGGAAGTGTTGTATCTGAGAAAATAAAAGTCATAGTAAAAGGAAGTGGCGAAAACATTACAAATATGGCTTTTGCGGATGCAAGTGAGGTCACGGTCAAGGTTGGCCAGGATAGTGATGTTGGAACGTTAAATGTGACGGTCAACAATACATGGGATTTCTCACAGGAAGATGTGGCTTTTGTGAGTGAGGATCCTGCAATAGCGACCATAACCCGTGAAGAGAATCCATATGGAAAGACAGTACATTACAAGATTCACGGAAATAAACCCGGAAAGACAAATGTATATGCACAGTCCAGCGATGGGAAAGTGTCTTCGGACAAAATCAGTGTTGCAGTTACGGAACCGATCAGTGTTGAAGCAATCAGCTTTGATTTTGAAGAATTAACATTGACAATTGGTGAGAGCAGAGCAGTGACAGCGAATATCACACCGGATGATGCAGAAAATAAAGAGATAAAATGGTCATCGGAAGATCCATCTGTTGCGACCATAGATCAGGAAGATAAGATTGTTGCGGTTGCGGGTGGAACAACGAAAATCACAGCTGAGGCAGTGAACGGAGTTTCATCGTCCTTTCACTTAATTGTGGACACGTCGAAGAGATTGATGAGCTTACGTGTTTCTTATCGAAGAGATGATGATGTCAATATAGGCGATGAATGGAGTCATTATAACGAGCTAAATGGGGAGAGTGCCAAAAATGAATATGCTGTATCTGTCGGGGATACATTAAGCTTCTACTCAAGGTATACGGAATCTGATCAAGATCCGGATGTGGGAGAAGCCAGCCAAACATATGTCGTAACAGAAGAGGATCTGCAAAACGGATTTAGTGTTACTATGGATTTATATGTCACGGAAAATGGCGGCAGGAACAGTGGACAGTCAGCGCATTTTGTAGTTACGTATACTTTCTCAGCTAAATAGCATGATGAAATCGTGGTAACATAATACAATCAATGTCATTAAGTTAGTCTAAACCTACCGACTATCCGACACTCGGATGGTCGGTTTTTTATTTCTTTGTCAAGAAAAAAATATTACAAAAAGGTT
>CADABA010000047.1 GCA_902785985.1 uncultured Lachnospiraceae bacterium
CACGATCCAGTCATACATCATTTTATCATTGGCCGACGGCTTGTGGCGGATATCGACGAGCAGAAAGACCGTCTGAAGCATCTTTGACGTCCTCAGATAGTTCTCGATCATCTTCCCCCACTTCGCCTTCTCGGAGACCGAAACGTTCGCGAAGCCGTAGCCGGGCAGGTCCACCAGATAGGCGTCCGGCGCAAAGGGTTCCGCCAAGCGGGTATCGCTGTCCGGCGTCCCCGAATTTACATGATAATAGTTGATCGTCTGCGTCTTGCCGGGCTGTCCGGACGTGCGGGCGATCCCCTTCCGGTTGACAAGCGAGTTGATGAGCGAACTCTTCCCGACGTTGGACTTTCCGGCGAAAGCGACCTCGATCCGGTCGTTGACGGGGAGCCTGCTCGTTATTCCGCAGACTGTCTCGAGTTTTACATCCCGAATTTTTGCCATTTTCACCTCTTCATCCGCTCAGGAGGCCAGAGCCTCCCTGAGTACATCCTCCATGGTCTGCACATAGACGATTTCAAGACCTTCCGTGATCTCCGCCGACACGTCCGCCATATCCTGACGGTTCTTCTCCGGCACGAGGACCTTCCTGATACCGGCTTTCCTTGCCGCAAGGAGCTTCTCCCGCAGACCGCCAATCGGCAGCACCCGTCCCCGGAGCGTGATCTCACCTGTCATCGCGACATCAGCCCGCACGGGCTTCTTCGTGATCGCGGAGAACATGGCCGTCGCCATCGTAACGCCGGCAGACGGGCCGTCCTTCGGAACAGCTCCCTCAGGGATATGAATATGGATATCATGCTTTGAGAAGAAATCCTCCCCGATACCATACTCAGAGGCTACGGATCTCAGATAGCTGATCCCTGCCTGCGCCGACTCCTTCATGACGTCGCCGAGCTGGCCTGTCAGCAGGAAATCTCCCTTGCCGGGCATCAGGTTGACCTCGACCTGCAGCGTCACGCCGCCGACCGAAGTCCAGGCGAGCCCGCGCACGACGCCGATCTCATCCGCATCGTTGGCCGGATTCACCGTGTACTTTTCGGTGCCGAGAAAATCGCTTAAGTTCTCCCCGGTCACCTCCACCTTCTTTTTCTTCTCCTCCAGGATCATCCTGGCAGTTTTCCTGCAGACATGGGCGATCTCGCGCTCGAGCTGGCGCACTCCGGCTTCACGCGTATACTTCACGATCATATCGCTGATCGCTTCATCGGAAATGAACAGCTTATCCTCCCCGATTCCGTTCGCCTTCTTCTGCTTGGGAATCAGATGTTCTTTGGCGATGTGATGCTTTTCATTTTCGGTATAGGAAGTGATCTCGATCACCTCCATACGGTCCAGAAGCGGCCTGGGGATCGTATTCGCGTCATTTGCCGTAGCGATAAAGAGCACGTCCGACAGGTCGATGGGTATCTCAATATAGTGGTCTTCAAAGTGACTGTTCTGCTCGGAATCAAGGACCTCCAGCAGTGCGGAAGCCGTATCTCCCTTGTAATCGCTGCTCAGCTTATCGACCTCGTCAAGCATCATCAGCGGATTTCGGACTCCCGATTTGCGAAGTCCTGTCGCGATCCTGCCCGGCATCGCACCGACGTATGTCCGGCGATGGCCGCGGATCTCCGCCTCGTCGCGGACTCCGCCGAGAGACAGTCTGATATATTTTTTGTTCAGCGCTTCGGCGATCGAACGGCCGATGGATGTCTTGCCGGTACCGGGCGGTCCGACAAGGCACAGGATCGGGCTCGTCCCCTTTGCGGTGAGCTGTCGGACTGCCAGAAATTCCAGAATACGCTCCTTGACCTTCTGCAGACCGTAATGATCGCGTTCCAGCACCTCACGGGCCTTGGCCAGACTGTTGCGGTCTCTTCCTGCCTTATCCCAGGGCATCGCAAGCAGTGTCTCGATATATCCGCGGGAGACTGCGCTCTCCGGCGACTGCGCCGGGAGATTCTGCAGCCGGATGATCTCAGCTGTGATCTTCTCCTTGACTTCCTTTTTCGCCTTCAGTTTCTCCACCTGCTCTTTGAAGCGGTCGATCTCGTTCTGCGTCGTATCCTCCCCGAGTTCCTCGCGGATCACCTTGAGCTGTTCCCGCAGGACATATTCGCGCTGGTTCTTGTCGACGCGCTGGCGGACCTTATCCTGGATCTCCCTCTGTACACGGATCACTTCCGTCTCATTGGCGAGAAGCATTCCCAGCGTTTCATACTGTTCCTCAACGGTCAGCGCTTCAAGGATGAGCTGACGTTTCTCGTAGGGAAGCGGCAGATTGATCGATATCTGGCTGAGCGTATCGGCCAGATCGTCGATCTCCATGATCTGACCCTCCACATCCCGGCTGATATTTCCATTTTCCCTGCAGTATTCGGCAAACAGCTCCCGGATCCCGCGAAGCATGGCTTCACGGATGGCCGCCGGGACATCCTCGGAAGTCGCTTTCTGCGGAAAACTCACCAGGGCTTCAAGCCAGTCCTCGCTCTTTTCCAGGCGAAGGATCTCCGCGCGCTCTATCCCCTCAACAAGGACCCGGATCATATTTTTCGGCAGCTTCACCACCTGTTTAATGGATGCGTAAATTCCGACATTCCATACATCATCGATTGCCGGGTCTTCCACACGGACATCTCTCTGAAGGATCAGAAAAATTTTCTGATCCTTCAGCATAGCCCTGTTGACCGACGCCGCAGAGCGGGGCCGGCTGATATCAAAATGTACGATCATCCCCGGAAGAACTGTCGTGCCGCGAAGCGCGACAGCGGGGAGTTTAGTCATATAAGGTCTTTCGTTCAAAAATCTTTTCCTCTATTTCAAGTCTTACCCGCGAGACGAAAGCGCAGGATTCCGGTCAGCATGCGCTGCATGATATCGAACCGAATCTGAAGCGCTTCCTCGCGTGCCTGAGAGTGCGTAACCTGTGCTCCGGCGGAGCACAGGTGCAGCGGAAACTCCCTCGCTTGCATTCGCGTGACGGTCAGAATTCAGGAACGCCTCCGCATTTTTGCCGCGGCGTGCGCGGCGCCGGGGTGCCTCTATACTGTGCATGTGATGCGATTCCGCCGGGGTGCCTCTATACTGTGCATGTGATGCGATTCGCTTAAAGGCAGAGCCGGGGATGCATTTTCCCGTCTTCTTATTGATCTCCACAGTGTCATCGCTGTCTGCCGGAGGAAAGCCGGGAATGATTTTCCCCGGAGTTTCTTATACTGTACAATATCAGATCGGTTTCTTCGCGGGCTTTGACTGCTTTCTGCCAGGATCCTTCGCCTTGTTTTCCTTCTTTGCAAGGACGCGCTTCCCGTGAACGAAGGTCGCAGGAGCCTTTCCGGCAATAGCATCCTTTGTTATGATGACTTCCGTGATCGTCTCATCGGAAGGCACCACATACATTGCCTCCGTGACTGCCTTCTCAACAATCGCGCGAAGTCCGCGGGCACCGGTCTTACGGATGACCGTCTCATGCGCGATCTCATGCAGAGCCTCGTCCTCGATCGTCAGCTTCACGCCGTCCATCGCGAACAGGGCGCTGTACTGCTTCTCGAGTGAGTTCTTCGGCTCCCTGAGAATGCGGATGAGTGCTTCCTCATCGAGCTCATCCAGCGAGACGACGACCGGTATACGGCCGATCAGCTCCGGGATCAGTCCGAACTTCACGAAATCCTCCGGCATGACGTTTTTGAGGATCTCTCCGACATTTTTCTCCTTCTCGGTCTTGCGGAGCTCCGCCCCGAAACCGATGGATTTCGTCTCCATCCTGCGCTCTATGATCTTATCCATTCCGACGAACGCACCGCCGCAAATGAACAGAATCTCCGACGTGTCGATCTGGATCATCTCCTGCTGAGGATGCTTGCGGCCTCCCTGCGGGGGAACAGACGCGACTGTCCCCTCGACGATTTTGAGCAGCGCCTGCTGAACTCCCTCACCGGATACGTCGCGGGTGATGGACGCATTTTCAGACTTTCTTCCGATTTTATCGATCTCATCAATATAGATGATACCCTTCTTCGCTCTCTCAAGGTCAAAATCCGCAGCCTGGATGAGCTTGAGAAGAATGTTCTCAACATCCTCACCGACGTAACCGGCCTCCGTGAGCGTCGTTGCGTCCGCGATCGCGAACGGGACATTCAGAAGCCTTGCGAGCGTCTGTGCAAGAAGCGTCTTGCCGGAACCGGTCGGTCCCAGCACCATGACATTGGATTTCTGAAGCTCCACATCCAGATCTTCCGGTGAGAGCAGTCTCTTATAATGGTTGTAGACCGCGACAGACAGGACTTTCTTGGCTTCCTCCTGCCCGATGATATACTCATCGAGAAAAGCCTTGATCTCCATCGGCTTTTTCAGGTTAATGCCGCCCTTGTCCTGGCTGACATAAGAATGTTTTTCTTCTTCCTCTATGATCTCAGAGCAGATCTCAACACATTCATCGCAGATATATACTCCCGCAGGTCCGGAAATCAGTTTTCTCACCTGATCTTCCGACTTTCCGCAGAAGCTGCAGCGTACCATTTTCACTCTGCCTGCCATATTATCTCCTCTTTTCGTAAAAAGACCCCTGCCTGTATAAGCGGGCAGGAGTCTTCGGATTACATTATCGATTTGTTACAACGCTGTCGATCAGGCCGTAAGCGACCGCCTCCTCAGCGGACATCCAGTTGTCACGATCTGTATCAATTTCGATCGTTTCGATCGGCTGTCCAGTATTCGCCGCGAGCGTCTCATTCAGTCTCTTTTTGATCTTCAGAATATGCTCCGCTTCGATCTTGATATCGGACGCCTCCCGCGAGGAGGAATGCGCCCATGCTGGCAGCCATACCGACACAGATCGTAGAAACATCGCACTTGATGTACTGCATCGTGTCATAAATAGCCCATCCTGCCGTGACAGAACCGCCCGGACTGTTGATGTACAAGCTGATGTCCTTGGACGGGTCTTCCGCCTCAAGGAAAAGGAGCTGCGCGACAACGATCTGCGCGGTCGCGTCATTGACTTCATCCCCCAGGAAAATGATCCTTTCCTTCAGAAGACGGGAATAAATGTCATAGCTTCTCTCCCCCTGAGGGGTCTGTTCAATAACATATGGTACCAGAACATTGTTCATAAAAATACCTCCATACTACGAGTCTCTCCACAGCAGGCGATATCGGTAATATTATGCCTCCGTGGCGTTCTCCACGAGGAGAGTGATTGCCTTCTGAACGGCAAGATCCTTCTCCATCTGCTTCCTCTCGAAATCGCCGATAAGCTTCGTCAGCTTATCCTTCTCCATCTTGTACTGCTCTGCAAGACGGTCGAGCTCTGCATCGAACTCTTCCTCAGAGATCTCAATCTTCTCAGCGTCTACGACTGCCTCAAGGACAAGGCGTGTACGGATCCTCTGATCTGCCTGCGGGATCAGGGTCTCCTTGAACTTGTCGGCGTCAAGTCCCTGATACTGAAGATACATGTCGACCGGGATACCCTGGCTCTGGAGCTGCTGTGCATACTCCTCGAACATCTTCTCTGCTTCGTAGTTCTTCATCGCTTCCGGAACGTCGATCTCGGTCTCAGCGACGAGCTTCTCAACGACAGCGTTCTCACGTGCTGTCTTCGCCTGCTCCTGCTTCCTTGTCAGAAGGTTCTTTCTGAGATCTTCTTTGTACTCGTCAAGCGTATCGAACTCGGATACATCCTGTGCGAACTCGTCGTCAAGCTCCGGAAGCTCTTCCTTCTGGATCTTCTTGATCTTGCACGCAAAAACTGCTTCCTTGCCGGCAAGGTCCTTTGCGTTGTAATCCTCCGGGAATGTCACGACAACATCCTTGTCCTCCCCGATGGATACACCGATCAGCTGCTCCTCAAAGCCCGGAATAAATGTGCCGGAACCGATCTTCAGGGGTGCGTCTACCGCTGTTCCGCCGTCAAATGCGACACCGTCGATCGTGCCCGCATAGTCAAGGATCACAGAATCGCCGTCCTCTACCGGGCGGTCTGTGACATCGATCTTGCGGCTGTTCTTTTTCTGCTCACTCTGAAGTTCTCTCTCAACGTCCTCGTCTGTGACTTCCGCTTCGAACTTCGGAATCTCAAGTCCCTTGTACTCGCCGAGCGCGACGTCCGGACGGACTGCCGCAACTGCTGTGTAGACGAGGTCCTCGCCCTTCTTTACATTTTCAACATCGAACTCGGGTCTTGATGTGAACTCGATTCCGGCCTCGTCCGCTGCGCCGGCGTATGTGTCATTGATCACAAAATTAACAGCGTCATCGTAGAAGATCTCCGGACCATACATGCGCTCAATGATCTGCTGCGGTGCCTTTCCCTTACGGAAACCGGGAATATTGATGCGGCCTTTTGTTTTATGATAAGCTTTGGTGATCGCTTTCTTGAAATCTTCAGCCGGAACGGTGACCGTCAGCTTGACCATACTATGTTCAAGTCTTTCTACCTGTGTATTCATGGAAATAAATCCTCCTAAAACTTCGGATATTTGCTCCGATTATCTCATCATACAGACATTTAGACAGTATAGCACAGGAGTCTTGTAAATCACAATATTTTTTTATTGTCTGACGAAGAATTCTGGAAAGGGGGAAGATTGTCCTCCATTACGCCCTAAGGATTTCCACCTCTTTTTGACATTTAGGCACGGGAAGCAATGTTTCATCGGATGTCCCCCAGGAAATTCCGTCTCTGTACATCGTTTAGGCACAGGGAGCAATTTTTTATCGGATGTCCCCCAGGAAATTTTGTGTCTGTGAGCCGTTTAGGTACAGGAGGCAGACTTCATCACTGTTGAGGGCCTGCGTGCTCACTCCGTGCAGGAATATACGATTCCCCTGGATACCTTCTGCGCCATCTCCGGCCCGCTGAGAATCTCGATCAGGCGCAGCGCGAACGGGATCGCAGTGCCCGCGCCACGGCTCGTCGTGATATTGCCGTCCGTGACGACTTCGCGGTCGACCACAACATCCGCTCCCTTAAGAAACTCTTCCATACCCGGATAAACGGTCGCTTTCTTTCCTTTTACAATACCGAGCTTTCCGAGGATGGACGGAGCTGCACAGATTGCAGCGACCTCTTTTCCCTCTTTCGCAAATTTGACAAGAAGTTTCGTAAGTCCCTCATGTTCTCCAAGATATGTAACGCCCGGCATTCCACCGGGAAGTACGAGCATGTCGGATTTCTCCGGCTTTGCATTCTCCCAGAGCTCATCGGCAATCACTTCAATATTGCTGCGTCCCCGCACATGCAGACTGTCACTTATGGATACCATCGTTACATATACTTCTGCCCGACGCAGAAGATCGACCACCGTGAGCGCCTCGACTTCCTCAAATCCGTCCGCAAGGAATACACAAACTCTGCTCATATTTTTCTCCTCCATATAAAATCAAAAGAATATACACGCATTTTCTCAAGCGTGTTATAGTAAAGTTGCAGCGCAGCTTTCGATAAAAAAGATTGTATACTTTTCATCAGATGAACGTTATTATAACATACTTTGCGCCGTTTCAACCGAAAGGAGACGAACAATGGGAAAAGAAATTGAACGAAAGTGGCTCCTCCGCTCCGTTCCGAAGGACCTGGAATCCTGCCCCCACCATATCATCGAGCAGGGGTATCTGAACACAAATCCGGTCGTTCGGATCCGCCGGCAGGATGATACCTATGTCCTGACCTACAAGGGCGGCGGGCTGATGGAGCGCGTCGAATACAACCTGCCCCTTGACAGGGACTCCTATGAGCATCTGAAGGAGAAAGTCGACGGAATCCTGATTTCCAAGACCCGGTATATCATCCCGCTCGAAAACGGACTGAAGATCGAGCTCGACCATTTCAAAAATCCCCACGAAGGGCTTTATCTGGCCGAAATTGAATTTCCGTCCGTGGAAGAGGCAAAGGCATACGTCGCTCCGGAATGGTTCGGCCGGGATGTGACCTACGACATCGATTACCATAATTCGGTAATGTCGCAGATCAGGCCCTGACGTTTCTTCTTCACCGCACTTTGTAAGTTCAGATAATCGTCATGCGTTCAGGGACGCCTCGTGTTCCTGAATTTATACGGACACAAAAGGAGCTGCGGCATCGTCAATCAATCGTTCCGATGCCGCAGCTCCTTTTCGCAGTTCTTTTCTTTTTCCTGCCATGCATGTCCCCATCTTCCGCACAGAAGATGAGCATGTCCTTATACATTTTACATATGAAGCGCCTTGTCCGTACACGCGCGCACAGCCTCGATCACTGCACTCCGGAAGCCTTTCTTCTCAAGCATGGCCACGCCCTCGATGGTCGTACCTCCCGGAGAAGTCACCATATCCTTGAGCTCTCCCGGATGCCGTCCGGTCTCAAGGACCATCTTCGCACTGCCGAGCACAGTCTGCGCCGCAAAATGATAGGCCTTATCCCTCGGCATCCCATCTGCGACTGCTGCGTCCGCCATTGCCTCGATGAACATATAAACGTAAGCCGGTGAACTGCCGCTCAACGAAGTTACGACGCCCATCAGGTTTTCCGGGACCTGCTCCGCCTCGCTGAAGGATTCAATCACACGGCGCACGATCGGCATTTCCTCCTCTGAGACATTGCCGTTTGGGCAGTAGCCTGTGATCCCCGCCCCGACCAGAGCCGGTGTATTCGGCATCAGGCGGACGATCTTCTTATCGGATCCCAGAACTTTCTCAAGATCGGCGATCGCCTTGCCCGCCATGATCGACAGGACAAGCTGATCTTTTGTGATCACTTCCGAAAGACCCGCTGCCGCTCCGGCGAAGGACCCGGGCTTTACCGCAAAGAGCACAAGATCCGCGCCTTTCACACAGTCCGCGTTATCCGTGACAGTATGGACCCCGAGATTATTACGGGCTCTCTGCCTTGCAGGCTCGAAGACATCCGACGCTGTCACATCCTCAGGAGAGACAAGCCCGTTCTTTATCATGCCTCCCATGATCGCGCTGGCCATATTTCCGCATCCGATAACTGATATTTTCATTTTATCCTCCGATTATTAAGCAGAGTCGGTTTTCTCAATGTGACTCCGTACTTTCCGCACCGGCTTCCGTCACAGACGAAGCCGTCGTTTCAGGAGAGACGTCGAAGTCAGCCATCTCTCCTTTAGATTCCCCCGGGGCTTCAGACGGGATACTCTCCGTCCCGCCGGATTCCGTACTCTCCGCCGCCGATTCCGGTTCGGGAGTTCCCGAAGGTTCTGGCTGCGATTCTTCAGGAATCTCCGGTTCCTCTGTTCCCTCTGTCCCGGCCTGATCCTCCGCAGCAATATCGTCCATTGTGACGATGACACCGGCGAAGTAACGGAATTCATTTTCCCCGGTAGAGCCATGTTCAAAGTAATGAAGGACCTCCTCGCAGGCCTTTTCCGCAATCGCATCGGCCGGCTTTACGATCGTCGCAAAGACGCTGCCGCTGCGGCAGAGTTCGTAGACCCGGTCCTCATTTCCGTTCAGACAGATGACCGTCCTGGAGATCTGCTCCTCCGCAAGTACGTCGCAGACAGCCTGCGTCTCGTCCGCATTCGCACAGACAAAGGCATGGATGTACGGGTTCGCGGCAAGGATCTGCCGTACCGTTTCCTTCAGCTGTTCCTCGTCCTGGCCGCTCACGTCTTCTTCGACCTGACAGACCATATCCGGGTAAGTGAACATCATATCCCGGAACGAATCCGCGGAATCTGAATCTTCCATATTGGATCTGTCGCACAGAAGTGCGTACCTGCTGAACCCTTCCTCCCGCTTCGCGAAGACTTCGATCAGCTTTCCCATGCAGGAAAATCGGTCCGTCACGAGCTGGCCGGCAGCGCTTCCGATCGACATCGTCCCCCGGTTCATGAGAATGACCGGGATTTCAACCTCATATGCAGCTGCGACATCCCGGGCGGTCATTTCCTGATCTGCGTTGTCGCAGAGTATGAGATCAGCACCCGCCTCAAAGGCCTCAAGAAAGAGCTGCGACTGGGTCTCTGTTTCATACCCGTGTGTCCGCACTTCTACATTTATATTAGATGCCCCGAGTGTCTCAGTAATAATTTCCTTCTCCCTGAGTGACAGCCCGGTCTCTGTGGGCAGAATCAGGTAGACCAGTCTGCCCGCGTCCTCTGCCTGAGGCGTCGGCGTCACCTCTATGAGCTCCGCGTCCGGCGGGATCGAGATCGGCGGTTCCGGTTTCTTTGATTCACCGGAAGGACCGCTGCCATTCTCTGCCAAATGTACATTATCTGTACATCCCGCTGTCAGCAGGAGAAGGAGGAATATCACTGCCAGAGCGTAAATCTTCTTTTTCATGACTTTCCCCCGTTGATAACATTTCGGGCTATTGTATCACAAAAAACTGAAAAATCAACCGCTGTCTGTCCTGTAATCTATCCCCGATTTTTCCTGTTATGCATCTTTTCTCATATTGAAGCCTGTCTTTTCAGCAAATTCAGCATATCTCTGGAAAATATCTGTCTTTTCAGCCTTTCGTACTGCGCGCCTGCGAACAGTTCCTGGTATAATGTCACTTGAAAGCGATTGTTCCGCTGCATGCTGCGCACCTGCGAACAGTTCATTCTGTCTTTACACAAGATCGATTTCTCCCCGGAAGACCTCCACAGCCGGACCTGTCATAAAGACGGAATTGTCCCCGCCGTCCCACTCGATCAGAAGATCGCCGCCGTTCAGCCGGACCGTCACCGGACTCTGAACCTTCCCGGTCAGGATCCCGGCGACAGCAGTCGCGCATGCTCCGGTCCCACAGGCTTCCGTCTCACCGCTGCCCCGTTCCCAGACACGCATGCGAATGCTGTGCAGATTCTCCGCATACACGAATTCCGTATTCACTCTGTCCGGAAATACGTCGGCGTTTTCAAAATACGGTCCGATCTTTCCGATCTCAAGCTTCTCCACATCTTCGAGAGCATTCATGAAACAGACCGCATGCGGATTGCCCATCGAGACGCAGGTCACACGGTATTCCTTTCCCAGGACCTCGATCGGTGCGAGAATCGCGGTTTTTCCGGATCCGTCAGTAAGCTTCGTCGGAATCTCCGAAGCGTTAAGAATCGCTCTTCCCATATCAACGCGGATCTGTTCAGCCTTTCCGTCCTTCACTGTCAGAGTCAGTGTCTTTATACCTGCCCCGGTCGCAATTTTCACGACGGTCTTATCCGTCATCCCGTGATCATAGACATACTTTCCGACGCAGCGGATGCCGTTTCCGCACATTTTTCCGCGGCTGCCGTCCGCATTGTACATCTCCATCTCAAAATCCGCGATCTCAGAAGATTTGATCAGGATAAGCCCGTCAGACCCGATCCCGAAATGTCTGTCACTCACGAATTTTGCAATCTCTGCCGGATCTGAAAGTTCTGTCTTCGTGCAGTCGACATAAACATAGTCGTTGCCGATGCCGTGCATTTTTGTAAACCGCATATACGTATTCCTCCACGTCTGTGCGTATTTCATTTCAAGTCTCGCTCGCGAGACTTGGCGCGTGATTCGTGTCAGCGTCAGCTGACATAACACCGAAACGAATCCCTGCGCATCCTCGCATGCCTGCCGCGCCGCTTACAGTTCGGATCCTGTTCTGTGTTCCTGCCTGCGCGGACACAGTTGACTGTTCCTCTCTTTACTTTCTACGGCCTTTACAGTACTCGATAAAGCCGCGAAGGATCGCCTTGTCCTCCGCATCTACGAATTTCATACGTCCAAGCCGTTTCTCCGCCTGTTCAAAACGGAGAGCAAGCATCTCCTGTGCATAAGCGAGTGCTCCGGATTCCCGGAAGATCCGCTGGACTTCATCGAGTTCCTTCAGGTTGATGTTCTTCTGTCCGTAGTAGATCTGCAGCTCCGGAAGATACTCCGGCTTCATGTTATGGACATACATATAGAGGATCGTCTGCTTGAATTCCTCGATGTCCGACCCTACATCCTTCCCGAGATATTCCGGATCGGCATAAATTCCGAGAATATCGTCCATGATCTGGTATGCGATACCGAGCTCCTCCGCGAAGCGGTCCATCGTCTTCATCTGTTTTTCATCCGCACCGCCGAGGATCATACCGAGATGGACCGGCCCGATGATCGAGTAGGCTGCCGTCTTCATATAATAAATGTCCCACACCGACTTCTCGAGCAGTGCCTTCCTGTCCTCCTCGCTCCGGGCGGAATCCTGCAGTTCGCAGGGCAGGACGACATCCAGAAGCTCTCCGCGGATCGTCCGGATCACAATTTCATCAAAGTAAGCCAGCATGTCTGCAAGGCGCGCTTCCTCCCGATAGGCATCCACGATCTGCTTGTTCGCAAAATAAATACCCATATCACCGACACAGATGGCTGCTGAATTCGCGATATGATCCGGCTTCTCGGACTGAGCCGGCATCTGGATCCCGCGCACGTTCATTCTGTGGAGGAAACGCTGATGGACCGTATATTTTCCGCGCCTCGTTCCGGACTTGTCGATCACATCGTCATGTACGAGGACACCGGTCTGGAACATCTCAAAGGCCAGCGCCAGCGCATCGCTCAGTGAAACATCCACGTCTTCCCCCGAAGATCTCCTCGCGATCTGATATCCCAGATTGACCAGCATGCCGCGAAGCATCTTTCCTCCGGTATTGAGATCCGCAAGGTCTTCCATAAAGACCCGGATGACCGGATTTTTTTCTTTCTTCAGCCCTCTGTTATAAGACGCGGCACACTTACCGAGTCTGCCGTAGGAGGCCCTGTAAAAGTCATAGAATTTCTGAAGGTTTTTTGAAGTTCGTTTTCCTGCCATGAAATACCTCCATTCTGAGGGGCATGAATGCTCCTTCCTGTTTACAGCATTCCCATATGATGAAAATGCTCCTTCCCGATTCCACTATCCTTTTAACGCCGCAAATGGCTTTCGTCTTCATCGCGCAGTCTGCAAAGCATCTTCCTCTTTGCGTGTCTGCGACCCGCCGGAGGCCTTTGCTCTCTTCATTTCCGGGACGTTACTTTCCCTTATTGATCTTGATCGTCTCGTAATAGTCGAGTGCTTCTCTCAGATCTTTCTTCGAGAAATCCGGCCAGAGGACATCCGTGAACCAGATCTCCGAATAAACAGTCTGCCATGGGAAAAAGTTGGACAGCCGGCGGTTCCCGCCCGTCCGGATCACGAGATCAATGTCCGGGACACCTGCTGTGTCGAGATACTGTTCAAAGACCGTCTCTGTGAGCTCTGCCGGATCAGCGCTTCCGTTTCTGACGTCCGCCGCATACTTTTTGACAGCGCGGAGAATCTCATCCCGGCCTCCGTAGCTCAGGGCGATCTGGACGATCAGGTTGCTGCATCCCTTCGTCATCTCCTCTGCCTTGCGGATCGTTTCTCTGGAAGATTCGTCGAGCATTTCAAGATTTCCAACGCACACGACGCGGATATCCCGGTCTATACAGGTCTGGACTTCATCCCGGAAGAAGCGCTCCATCAGCTTAAAGAGGTCTGCGACCTCCTGCCGGCTTCTCTCCCAGTTCTCCGTGGAAAATGCGTACACCGAAAGGTAGGGGATTCCCTCGTCCTGGCACCATGTGCAGATATCCATAAATGTATCCACACCCTTCTCATGACCGCGCATGACGGATGTGAACATGTGCTTTCTCGCCCATCTGCGGTTGCCGTCCATAATTACACCGAGATGCCTTACTATGTTTTCAGCCATTTTTTCCTCCTGCGGATAAATCCCGCCAAAGCAGATGCAGTCTGACCGCCGGGGCTGATGTGCCCTCCTTATCTCTGCGGTCAACGTGCACTTCCATCCCGCCGATTTTCAGTGATCCTCTTCAGATCTTTGCATCATTTTCAAGAAAAAGTTCACGGATCGCTTCTTTATAGCGCTCTGTATCAATGAGCCAGGACATCGCATGCGTCGCCCCGTCCGCAAGCATGATCTTCTTCGGAGCCGCGCATGCGTGATAGCTCTTGATCGTCATGTGAACCGGAACAAAGTCATCCAGGGTCCCGTGGACGAAGAGCATCGGAATCTTCGCGTTCTTCAGAATATCGACCGTACTCTTATCTTTCAGGTCGAACCCGGCCAGTCTCTTCGTGATCTGGTTGATCCATTCGACGGCAAATTTTACGGGGCCTTTCATTTTTGTCTTCATGACCGCAACGGCTATGTCAAAGGGACTTGTAAATCCGCAGTCCGCGATGATCCCAACGACATTATGAGGAAGATCCTCCCCCTGCGCCATCATGACTGTCGCGGCTCCCATGGAAACGCCGTGCAGATAGAGCGGCATACTTTCTGCCCCGCATTCCCTGTTCAGATACTCGCACCAGTGCTTCACGTCCTCGCTCTCACGGACACCCATGGTGATATAAGTCCCTCCGCTCCGCATATGACTGCGCTCTTCGATCGCGAGCAGATTGCAGCCGTTCTCATGATAAAACTGCATGATGCCGGAGAAATCCTTGTCAGCACTGCTGTGATATCCATGGGCGAGCAGGACCGTACGGACGGCTTCCCCCTCCGCCGGTATAAAAGAACCGAAAAGAGTGATCCCATCTCCTGCCTTGATAGAGACACCCTGCTTCGGCAGGGCTTTATTATATCTGTAGCCTTCCATATAGGCTTCGTGAAGATCCGGTCCTGTATAGCGCTCGTCCGCAGGCTCATCATCCTTGCGGATATCACTGTTGCGCTTTAAAAATCCGTTAAACATCTGATATGCGGCAAATGTCCCGGCAACGCCTCCGCAAACCGCTGCTCCCCCCAAAATTCCAGCTATCATACTCTTCCTCATTATGTCCTCCGGTCATCATCCGCTTCACTGAATAAAACAGGGCGGCCTGGGCCGCCCCGGTAAAACCATTATACTAATTAAATGCGCCTTGGGCAATCATTATCCCATCCAGGTGAGTGCACCACGGCATTCTTTATCCCATCCGGGTGAGTGCACCACGGCATTCTTTATCCCATCCGGATGAGTCAGCCACGGCAATCTTTACCCCATCGCGAACACGCCGTAAGAAAAGAGAGACATGATCGTCGAAGCGAGCGCAATGCCGAGCAGGATGGCCAGGGAGGCCTTCTTCCTGTCGATCTTGAGAAGCGACGCAATGAGCGCTCCCGTCCAGCCGCCTGTTCCCGGCAGCGGGATTCCGACAAAGAGCGTCAGACCAAGGAATTCAGCTTTCTGAATCCCGTCCGACTTACCAAGTGCCCTCGCCTCAAGCTTTTTGACAATTCCCCCAAAATGCTTTGTGGGACGAAGCCAGTCAAATATCTTCTCGATAAAGAAGAGAATGAAGGGAATCGGCAGAATATTGCCGATTGCCGAAAAGAGCAGCGCCTGCCACAGGGGCAGCATAAGAAGACGCGCGAGCGGAATGCCGCCACGCAGTTCAATGAGCGGCAGCATCGAGACCAGCGTCACGAGAAGCTGCGGGGGCAAGCCCAGATTTGTCTGAAACCAATCAACTATTACCTGCAAATCAAATCCTCCGTTTACGTAAATAAAGCCGCAGCCTTATTGTTTCATTTTGTGCATTCATCATGAACTTACGTCACAGGTATTCGGCGTCAGAAGAGAAAAGATTCTCTTTGAGCATTCACCTGATGTTTGAAAACACGAGATTTTTGTGTCAGCGATCAAGAAACCTGTCAAGCGCCGCAAACAGCTTATCCATCTCCTCGTCTGTCCCGATCGTCACGCGCAGATAATTCGAGATCCTCGGCTTGTTGAACCAGCGGACAAATATGTTCTGCGTCCGCAGATAGTCAAAGATCTCCTTCGCACTGACTTTCTCATGCCGTACAAAGAGGAAGTTTGAGCAGGACTCCTCGAACTGAAATCCCCGCTCGCGGAATCTCTTCGACGAGGACGTCCTCGTCGCAATGATCTTTTCACATACAGCTCTGAAGTGTTCTGTATCCCTCACCTCCGCCGCGCCGAGTTTGATGGACGGATAATTCATGGTATAAGAATTAAAGCTGTACTTCACATCATTCAGATATTTGATCATCCCGGCGTTCGACATCGCATAACCGATCCGAAGTCCCGCCATGCTTCTCGATTTCGAGAACGTCTGGACGATGATCACATTGTCATACTCGTGTATGAGCGGCAGAGCGCTCTCTGCTCCGAAATCCACATACGCCTCATCGATGATGACCACACTGTCCGGATTTGCGGCTGCGATCTTCCGAACCGCGTCGAGCGGGAGGACCGCGCCGGTAGGCGCGTTCGGATTCGGAAAAATGATTCCCCCGTTCTCCTTCAGATAGTCATCGGGCACGATGTGCAAATTCTCATCGAGCGGCTGCGTCTCGTACGGGATGCGGAAGAGATCGGCCCAGACATCATAGAAACTGTACGTGATATCCGGGAAAAGGATCGGCTTTTTCGAATTGAAAAACGTAAGGAAACACATCGCCAGCACGTCATCCGATCCGACGCCTGCAAAGACCTCTTCATCTTTCAGCCCATACACTGAAGCGATTGCATGGACCAGTTCCTCTGCTTTCGGATCCGGATAGAGACGCATGCGTCCCTCAGAAAGATCCCGGAGCGCTTCCATCACGTTCGGTGACGGAGGATACGGGTTTTCATTGGTATTCAATTTGACAATGTCGGTGACCTTCGGCTGCTCGCCCGGCGTATAGGGGACGACTTTCCGCACATTTTCTTCCCAGCTCATATCATTCCTCAAGTCTTTTCTTTCGTTCATCTGCACAGTGCAGCAGACAATGGCATACCCTGGCCGGCGTCCGGCACTTTGCGTTACGCATTTTCTTCAGCCTGTCTGTGTAATACAGCAGGCAGAGGTCCGGCTCACCCGAGCCCGTATTCTTCCGCGAGTGCCTTAAAACCGGGCAGTGAGTTCCTGACGGTATCATGAGATACGCAGTATGCGACGCGCGTCCATCCCGCACATCCGAAGCTTGATCCCGGAACGATCAGGATCTGCTTCTCCTTCGCCTTCGCGACGAATGCCTTCTCGTCCGCCTCCGGAGACTTGAGCCAGAGATAGAAAGCTCCCTGCGGCTCGACAAATGTATATCCTGTCGCCGCGAGCCCTTCCATGAGCATCTTACGGTTCTCGGCATAATATCCGACATCCGTCTTCTCATCCAGGCATCTTGCGACCGCGCGCTGCATCAGGGA
>CADABA010000048.1 GCA_902785985.1 uncultured Lachnospiraceae bacterium
GCCATCCGGCCGAGATCATGGATATGTCCTTCGCTGTCCAGGCACTCAGCCTCAAGTGGCTTGTCGATCATAAGGATGAGCTTACGACGAAGGTGTACAAGATCCCGGATACGATCGACGACGAGATCGGCCGGGCAAAGCTCGCCGCGATGGGACTTTCCATCGATCAGCTTACACCGGAGCAGGAAGAGTACCTTGGCGGCTGGAAGGTCGACTGAGAGACGGCGGTTCCTGTAATAGATCTTATCGGAAGTTGCGAAAGCAACTTTCGATAAAAGGCTTGCGAAGCAAGCCGAATTATGATTACAGGGTTCGCGAAGCGGTTCCTGTAATACACTTTGCAGCAAGTACGACCGCGGTCAGGTTTCCTGAGCGCGGTCTTCACTGTCTGCCCGGTCAACGGGCAGCGCATACGGAGGAAATACATGTACATCTTTGTCGGCCTGGGAAATCCGGGCACCCGCTATGAAGGCACCCGCCACAATATGGGCTTCGATGTCATCGACAGGGTCATCGAGGACAACCGAATTCCGTTTTCCGGGCGTAAGTTCCATTCGTTCCTGGGAAGCGGACGGATCGGAGCGGAGAAGATCATCGTCGCAAAGCCCCTGACATATATGAACCTGAGCGGGACGGCCGTGCGGGAGATCGTCGACTTTTATAAGATCGATCCGGCGAACGAGCTCGTCGTGATCAGTGACGATATTGACCTTGAGCCCGGACATGTCCGGATCCGCAAGAAAGGATCCGCAGGCGGTCAGAACGGCCTGAAGCACATCATTCAGTGCCTGGGAACACAGGAGTTCATCCGGATCCGCGTCGGGACCGGCGCGAAGCCGGCAGACTGGGATCTCGCGGACTGGGTCCTGTCCAGATTTCCGAAGGACGAGAGGAAAGTCGTTGATGAAGCAATCGTACGCGCGGCGAAAGCGTGTGAGACGATCGTCACGGACGGAGTCGACCGTGCCATGAATCTGTACAATGGATGAGGTTGCTATGCAGATGTTTTTAAAGCCGCTCGCGGAGCTGGCCGAATACAGTGAGATCAGAGACCGCATGGGCAGGGGAAGAGGGATCGTCTCCCTGACCGGATGCATTGACGCGCACAAAGCCCATATGATTTACGGGCTCTCTTTTGATGCAGAAAAGGTCCTCGTCATCACGGAAAATGACATGACTGCGAGAGTCCTCCACGAGGACCTCAGTTTTTATTATCCGGAGGCAGCGCTCTATCCTGCCAAGGACCTCCTCTTTTACCAGGCGGACATCGCGAGCAACCTGCTCGATATCCAGCGGCTGCGGGCCTTCCGGGCCCTCACCGGGGAAAAGCAGGCTGTCGTCGTCCTTCCGGCCTCAGCACTCATGGACCGCGTCTCGACCAGGGAATCCTTCACGGACGCCTGCATAGCGCTCGATCTCGGGGATGAGACGGATCTCGACTGGCTGAAGAAGCAGCTGACTCTGCTTGGCTACGAGCGCACGGCGGCAGTAAATCTTCCGGGCCAGTTCGCTGTCCGCGGCGATATTCTGGACGTATGGTCCCTGACGGAGGATCACCCGTACAGAATAGAGCTCTTCGGCGATGAGATCGATTCGATCCGGGCGTTCGACGCGGAATCGCAGAGATCGGTCGAGGAGCTTCCCCGCGTCCTTATCTTTCCGGCCTGCGACAGTGTCGGGGAGACAGGGCCGTTCTTAGACTGGTTCCCGGAAAATGAACGCAGCACAGCCTTTTTCCTGGACGAGCCCGGACGCATTTATGATGCATTGAAGGTCACAGAGGATGAATTCCGCGAGAGCGTGAAGAACCGCATGGAGAGGGGCGATTATAAGAAGGGAGAGACAGTCCCGGAAATTACCGGAGTGAGTGAGATCACCGCGATGCTGAACAGAAGGCGGTCGGTCGCTCTCTCTTCCCTCGATACCAGAAAGAGCAGCTGGGATGTCACGGACGTCTTCGGAGCGACGGTCCAGAGCACGGCAGGCTATATGGGCAGCTTTGATCTTCTGGCCCAGGATCTCTTAAAATACAGGAAACGCGGATTCAGGGTGATCGTTCTGTCCGGCTCGCGAACGAGAGCAAAGCGCCTTGCGCAGGATCTTTCGGGGCTCGATGTGCCTGCATTTTACACGGAAAATCAGGATTACGAGGTGCAGAAGGGGCAGATCGTCGTCCTCTACGGCCATCGTCGTCCTCTACGGCCATGCGAGCCGCGGATTCGAGTATCCGCTGATCCGCCTCGCGGTCATTACCGAGACGGATATCTTCGGTAAAAAGCAGCAGAGAAAGCGGAAGAAGAGGACAAGGTACAGCGGAGAGAAGATCGCGAGCTTTGCGGAACTGCACGTCGGCGATTATGTGGTCCATGAGAACCGCGGGCTTGCGATCTATAAGGGAATCGAGCAGGTCTGTGTCGATGACGTCATGAAGGACCGTCAGAGGTTCCGTCAAGAACATCGCGAAGGACCTTGTCGCACTGTATGCCGAGCGGGAGGCGAAGGACGGATTTGTCTACAGCCCGGACACCGAATGGCAGCGCGAGTTCGAGGAGCTCTTCCCCTACGAGGAGACAGAGGATCAGCTGCAGGCAATTGAGGACACCAAGCGGGATATGGAAAGCCGGAAGAGCATGGATCGGCTGATCTGCGGGGATGTCGGCTACGGGAAGACCGAGATCGCGCTCCGCGCTGCCTTTAAGGCGGTGATGGACGGCAAGCAGGTGGCCTATCTCGTGCCTACGACGATCCTGGCCCAGCAGCATTACAGGACATTCCTGCAGCGCATGAAGGATTTCGCGGTGCGCGTTGAGCTTCTGTGCCGTTTCCGCACGTCTGCGGAAATAAAAAAGACGATCGAGGATCTTAAGAAAGGGCTCGTCGATGTCGTCATAGGGACGCACCGGCTGCTCTCGAAAGATGTTCAGTTCAAAAACCTGGGACTTCTCGTCATCGACGAGGAGCAGCGCTTCGGCGTTACCCACAAGGAGAAAATAAAGAACCTGCGGAAGGATGTCGACGTCCTCACACTGACCGCGACACCGATTCCGCGGACGCTCCACATGAGCCTTGTCGGGATCCGGGACATGTCGGTCCTCGAGGAGCCGCCCCAGGAGCGTGTCCCGATCCAGACCTATGTCATGGAATATAACGAGGAGATGGTCCGGGAGGCGATCTGCCGCGAGCTCGCGCGGGGAGGACAGGTCTACTATGTCTATAACCGCGTGCGGGACATTTCCGAGCGGACAGCCCGGATACAGAAGCTGGTACCGGAAGCCCAGGTCGCCTTTGCGGACGGCCAGATGAACAAGCGTCAGCTTGAGGATATCATGGTGGACTTCATCAACGGAGATATTGATGTCCTTGTCACGACCACCATCATTGAGACGGGACTTGATATCTCCAATGCCAATACGATGATCGTCCACGATGCGGACCGGATGGGCCTGTCCCAGCTCTACCAGCTCCGGGGCAGAGTCGGGCGCTCCAACCGGACGGCCTACGCATTTCTCATGTATCGCAGGGATAAGCAGCTGAAGGAAGTCGCGGAGAAGAGACTCTCGGCGATCCGTGAGTTCACGGAGCTCGGCTCGGGCTTTAAGATCGCGATGCGGGATCTTGAGATCCGCGGAGCGGGCAATCTGCTCGGCGCGGAGCAGTCCGGCCATATGGAGACAGTCGGTTATGATCTCTACTGCAAAATGCTCGCGGAAGCGGTCCGGGAGGTGAAGGGGGAGATCTGTGAAGAGGATTTCGAGACGGTCGTCGACCTGCCGGTCGATGCCTATATCCCGGACACGTACATTCCGGATGAATTCCAGAAGCTGGATTTCTACAAGAGGATCGCTGCTATTGAGAATGATCTGGATTACGAGGATATCTCGGATGAGCTGATGGACCGCTACGGCGAACTTCCGGTCTCTGTCCGGAACCTTCTCCTCATTGCGTCTCTGAAGGCCTCTGCCCATGCGGCCTCCATCACGGAGATCAAGGACCGCGGAAGGGAGATCAGCCTGACGGTGAAGCAGGACCCGAGCTTTGAGATCGCGGAGCTCTCGAGAATCATCGGTTCATTTGCCGGAATGTTCACCATCCACCGGTATCCGAGAGGGGATGTATTCCTCTATCACGGCCCGGAAGACGGCAGGATCATGATTGATAATATGAAAAGATTTACAGATGAACTTGCGGGAACTGCCAAAAGAGGCTAAAATAGAAAGCTGATTATGCTCAGACGGGCATTGGTTGAAAGAAAGGATTTAGCAGGTCATGAATACTATTCTTAAGAAACTTTCCGCAGTGGGCCTTTCCGCGGTCATGGCAGCCGGGATGCTGGCCGGATGCGGCGCGAAGGATGCGGCGGTGAAGATGGACGGTTCAAAGGTCGTCACAACAGTCAACGACGAGGAGGTACAGCTCGGTGTCGTGAGTTTTTATGCGAAATATCAGCAGGCATATCTCTTTCAGATGTATTCCGCTTATTTCGGAACGACGGAGATTTTCGATACGCCGGCGACCAGCTCCTCCGATCAGACTTACGGCGAGCAGATGCGCGATTCGACCCTCGAGAACGTCGAGGATCTGGTCCTCCTGAACCAGCATGCGGAAGAGTACGGCGTGTCTCTGACAGAGGAAGAACTGAAAAAGATCGACGAGGTCGCGCAGGCCTACATCGACAAAAATTCCGAGGAGGTCCGTGAGGAGATCGGAGCAAGCTTCGACAATGTCGTAACTCTGCTCAAGCTTCAGACGATCCAGTCGAAAATGTCTGAGCCGATCGGCAAGGAGGTCGACCAGAATGTCTCTGACGAGGAAGCCCGGCAGTCGACAGTATCCTACGTTACGATCCCGAAGGAAACGGCAGCCGCTGATTCAACGGCATCAACGGCTTCTACCGGGTCAACGGCATCTGCGGAATCTGCGAAGAGCGATGCGGAGGCCAAAGACGAGAGCCTTGAGAAGGCTGAGAAGGTCCTTGCGGCTCTGAAGAAGGAGTCAGATCCGAAGACAGCGGATTTCACGAAAGTCGCGCAGACTGTGGATTCGGCGCTCATGGCGTCTACGGGCCAGTTCTCCGCGAACGATAAGACAGATACGAATCTTGATGCGGCTGTCGTCGAAGCGGTCAGCGGGCTCAAGGAAGGCGAGGTAGTCGATAAGGTCATCGAGAATGAGGCGGGAACAGCCTACTATGTCGTGCGGTTCGACAAAGAGTTCGATGAAGATGCTACGGAGGCCAAGAAGGAGTCGATTTTAAGTACGCGCAAGTCGGATCATTATACAGAACTTATCGATAAGTGGAGAGGGGAAGCGACGATCACGCGGAATGAGGATGTTCTGAAGACTCTCGTGATCTCTGACAGGAAACCGGTCGTCCTGGCACAGGATCCGGTGGACAGCACGGCATCCGCAGCGGAGACTGCATCGACAGCACAGACAGCTGAATCTGCAGAGTCAAAGGAAGAATCAAAAGCTGAGTCGAAAGCGGAATCAAAAGCAGAATCGAAGACGGAATCAGAAACAGAGTCGAAAGCAGAATCGAAGACAGAGTCCGCTGCATCCGAATCGAAGAAATAATGAGATCCGGGTACGCGTATCGTAAAGAGAGCGGCGCGCGGCAGCTGGGGACGGCGGAAGTGCTTCGCATCCTGCGCTGCATTGCCGAACGCGCAGACGTACCTGAGATGGATGAAGAGGAGACATGGTGTTTTCGCCGTGTCTCTTTTATCTTTTGACAGGAGCTGCTTTTCGGACAGAGCCGCGCCGCGCACGTCGCGGCAGGAACGCCGAGGCGTTCCTGAAGAGGAAGGGACCGGACTTGCGATGTGATTTCTCCGGATGGAACCCTGATTTTCAATGTATTGTCAGGCAAAACTTCTTTTACTGCGGACAAGTTTTGTCAGTGACTTGATTTCCTGTCTTGAAAGCGTAAAATTAGAATGATGCAGTAAAAAACGCGCAGCAATATCATTTGTCCGTGCCGATTTACGTCATACGGTCTTTTACGGAATGTGATTCGCACGTAAGCGTGCCGCGGCAGGAACACTGAGGTGTTCTTGATACTGCAGAATAGAACAGCTATGGAAGGGGAGGTGTTTATGGACAACTCCGTCATTGAACGGCTCGCTGACATTGAGCGAGAGGCTTCGGGCCTTGTAGAGAAGGCTGAACGGGAGTCGCAGGAGCTCACCGCTTCTTATGAGCGCAGGACTCTCGAATTCGACGAGGAAGCCGAGGCGGCTGCGGAGAAAGAGATCGCCGATATGCGTGCCTCGCTCGAGAAAAAGAACGAAGAGACCATGCAGGCGCTTGAGTCGGAGATGGAGCGCATGGCCTCTATTCTCGACCAGGAGTACGAATCGAAAATCGACACGCGCGCGGACGAGATCGTGAAGAAAATTCTTGAGTGAAGGAGGACTCGTATGGGCAGTCTGCTATCTTACAGCGGGGTCATTACGAAGATCCGCGCCATGGAAAAGCTCCTGATCTCGGATGATGAATTCAGAGAAATCGTTTCACTGCCTTCTGTTTCCGCCATCGAGGCATATCTTATGAAAAATCCCCGTTACGCTGAGGAATTTCGCCGGTTTCCGACCGAGGAGGTCCACCGCGGAGTCCTCGAGTCGATCCTCGGATGTACCGTATTCCGTGATTATGTGAAGATTTTTCATTTTTGTACGATGGAGCAGAGAAAATTTCTGCGGAAATATGTAAGGCGGTATGAGATCAGGCTTCTGAAAAAATGCCTGTCCTTTGTCTGTCAGGGAAGCACGCCGACAGACAGCATGTTTGCGTACGGGGATTTTTTTGACAGGTACACGTCTCTTGACACGAAGGCTCTGTCCGCCTGCACTTCTGTCGCGGAGCTTCTGCATGCGATCCGTGATACGGAATACGCGCCTGTCCTTGCCCGGATCGATGAGATACCGGATGCGTCTCTCTTTGACTATGAGACTGCGCTCGATATGCATCATTTTCGGACGGGCTGGAAGGAACTCGGTAAGATCCTTCCGAAGGACAGCCTTGAGGCTGTGGCGGCAGGGTATGGGACCAAGATGGACCTGCTGAACCTGTGGTATATTCACAGGGCGAGGGCGTTTTACAGGATGAACAAGGCGGATACTTTTGCGCTTCTCATTCCGGTGCGGTTCAAACTGCGAAAGGAAGAGATCGAGGCGCTCGTCGGTGCGGATTCGGAAGAAGAATTCAGAAAGGCGCTTGCCGATACACGTTACGGCAGGAAATATCCGGATCTTGCGCCGGAAAATCTCGAGAGCATGTATAACACGATCTGTCGGAAAGTTCTCGGGGAGCAGGCGAAGAAGAATCCGTATTCCATCGCTTCGGTCTATAATTACCTCTTTCTCAGAGAGCATGAGGAGTACCGGCTGACATCCGCTGTGGAGTGTGTGCGGTATGGCGTGAAGCCGGATGAGGCCATGGAGATGATTCTGACACTTTAATCTCTGACGCAGAATTCCCGTGAATTGTGCAGTGAGATGACTGCGCAGATGTAAAGTAAAGATTTTGTACACTGATTCAGCAAAGCGGACCCGGAATGTCCGCTCTGCTCAGAAAGTAAGAGGGGCATATGATTGAAAAAATGAAATTCGTAAGCCTCACAGGTCCCAGGGGGGACATTGACCGGATGGTCATGCGGTATCTTTCCAAGTATGACATTCATCTTGAAAATGCGATGACCGAACTGTCCGATGTCCATGGCCTGACGCCCTATGTACAGACAAATCCGTACAAGGGGCTGCTTGCGAAAGCCAACGAATTCGCGGCGCTTACGGAAAAGGGCGCTGCCAAGGCAGACCCGGTCACGCTGCCGTTAGACGAGGCGATCGACCTTATCCGGATGCTCGGCGCGGATCTGACCGAGCTCACGGACAAAAGAAAGACTCTGCTGCTAAAAGATGAGGAACTGTCGGACCTGATCAAAAAGCTGACACCTTTCAAGGAAGTCGGGTATGATCTCCGGACCATCCTGGATTTCCGCTATATCGCAAGCCGGTTCGGCAGGATCCCCCGTGACTATATTGACGAGTACCGGGATTATATCCTTCAGAATACGAACACGATCACGATCGATTGCAGCCAGGATGATGATTATCTCTATGGGATATATTTTGCTCCCCGCTCGGAAGTTTACAAGGTCGACGCGGTCTTTGCGTCCCTTCATTTTGAGCGGTATTATCTCCCGAAAGAGTATCAGGGAACACCCGATCAGATCTATCTGGAAATCGCTGAGAAAAAGGCGGAAAATGACAGGCAGATCGCCGCGCTGGACGATGAAATGAAAAAAACGCTCAGCAGCCACACACCTGCCCTCCTGGCCGCCAGAGAGAAGCTGGAGCTCCTCTCCGCGAATTTCGATGTTCGGAAAATGGCCGCCTGCACAAAGAACGGCAGTAAGTCGGATGTTTTCTACATTGTCTGCGGATGGATGGCGGAAGCGGATGTCAGAAAGCTTCGCGAAGACATCAGGGACGACAAGTTCGTCACACTGATCGAGCAGGAGAACGAGGAGGTCGGTGTGAAGACACCGACGCGGCTTCGGAACCCGAAGATATTCAAGCCCTACGAGATGTATGTCAAAATGTACGGGCTGCCCAACTACCGTGAGATCGATCCGACGATCCTTGTGGCGGTGACGTATTCTTTCATTTTCGGGATCATGTACGGAGATGTCGGTCAGGGGCTGTGTCTTGCAGTATTCGGCTTCCTGCTCTACAGGTTCAGGCATATTGATCTCGCGGGGATCATCGCGCTGGCAGGGGTTTCTTCCACGTTCTTCGGTTTCATGTTCGGCAGTGTCTTCGGCTTTGAGGATGTCATTGAGGCACGCTGGCTCAGACCGCGCGAGGCGATGGTCACGCTTCCGGGTGTAGGATCCATCAATACGGTCCTCGTCTGTGCGATCGTCTTCGGCATGTTCCTCGTCCTGGTCTCGATGATCCTTCATATCATCAATTACAGGCGGGACCGGAATGTGGAGGAGACCTTCTTCAGCACGAATTCCGTGGCAGGCCTTATCTTTTACGGCACCGTGGTCTTCCTGATCGTCATGGTCTTCAGCGGACATGCGGTTCCGGCAGCCGGTATTTTTATCGCACTGATCGTTCTGAGCGTCCTTGCCATGTTCTTCAAGGAGCCGCTCACGAAGATCGCTCTGAAGAAAAAAGGACCGAAGATCGAGGGAGGAATCGGCATGTTCATCGTGCAGGGCTTCTTCGAGATGTTCGAGGTCATGCTTTCCTTCTTCTCCAACACGCTCTCCTTCGTGCGTATCGGCGCCTTCGCCGTGAGCCATGCAGCGATGATGAGCGTTGTTCTGATGCTGGCCGGCGCGGAGAACGGGGGAAGTCCGAACTGGATCATCATCGTCCTCGGCAACCTGTTCGTCATGGGTATTGAAGGTCTGATCGTCGGGATCCAGGTCCTGAGACTTGAATTTTATGAGCTGTTCTCCCGCTACTATAAGGGGGACGGCAAGGAATTCGTGCCGTCGCTCACGAAGAGAAAGACGGAGAAGAGCTGAATGTATGCGGTGCTGCCGTACGTATAAAAAGGCAGCGCGTTCCTGTATAGAAAGGCACATAGGGGTGCCGCTCCGGGGCCGGGTCTCCGGAAATATTATCAGTTTAATGAGGAGGTCACCATGACACTTACAATCCAGATCTTACTGTTTGCTGCGCTTATCCTGAGCATTCTGATTCCGGGCACCGTATTTCTGCTCGGCGAGAAGAACCGCGGCCGTTTCAAGACGATGCTGGCGGTCAATCTGTTCACATTTTTCGGACTGCTGCTCATCTCGGTCATCACGATGTTCGCCGGCGCAGCGCCGGTCTTCGCGGATGAGGCCCAGACGATGGGCTCCGGACTCCAGAAAGGTCTCGGATACATCGCTGCCGCGCTCTCTACCGGCATCTCCTGTCTGGGCGGCGGTATCGCTGTCGCCTCTGCAGCCTCAGCGGCACTGGGCGCGATCAGTGAGGATCAGAGCATCCTCGGTAAGTCCCTTATTTACGTCGGTCTTGCAGAAGGTGTGTGCCTCTATGGTCTGATCATTTCCTTTATGATCATCGGCCAGCTCGGCTGATTTCATTTCCTTGTTCGGCGGACACGATTTTCGCTTTTGAGGGAAAATGTATGAAAATGTATCTTATAAGTGACAACATTGACACACTGACCGGCATGCGTCTCGCCGGCATCCCCGGTGTCGTCGCTCACGGGAAGGATGAGCTTGAAGCTGCCCTCACGGCTGCTTTCGCGGATCCTGATATCGGCGTGCTCCTTCTCACCGAGAAGTTCGGGAGGGATTTTCCGGAGTATGTGAACCGGGTAAAGCTCACGCACCGGATGCCGCTTATTATCGACATTCCGGACCGGCACGGCAGCGGCCGCCGGCCGGATTTCATTACGGCCTATGTCAATGAGGCGATAGGATTGAAAGACAGTAGAAGAAAAGTTGGATAATTTCAGAACGATCTGCGTTGAGAACGCGCGTAAGGACAGCGTGAAGGCGCAGAAGGCAGTCAGGGAGAAGCTCGAGGCTTCTTTCGAAGAGCACAAGGCACAGAAAAAAGAGAGCCTCAGGACACGGGTCTATGAAGAGACGATCGAAGTCCGCCGTGAATTCAACCGGATCGAGTCGGAGCGCAGGGCGGAGATCCGCAGGAAAATGGCCAAACGCCAGGCTGTGATCGAGGACAGGATCTTTAAGGCGGCGGAGGAAAAGCTTGCGGAGTTCAGGAATTCGTCTGCGTACGGAGAGTATCTTGTCCGAAAGATCACGGAAGCGATCAACTTCGCGAACGGTGAGAGTATAACGGTCTATATCGACGCCTCGGATAAGGACTTTGTCAGGAGGATCCTGGAAAAGAGAGGAATCTCGCCGACCATCTCGAGGGAGAGCTTCGGCGGCGGAGTGCGCATAGTGCTGAATAAGAGCAGGATCCTCATCGACAATTCTTTCAGGAAAAAGATGGAAGAGGCGAGAGAGTGGTTCACATTTGACGAAGGAGACGGTGATGTCTGAAAATAAAGGCGTTATATACGGAATCAACGGCCCTGTCATCTACATGAAGGATGCGGTCGGATTCAAGATGGCGGAGATGGTCTATGTCGGGCAGGAAAAGCTGGTCGGCGAAGTAATTTCCATCACCGGGAACATGACTTCCGTCCAGGTATACGAGGAGACAGGCGGTCTTGTTCCGGGGGAGACGGTCACAGGGACCGGAGCGCCGCTTGCGATCACACTGGGCCCGGGCATTCTGAACGGGATTTTTGACGGGATCGAGCGTCCGCTTGATGAGATCGCGAAGCAGTCCGGAAAGTTCATTGCCCGCGGTCTTTCCGTGAATTCTCTCGACACGGAGAAAAAATGGGATGTAAAGATCAAAGTGAAGGCCGGGGATCATATTTCCGGCGGCATGGTGATCGCGGAGACACAGGAGACCCCGTCCATCCTTCACAGATCCATGGTGCCTCCCGATATTCATGAGGCAGTCGTATCGGAAGCCGTCCCGGACGGCAGCTATACCGTGACGGACACGATCATCAAGGCGGAGCTTCCGGATGGAAGTGTCAGAGAATTGCAGCTCGCCCAGAGATGGCCGATCCGCATCCCGCGCCCCTGCGCGAAGAGACTGCCGGCATCGGAGCCGCTTGTCACGGGTCAGCGCATTCTCGATACCCTCTTTCCCATCGCCCGCGGCGGGACTGCCGCGATCCCGGGCGGATTCGGGACCGGAAAGACCATGACCCAGCATTCGATCGCCAAGTTCTCCAATGCCAATGTCATCATCTATATCGGCTGCGGCGAACGCGGAAATGAAATGACCGAGGTCCTCGAAGACTTCTCGAAGCTCGAGGATCCGCAGACGGGCAACAAGCTGATGGCGAGGACTGCCCTGATCGCGAATACATCCAATATGCCGGTCGCAGCCCGCGAGGCCTCCATTTACACGGGGATCACGCTGGCTGAGTATTACCGCGATATGGGCTACGACGTTGCGATCATGGCGGATTCCACATCCCGCTGGGCAGAGGCGCTGCGTGAGCTGTCAGGACGTATGGAAGAGATGCCAGCGGAGGAAGGTTTCCCGGCTTATCTTGCGTCCAGGCTGGCTGCGTTTTATGAGCGTGCCGGACAAATGAAGACCCTCAGCGGGGAAGTCGGATCCGTATCGATCATCGGCGCAGTCTCCCCGCAGGGCGGAGACTTTTCCGAGCCCGTCACGATGAATACCAAGCGTTTTGTCCGCTGCTTCTGGGGACTTGATAAGGCGCTCGCCTACGCGCGCCATTATCCGGCGATCAACTGGATGGAGAGCTACAGCGAGTATGTGAGAGATCTCGGCCCGTGGTACAGGACGCATGTGGACCGGCGGTTCGTGGAGGACCGCTCCATAATCACGGCGCTCCTCAGCACGGAGGATAAGCTCATGGAGACTGTCAAACTGATCGGTTCGGATGTCCTTCCGGACGACCAGAAGCTGACGCTTGAGATCGCGCGTGTTATCCGTCAGGGATTTCTGCAGCAGAACGCGTTCCACGAGGAGGACCGGAATGTTCCTCTGAAGAAGCAGTTCCTCATGATGGAGACGATCCTCTATCTCTACAAGCGCTCGAGGGAGCTTATCGCAGCCGGACATCCGATGTCGGTCCTGAAGCGGGAGGAGATCTTTGAGAAGATCATCGCGATCAAGTATGATGTGCCGAATGCGGAGCCTGAGCTCTTTGATGAGTACAGGAAGAAAATCGACGACTTCTGCACAAGAGTGGTGGAGAGGAACGGCTGAGGATCTGCTCGGGACCGTGATCCGGATCTCTTATGCAGAATGCTTGCGGCGGTGCCTGCGATGCATGTGCAAAGCAGAACCTGCCTCTTATGCAGAATGCTCGTGATGGGGCTCACGATGAATACACAAAATGAAACTGTTCTCTGACACGGGTACGGATCTGCGTCAGAGATGAAAAGCTTCCGGCGGATCACAGCCGCACAGTGAGGAGAGTGTTTCCCGCCTGCGCGGTGCGGCAGGAACGCCGGGGCGTTCTTGAATATACGAGGAAAAACATATGTCAATTGAATATCTTGGTCTCAGCCGGATCAATGGCCCGCTGGTCGTCCTCGAGGGCGTCCGCGGGGCAGCGTATGATGAGATCGTTGAATTCACCGTAGACGGAAAAGAAAAGCGTCTCGGCCGTATTATCGAGGATTATGAGGACAAGGCTGTCATTCAGGTCTTTGAGGGAACGGACGGTATGTCTCTGACCAATACCCACACTGTCCTCACCGGACATCCCATGGAGCTGGCTGTCTCGTCAGAGATCCTCGGCAGGACGTTCGACGGGATCGGAAGGCCGATCGACGGCCTGGGACCGGTCCGTGCGGAAGCCCGTGTCAATGTGAACGGTCTGCCGCTCAACCCCTGCAGGCGGGAATATCCGAGAAACTATATCAATACAGGCTTTTCGGCGATCGACGGCCTCACGACGCTGATCCGCGGCCAGAAGCTTCCGATATTTTCCGGAAACGGCCTCCCGCACAATGAACTGGCGGCTCAGCTTGTCCAGCAGGCTTCTCTGGGAGCGGACAGCACGGAGAAATTTGCGGTCATTTTTGCGGCGATGGGCGTAAAGTATGATGTGGCGGAGTATTTCCGGAGAACTTTTGAAGAGAGCGGAGTGTCGGATCATGTGACCATGTTCCTGAACCTGGCAAATGATCCCGTCGTCGAGCGTCTGATCACACCGAAGGTGGCCCTCACGGCTGCCGAGTACCTTGCATTTGAAAAAGGAATGCACATCCTTGTCATCATGACGGATATCACATCCTACTGTGAGGCCATGCGTGAGGTCTCTTCCTCGAAGGGAGAGATTCCCTCCAGAAAAGGCTACCCGGGCTATCTCTATTCGGACCTTGCCTCTCTCTATGAGAGGGCAGGACTGGTCGCAGGGCAGAAGGGATCGGTCACCCAGATCCCGATCCTGACCATGCCGAACGATGATATCACGCATCCGATCCCCGATCTCACAGGGTATATTACGGAGGGCCAGATCGTTCTGGACCGCACGCTTCAGAATAAAGGCATTTATCCGCCGATCTCTGTGCTCCCGTCCCTTTCCAGACTGATGAAGGACGGTATCGGTGAGGGCTATACGCGCGAAGATCATCAGGCTGTTGCGAATCAGCTTTTCTCCTCCTATGCGAAGGTGGATGACATCCGGTCGCTGGCCTCGGTCATCGGCGAGGATGAACTGTCCGAGACGGATAAAAAGTATCTTGTCTTCGGCAATGCATTTGAGGAGAAATTTGTCGGCCAGACGGAGGCGGAAAACCGCCCTGTCACGGAGACCCTTGATATCGGATGGAAGCTGCTTCGTATTCTTCCGAAGTCGGAGCTGGATCGGATCGATTCGAAAATGCTTGAGAAGTATTATAAAGGGAACAAAAAATCTTTCGAAGCCTCCAGGTCATGAGTACAGGGACCCGATCCGGTCTTTATGTCGGCTGACGGCGGCTCGAATCCCCCGCATCTTTCCCGCGGGCGGAACCCGGAATGCAGAAGACGGGCAGAACGGTCCGGTTCAGACTGAAGGCGCCGGGATATTCCTGATACGTATGTACCGGCAGAAAAGCGTTAATGGAGGAGGTGATTGAATGGATCCGAATGAGGTCCCGACAAAAGGGAACCTGGTACGGGCCAGGAACTCTCTGAAACTCTCCCGGCAGGGCTATGAGCTCATGGATAAAAAAAGAAATATTCTGATCCGTGAGCTGACAAAATATATCGAACAGGCAAAGGTCATTCAAAGCACGATCGATGAGGCTTACAAAACGGCGTATGCGGCGCTGCAGCGCGCCAACATCCGGATGGGAATCGACAATGTTCAGGCTATTTCCAGGACGGTCACTGTGGATGAATCGATTGATGTGCGCCTCAGAAGTGTCATGGGGACGGAAATCCCGCTGGTCCGATGTTCTAAGGAGGAGGGCGGAAAGCCTGCCTATTCCTTCTACAGCACGCACGATTCACTGGACGAGGCGAAGGCAGCCTTTCTTCGGGTGAAGGAGCTCACACTTGAACTTGCCCAGGTAGAGATTGCCGCCTATCGGCTTGCCGCCGGTGTGCAGAAGACCCAGAAGAGGGCGAATGCGCTCCAGAACATCACGATTCCTCACTATGAGGATCTGGCAAAGAATATCCAGAACGCTCTGGAGGAAAAGGAGCGCGAGGAGTTCACCCGGCTGAAAGTAATCAAGAGAATGAAAGCAAAATGATTTGCATAAAGAGCCGCCCGCTCCCGGCAGTCGGATTACATAAGCCTTGAATTATGGCACGGAATCCTTGTCAAGCTTAAATAATCCACAAAACGGACGTTCTTTTTGGGGAATCGGGTTGACGTAAGGTATTCACGATAATTCTGTGGATAATGTGGAAGAACCCGTGCACAAATCGGAAATCCGCGGAAATTCCACTGTTTTTATGTGGATAAGATGTGTGGACAAAAACCAAATGTTTCAATTTTGTTAAGAAAAAATTAAGGGATATTTCGTCAATTTGACGAAATATCCCTTTTTCCATAAAAAAGGTTGCTCTGCATTTATGTTAACACAGGTCTCCTGCATATCAATGCGCGATGAGATAATCCTGTACGGAGGTCACACAGTTCGCCCCGTCCGCGCAGGCCGTGATGATCTGGCGGAGCTGCTTTGTCCGCAGATCTCCTGCCGCAAAGACACCCGGCTCGGAGGTTCTTCCGTCCTCGCCTGCCTCGATGTATCCGCCTCGGTCAAGAGCGAGCTGTCCCTCCACCAGACTGTTCGTCGGCTGGATTCCTACTGCCATGAACACACCGCTCACGGCAACTTCGCGGTCTCCCTCTCCCTTCGTGCTGGCAGTAAGGATGGAGGATACCTGTCCGTTCTCTCCCGAGATGGATGTGAGCGTGCGGGACCAGAGCATCTCCACGTTGGGGAGGGCAAGCAGGCGGTCCTGAAGTACCTTTGCTGCCCGAAGCTCATCCCTTCTGTGGACCACATAGACTTTGCTGCACAGGCGGGCGAGGAAAATGGCATCTTCGACGGCAACATCACCGCCACCGACGACTGCAACTTCACGGCCGCGGAAGAATGCACCGTCACAGGTCGCGCAGTAGGAGACGCCCATCCCCGCAAGTTCAAGTTCACCCGGGACGCCCAGCTTTCTGTGGTTCGCACCCATCGCAAGGATGACCGTCTTCGCCTCATAGGTCTCATCGTCCGTCACGACCTTCTTGACATCTCCCTTAAGCTCCAGTGCTGTCACTTCTGCTGTGATGAATTCCGCGCCGAGCTTTTCCGCGTGCTCTCGCATCTGCATGCTGAGATCCATGCCGCTTATGCCCGGCACTGCGGGATAATTATCTACCTCATAGGTGTTGACGACCTGGCCGCCGCTCATGAAGTTCTGCTCGATGATGATAAAGTTCAGTTTTGCACGTGTCGCATAGATTGCTGCGGTGAGTCCGGCAGGGCCGGAGCCGACGATTATGAGATCATACATTCTTTTTTCTCCTTCCTTTTCTTTCAGAGATAAGCATCTGCGGAACGCAGTACCGGGAGGTATTGGATGAACAATTCACTGAAAAGGCACCGTTTCGCAGTTCCCTGCTTTCAGAGACAGGTTTCATTTTTCACAGTTCGATTTTTGTTTATCACGCAGTGAAAGGTGTGGGATCCTGCGGGAGAGAATCCTCATGAACAGGTCTTCCCGGGATTGTTTCGACCGCCGTAAAGAGCATTTTCTTCTGCCGTTTTGAGGCAGGGTCTGTCCGAAAAAGCTGATCAGGGAGCCTGTCCGAAAAAGTCTGCTTTGACAAAAGGAGCCGGTCGGCGTTCACGCGCGTGTAACCGAGGGCTCCTTTATATACTAACACGAATATTATTCTGCGAAAAGATTTTAAACGTAAATATTTTATAAAACACAAATACAGAGGAAGAGAATTTCATCAGGAAGCATCTTTCTCTTTGCGCGGATGAAATCCAACGGAGACCTTGATCCGGATACTGTTCTGAACCTCTGTCAGAGTCGGGAAGCACTCTGCGCATTCATCCTGCGATCGAAATCACGGGAAATCTGTGTCGGAGATTACAGGATCCGGTGTGCGCCGTCCCCTGCGAAAGCCTCGTAAAATTCGGGCTCGATACCGAACGCATCCGTGTACTCCTGCTTCGTCACCTCGAGGAAATTCGGGATCGCGTCTTTGCGGACTATGCTGACCGTGCAGCCTGCGTAACCGCCGGTCATTCGGCTTCCGATAACACCGGGGGTCCTCCAGGCGAGTTCTACGAGAAAATTGACTTCCGGGCTGGAGACATCATAATCGTTTCTGAGAGAAATGTGAGAAGCATTCATCAATTCTCCGAACCGCCGCAGGTTATCAGCACGGAGTGCGCTGCAGGCCTGAATCGTCCGCTGATTCTCGTAGACGACGTGGCGTGCCCTCTTGACCAGGGTCTCGTCCATCAGGACATCCTTACAGCTCTCAAAGGTATCGCTGCTCAGGTCGCCCAGGAACTGGACGTGCGTGACGGTCTGGAACTTTCTGAGGGCCCTGGCGCATTCCTGACGCCGGATATCGTACAGTTCGGCGATATGCGGGTTCTTTACGTGGCTGTTCGTGACGATGATCTCTGCATCGCCGAGCTCAAGCGGTATGTACATGTAGGTCAGGCGCTTGCTGTCCAGAAAAATGGCGTGATCTTTTTTTCCCATCGCCGCGGTGAACTGATTCATGATACCGAAATTGACGCCGATATAGCGGTTCTCGCCCTCCTGGCAGATCAGCGCAATGTCAAGATCTGAAAGATCACAGTTATACAGCTCTCTGAGCATGAAGCCGGTGAGGACTTCGATCGCTGCGGAAGAGCACAGTCCGACTTCACGCGGAAGGGTGCTGTCAATCAGAAGATCAAATCCGGTCGGTATGATCTCTCCGTGTTCCCTGAAACTCCAGATGACGCTCTTGACGTATCGGGACCAGTCCTGATCTCTGCCGGGGACAAGCTCATCGAGCCGGTCCTCAAGGATGCCGTCTGATTCGACGGCGCAGGAGTACAGGCGGATCTTTCGATCGGTCCGCTTCCGGATCAGACCTGTGACCCCGAGCGTCAGCGCACAGGGGAATACATGACCTCCGTTGTAGTCGGTATGTTCGCCGACCAGACTGACCCGGCCGGGCGCAAAGAAGGTGAAGACGCTGTCATCATATCCAAATAGCTGTCTGAACTTTTCAAGAAGAAGTTCTGTTCCCATGTCCTACCCCCCATTATTTTCTCATTCTATTGTAAATACGTACAATTTCAAATTCAATGGAATTTTTGTTTATTTTTATGTACAAGAAAGGAATTTTCGGGGAAATTTTGTGAATAGCGTGAAAGGAAATGCGGGAAGGATCCTTTGCAGCGGTGTTCCGCCTTCTGTTCATCCTTTCTTTTTCAGATCCGGCTCAGGAAGAAAATGCAACCTGTCCATGCGGGGGATTTACATTTTATCAAATATGTTGTAGAATATGCCCATGAGACTCAGAAATGTACCGGAAGCAAAAGAAATAGTAAAAAACAGCCCCTATGTGATTCAGGATCCGTTCAGGATGCGCGGAAAGTGGAGAGAGTTTACCGACCGTCCTCTCTATGTTGAGATCGGTACCGGGAAAGGCAGCTTTCTCATGGAGACCGCGAGAAGGCATCCGGAGCTGGAATTTATCGGGGTGGAACGCTATGAGAGCGTTCTTTACCGTGCGTGCGAGAAGATGGAGGGCAAAGAGGCGATGGATCCCGCGTCGCGGGCGATCCTTGCAGAGCAGGTAAGGCAGGCGTCCGACGAGGCAGACGCAGTAACGCCGGAGAATCTGCACTTTTTAAGCATGGATGCCAGAGATCTGCCGGATGTCTTCGCACCGGGAGAGGTCGACGGACTGTATCTTAACTTCTCGGATCCGTGGCCGAAAGCGCGGCATGCAAAGAGACGGCTCACGTCCCGGGAATTTCTGGCCGTCTATGAGAAGTTCCTGAAGGATGGAGGGATTCTTGAGTTCAAGACGGACAACAGGCCGCTTTTCGATTTTTCGGTCGATGAGCTCACGGAGGCTCCGAACTGGGAAATTCTGGAGCACACATACGATCTGCACCATGATCCGGTCATGGGAGCGGGAAATGTGATGACGGAGTACGAAAAGAAATTTTCGGCTCTTGGCAACAAGATCAACAAGTTAAAGGCGGTCTTTCATCGTCCGCCGATTGAGGAGGAATAATTATGGTCATTAAAGTTACAGAGGAAACATTTGAAAATGAAGTGCTCAAGTCAGAGCTTCCGGTTCTCGTGGACTGCTATGCAGACTGGTGCGGACCGTGTAAGATGATGGCTCCGGTGCTTGAGAAGATGGCGGAGAAGTTCGAGGGCAGACTTAAGGTCTGCAAGGTCAATGTGGACGATGATTCCGCGATCGCGATGCAGTATAACGTCATGTCGATCCCGAACTTCATTTTCTTTAAGAACGGCGAGAGCGTTAAGAATATCGTCGGCGGAATGAGCCCGAAGGATTTCGAGCAGAACATTGTTGCATTTCTTGGCTGATCTGATAATATAGCGGGAGAAACGTATCCGCCCGGAGACGGGGGATCCGGTTTCTCCCTTCTGAGTAAGACCCCGGAAGGCCTGATAAGGGACAGATCCTTTCGGGGTTTTTTATTCATCTTTTTGGAGCGGAAGGAGTATGGGCCCCGGCGCTGCGGATCATCTTCGGCAGCATGCCGGAGACCGCCGGGGTCACAGACCGGTTTATCTCAGTGGGGAAGACCCCCGCTTCTATAAGCGGGGGATATGTCAATATCCTGCTCGTCTCAGTGGCGGGTTTCAATCCCCCACTGAGATAAACGTCTTGAAACGGATATTTGCAGCATTTGAGACGGAGACGAACATGAACAAATATATGGCCTCTGCGTTGGGCGGAGGTGTCTGCTGGGGATTTATGGGCTTCTTTACCCGCCATCTTTCGCAGTATGGAATTGATGCGAACGGGGCGATCATAGTCAGGTGCGGCCTTGCCGCTGTCTGCTTCGGAATACTTATCCTTTGTACGGGACGGGAACAGTTCAGGATCAGGCTTGCGGATGTGTGGTGCTTTCTTGGGACGGGCCTTTTAAGCCTGCTCTTTTTTACATTTTGCTATTTCCATGCGATCAACATGATGAGCCTGTCCACAGCGGCGATCCTTCTGTATACCGCGCCGACAATTGTAATGCTTCTGTCAGCCGTGCTCTTTGGAGAGAAGCTGACAAAGACAAGGATCCTGGCAGCCATTCTCGCGTTTGCGGGATGTGCGCTGGTTTCCGGGATCGGTATGGGGATGTCAGTCACTCTGACAGGACTTCTGTTCGGTCTCGGGTCCGGATTCGGCTATGCGCTGTATACGATCTTTTCCAGGTTTGCATTGAAGAAAGGGTACAGCAGCAGTACGATCAACTTCTATTCCTGTCTGCTGGCGTCGGCAGGCGCGTTCCTGATCTGGAGGCCGCAGGGCCTGGCCGGCTGCATGACACAGTCCGGTCCGGCATTGTTATGGTGTCTCGGCACGGGAGTGATCAGCTGTTTTATCCCGTACATGCTGTACACGTACTCACTTACGGGGCTTGAGAACGGGAAAGCGTCCATTCTCTCGTCCGTAGAGCCCGTCGTTGCGTCCTTAGTCGGTGTGTTCGTCTATAAGGAGCCGATGACTTTTCCGGCTCTCGCAGGGATCCTTCTGGTCCTGTCGGCAATCATACTGCTGAATCAGAAATCGCAGGGGAAGGGCGGGAATCCGGAGAATATGGAAGAGGAAACTGCGCAGACTGCAGGAAAAGAGCTCCGGCAAAAAGCGAAAGCAAAAAAGTTTTAAAAAAATGAAAAAAAAGCTTGCATTTTACATGCCGGATACGTATAATAACACTTGCGCTGAGAAATCAGCATCAATAAAGACGCGCTTCTAGCTCAGTTGGTAGAGCACCTGACTCTTAATCAGGGTGTCCGGGGTTCGAGTCCCCGGAGGCGCATATGGATAAGCATCTCGTAAGAGGTGCTTATTTTGATTTCCCGCACAGAATTCTGCGCTTTCGGATCAGACATTGACTCTGGAAAAAGAACTGATAAAATATGAAAGGGGGGACAGAACAATAGAAAGAATCCCCCTGTCGGGAGTCTTATGAATACGAGTGAAATTGTACAATGCGGAGTTCGGGAACAACATGAACTGTCTGTTCTGGCGGACAGGATATCTAAAGTGGTGACAGGCCATGACAGCACGATCCCTGACCTCAGGGCAGGAGGTAAATCGGAAATCAAACAGTCAGTTTCTGTCATCAATTCGATCAGAGCAAGAGTCGGAATGGAGATAAAACTTCTGGAAAAATATCAGTCCGAGATAAAAACGCTCTTATCAGCGATAGAGGATAAGATGGAGTTCCTTCATGACTGCAGCGATCCGTGGCTGCTCGAAACAGCAAGAGAGCGTGCGGAGAAACTGGCACTCTCCCGGACTGTTTACACACAGCTGTCTGCCACGGTTGACGCAGCGATCGGGCAGTACAGCGAGTATGCGGAGACGCTTAAAGAAGCTGTACATGGGATGAGCCTGATGCTTGAGCAGTCGGGTGCCATTGAACTGACGGAAATCTATTTGGACGTCCGGAAGGCTGCAGTCCGCGCTTCGGAGGTGAAGATCTCCGTCTGAGGGGAATACATTTAATCCGGCCAAACGATAGGCGGCAGGAGCGTAAGTGTGACTGTTCGCAAAATTGCTTCCGGAGAGGTCGTCACCTATATGGTGAACGGAGGATACAGGCCTGAGGTATTCATTCCATCTAACTATGCATGGGGAAAGATGCTTGATGCGTCCGGGATCAGGACAGTCGAAATTGCGGACAGGATCGTCGGAAATACCGCAGGGATCCTGATGTCCCGCGAGATGCATGAGGAATATTCAGAAAAATATGGAGAAGTCACGGTATCAGGTGTGCTGGAAGCTGCGATTGCCGGAGATCTGATATTTGCGTACACCAATCCGTATACATCCAGTACGGGTCTTAATATACTGACAGCCATGCTGTATTCATTTGATCAGAACAATCCGCTTTCAGAGCAGGCGACACAGAAGCTGATCACGTATCAGCAGAATGCGCCGACGGCGGCATATACGACAGCAGTTCTGAGGAACTCCGCGAAGAAGGGGATTATAGACGCTATGGTCATGGAGGAGCAGGCGTATATCAATACTCCTGAGCTGAAAGATTATGTATACACTCCTGCAGGCATTCGTCATGACCATCCGTTCTATACGTTCGAGTATGTTTCTGATGAGAAAAAGCAGGCTGCAGAGCTCTTTGCGCAATATTGTATGAGCGAAGAGAACCAGAAACTTGCCGGGGATAAAGGGTTCAACAGGCATGATGACTATGTCGGACAGGATACCGGACTTGATGGAAGCGGGTATTTTGCGGCACAGAACGTGTGGAAGACAAATAAAAACGGCGGAAGACCGATTATCGCGGTATTTGTTACGGATGTCAGCGGCTCAATGAACGGGCTTCCGCTGAATACGCTGAAGGAATCCCTTCTCGCATCTGCAAAATATATCGGATCCGACAATTATGTAGGCCTTATCAGCTATAGTGACGATGTTTACGTAAATCTTAAAATAGATAAATTCAATAACAAACAGCGGGCTTATTTTTCAGGAGCAGTAAAAAGCCTGAATGCAAATGGAAACACAGCTACCTATGATGCCGTTGCTGTCGGACTGAAAATGCTTCTTGATAAAGCGGAGGAGGTGCCGGATGCGTCTCTTGTCCTGTTTGTTCTGAGTGACGGGGTGAAGAACAGAGGATTGGGGCTGAACAGGATCAAACCGATCGTAGGAGGACTTCATATACCGGTCTACTGTATCGGATATAATATGAATAATACAAAAGAACTGAAGGAACTTGCTGAAATCAATGAGGCAGCACTGATCAACGCAGACAGTGATGATATTGTGAATCAGCTAAGGAATCTCTTTAATGTAAATATGTAACAGAACGGATCCGGGATGACAGAAACTGTTGTCCCGGATCTTTCCTGTGCATGCGAATATGCGGACGTGTCCGTCATGACGCAGCGGGTAATCTTTACTTCGATATTTTGAGTTGCACTGAGAGAAAAGGGCAGGACAGAGGGTCGTAAAAACCGACTCATGTTCTGCCCTTCATTGTTCATCGCGCAATCCTGGTGACGGAAGATTGTCAGATTTGCGTGCAGGGGAATATTCGTTTTCATCGTGAGAAAAATCCCGCGAGGAAGATTCAGGTCTCACTCGCCGGAGCTGGTGCGGGATTCAGGGAAGCGCCGGCTGACAGAAGAGCAAAATGAATTTCTGCATGTCCTGCGCGGCAGGAAATGCGGGACAAGAATGCAGATGGACTTGAAAATATGAAAATTATTTTCATACTACTTTGTGCTATGCCTTCATCTGTTTGACAATTAATGAAAAATATTGTAGTATTTGTCTATAAAAACACGCAAAAACGAGCGATTATTGAAAATAATGACGTAAAGGACTGCAAAAAAAGAAAAAATTTTTATAATCAGAAAAGAATCTTTTTAGAAAGATAAGTTGATTCAGGACTGACATGAGAAAAGAATTTTTACCGAATATGAAGAAAAGAATACGGATCGAAGACGTGGCAAAAGAAGCCGGTGTATCGATCACAACTGTATCCAGAGCTCTGAACGGAAGCGGATACGTTAAGGAAGCGACGCGTCAGAAAGTTTTTGAAGCGCTTCAGGCACTGGATTACAAGCCGGGTGTCGTGAGGAACACTGTTGAGCCGGAGATAGAAGAGAAAAGGATCATCTGTATGATCATACCTTCTATTGAAAATCTTATTTTTCCACAGATCATCAAAGGCGCGGAAGAATATCTCAGGAAGCACGACTATATATTAAGCCTCTGCAACACGGAAGAGGATCCCGCGATTGAACTGGAATCGATACGCAAGATGCGCGCTCATGGAGCAGCCGGTTTTCTTGTCTGTTCTGCAGAGAGGAAGGATCGTTATCTCCGCATGCTTCACGAGAATCAGGTTCCTGCTGTTCTCCTGAACCGGTCCACGGAAGAGGAGATATACAGCTCGATCTCCGTTGACCATTTTCAGGCTGCCTATGACGCGGTGCATTACCTGATTCAGTCAGGCAGAAAGAAAATCGCCATTGCGTCAGGAAGAGAAGATCTCCTGCTGTATGGACAGCGGTTGGAGGGATATTGTAAGGCTCTGACGGACGCCGGACTGCCTGTGAGGGAAGAGTGGATCATGCGCGATGTCAGCGGGAGAAACGGATTCTATCAGAAGACGATCGATCTTCTGAATGGACCGGAGAGACCGGATGCCATTTTCTGCACCAATGATCCGAAGGCATTTGTTGTTATGCGGGCGCTTCAGGATCAGGGAGTCCGTATCCCGGAGGAGATTGCCGTCATGGGGTTTGACAATGTGGAGATCTCAGCACTTGTCGAGCCTACGCTGACGACAGTCGCTCAGCCCTTTACCCTGATCGGGGAGACCGGAGCCAGGCTTCTTCTGGAACAGATTCGGCATAAGGAAGAGCACGGCGTCCTGCCAAAGCCATTCCATACAGTGATGCCGACGGAGCTGATCGTGAGAAAGTCGACGTGAAAAATCCGAACAGGCACGGAGGCTTAACAAGTGCAGAATTTCAGCTGTGCAGGAGCTTAAGCTGTACGGGAGCTTAACAAGCGCAGGACCTTAAGCTGTGCAGGAACTTAACATATGCCGGAACGCAACATGCGCTGGAACTTAAGCTGCGCAGGAGCTTAACACACACAGGAACTCAACATGAGCAGGAGCCTATGCCGCGGTATAGGCATGAAACAGGGAGGAATGAGAATGCTTTGACAGCAGGCAGCCGTTGATCGGAGCCTGTTTAAAGGGAACAAAATGAATAACATACGACTGTAGAGGGGGGTCATATGAAAAAAACAGCTGTTGTGACAGGGTCAGGACGTGGAATCGGTCTGGCTGTTGCCAGACAACTTGGAATGGATGGATGCCGGATCATTATTACTGCCAGAGGAAGAGCGGAAGACAATCAGAAAGCCATCGATGCACTCAAATCATGTGGAATCGAGGTTGCTTATGTACAGGCGGATATTCTCTTTGCAAAAGACCGCAGAAGGATCATAGAGGAGGCGGTACGGCTGTATGGGAGAATTGATATTCTGGTCAACAATGCGGGGGTAGCGCCGTTAGAACGGGCAGACCTTCTCGATATGTCAGAGGAGAGTTTTGACCGGGTCATCTGCATCAATACGAAGGGAACCATGTTCATGACGCAGCTTGCGGCAAAGCAGATGCTCTCGCAGGAGCGGACAGACGGAATCAGAGGATATATTGTTAATATTTCCAGCTGCAGCGCGGAAGCAGTGAGTACGAACCGCGGGGAATATTGTGTGTCCAAGGCAGGTATTTCCATGCTGACCAAGTTGTTTGCGAATCGTCTGGCCGGGGAAGGAATCCTGGTAAATGAAGTACGTCCCGGCGTGATCGCGACAGACATGACGAGCGGTGTGAAGGAGAAATACGACAGACTGATCGGGGAGGGCATTTTCCCGATAGCCAGATGGGGGAGACCGGAGGATGTCGCGGACGCTGTGAGCGCACTGGTCAGCGGAAAATTCGATTATTCGACCGGGATCCACATCGATGTGGACGGCGGTTTTCATATAAAGAGTCTTTAATCTCTGACATATACTTCCTGTGCGTTTAATCTCTGACGCAGAATTCTCGTGATGTGAGTCTGAGATGAATGCGCAAAGTGAAACAGCTCTTTTGTATGGGATGCAGAGTAAGCGTCAGAAATTTATGCCTTATGTGAATCGCAGCCGCGCAAAGAGGAAGGTGCTTCGCACGTAAGCGCTGCGCTGCAGGAATGTGAGGCGTTCCTGACAGAGGCGTACGATCAGAAGCGGAACATATGAAGCCTCCGCGACAACAGACAAATCGCTGCTGCGGCCGTTTGTTCAAAAACAGAACGTATTTATTCGGAGCATAAAGATCAGATAACTAAGATTTCCCGCATTCGGATGCATGGTTGTTACCATACTGATTTGTGCGGGATCTTTAGTTGGATAAAAGCAACGAGAGGACTATATACCCCCGCTGCTGAGGGGGCGTATATACACTGTAATTTTATCAGTAGGAGGTTTTTTGTATGGCAACACGCGACAATTTCTTCAGAACAAGTGATGAAGCGATTCTTTATTTCGAAGATCACAGCCCGGAAAAAGGAAAACCGATCGTGCTTGTCCCGGGGTTTTGCTGCTCGGCACAGTTTTATGAGAACAATATCAAAGTCTTAAAGGAGACCAACCGAGTCATAACATTTGACCCGAGAGGGCAGGGAAGATCCTCCAAAGGCCTTCAGGGGCACACAGTCGTCCGCAACTGTGCAGACATAAAGGAACTCCTGGATTATCTGGACGTTCAGGATGCCGTTCTTCTTGGCTGGTCGATGGCTGGCCAGTTCATTGTCAAGTATTTTGATCTCTATGGAGCATACCGTGTGAGAGCACTGGGGCTCATCGACTGTCCGCTGGGTGCCATGCAGGACGAGCCGTGGAATGCGCACGGTCTGAAGGGATTCAACTGGGATCTGTTCAATGACCACATGGTCATGAATTACAATGATCTGCACGGATACTGCAATTTCTTTGCGCATATGATGTATGAAGGAAATGACGACAGTAAGATCGACTGGTGCACGTCTATTCTCGAGAAGACGCCGGCCTGGATCAGCTTTGCGATCTACAGCGATCTGGTCATGACCAATGGGTATGAGATTCTGAAAAAGATCGATATTCCCATGGTCTTCTTTGGTGCGAACGGACGGGTCACGGCGAACGGGAAGGAGCTTGCCTCCAAATGGTATCCGGAAGCGGCGGTGAATTCTCCGTATAAGGAGTCCTATCCGTACGAACATGGCGGACATGTTTTCTTTGACGTATTTCCGGATGAGTTCAACCGGGATCTGCTCCATTTCGTGAATGCGCTGGATAAGTAAAAGATCATATTAGGACAAGGCTGCCGCATCGGTTGACGCGGCAGCCTTGTTTTTCGTGCTTATCGTTCGAAGGGAGACAGGAAACCATCACAGTCTCATGAGATGATGCCGCCCCCGATAACGACGTCCCCGTCATACAGGACGACGGACTGTCCGGGCGTGATCGCCCGCTGCGGCTGGTCGAATTCGACCCGGAGAAGGTCGTCTTCCGGCTGCGTGACTGTGCAGGGCTGCTCTTTATGGCGGTAGCGGATTTTGGCACTGCAGCGGAGTGAGCCTTCGATCCGGTCTGTGGTGATCAGATTGATCCGCCGGGCATAGAGAGTCTTTTTCATCAGATCCTCGTTGGAGCCGAGTGTGACCGTGTTGCTCTCAGGGTCGATCTTTGTGACGAATAAGCGATGTTCTGCCGGGATCCCGAGTCCGCGCCGCTGGCCGAGCGTGTAGTGGATGATCCCTTTGTGCCGGCCGAGAACATGTCCCCCGGCATCAACAAAATCTCCCGCAGGGCATTCACGGCCGGTGTATCGCTGAATAAAACCGGCATAGTCGCCGTCGGGAACGAAACAAATATCCTGGCTGTCGTGCTTCTTGGCATTTATAAAATTTTTCTCGGCGGCGATTTCCCTGGTCCGCTGCTTATCCTGATCCCCAAGGGGGAACTGTACATGGGAAAGCATGTCCTGTGTCATCATATAGAGAACATAACTCTGATCCTTGGCCGGATCGAGTGCTTTCAGCAGAAGGTAACGTCCGCTCTCCGGGTCATATTTGATCCGGGCATAGTGTCCTGTGACAAGAATATCACAGCCCAGTTCTTTCATTTTCTCAAAGAGATGCTGAAACTTGAGGCAGCGGTTGCACTCAATGCAGGGATTGGGCGTGCGGCCATGCAGATACTCGTCGATAAAAGGTTCGATCACCTGCTCCCTGAAGTGATTCTCATAGTGGAAGATATGATAGGGGATACCGATCTTTTCGGTCACGCTTCGCGCATCCTGCGTATTTTCGAGGGAGCAGCAGGTATCCAGGAGATCCTTTCCGATAACATCATTTTCATACAGCCGCATCGTGCAGCCCACACATTCATATCCGCGGGATGACATGATCTGGGCGGCAACGCTGCTGTCCACACCTCCGCTCATGGCAATCAATGCTTTCATCTGCAATATTTCCTTTCTTAAGAGACGGCCTGCAGGCGCTTCCGGAACTCATTGAGAGTACACAGTTTTGCAAATTCCTGGAAATGACCTGCAGGCGCTTCCGGAACTCATTGAAAATGCACAGTTTCGCAATTGTCCGGAAACGGCCTGTGCGTTGACGCGCTTCTCTGCGGTCCCGGGAACAGAAGCCCCGGCGTACGTGGTGCGCCGGCGCCTTTATGCTGCGCACGGACGCGATCCGCCGGAGGTGTTTATCTCAGTTGGGGATGGAAACCCGCTGCTGAGACGAGCAGGATATTGTCTTGCCCATCGTCTGCAGAAGCGATGGATTTGCCATGCTGAGATAAACAGATGTGCTTTGATGAGTCTACCTGATGCCCGACGGTTTGTCAACGGAGACGGCTCCCGGGACGTTTCCTGTTGCCACGGAGACGGCTCTCGGGACGTTTCCTGTTGCCATGGAGACGATTTTTCGGGCATTTCCTGCTTCGCTGAAGGAAGCGCATATCTTGATAAAAACGGTGAAATGACGTACAGTAGACCCATAAAGCGGAACCCGCTGATCGATTTGGCGGGACAGGCGGTATGCTCCGGTCTTCCGGAGACAGACATTTTTACGACAGTACTGAAAGAAAGGCAGGTGACAGAGCGTGGAACATTTGCGATGTGTAGTCGAACGCATCACATATCAGAACCCCCAGAACGGATACTCTGTCATCAAGTGCAGGGCAAAGAATTTCCAGGATCTTGTGACAGTCGTCGGCGAGATGCCGGATGTGCATGTCGGGAGCGTTCTTTATCTGGGCGGATTCTGGAAAATGGACGCCAGATACGGCCGGCAGTTCACGATCCAGGAGTTTGAGGAGACACTGCCGGCAACCGTCTACGGCATAGAAAAATATCTGGGAAGCGGGCTGGTAAAGGGAATCGGTCCCAAATATGCAAAAAAAATCGTACAGAAATTCGGCAAGGATACGCTGGAGGTGATCGAGACTTCTCCGGATGATCTTCTGAAGATACCGGGCATCGGGAAAGTCCGTGTGGAACGGATCAAAAAGAGCTGGACCGAGCAGAAGGAGATCAAGAACATCATGCTCTTTCTGCAGGGGCATGACGTTTCCACGAGTCATGCCACGAAGATCTATAAGGCTTATGGAAATGAAAGTATAGAGATCGTGAAGCAGAACCCCTACCGCCTGGCGGATGACATCTGGGGAATCGGATTCAGGACAGCCGATACGATCGCGGAAAAGCTCGGATTTGACCATGAGAAGTATGTCCGCCTGCGGAGCGGCATGCTCTATACCCTGAATAAGCTGTCTGACGAAGGGCACTGTTACGCGACCCGTGAACAGCTGATCCGGGCCGGCACAGAACTGCTCTCCGTGGAGGAGGGTGTTTTGAATATTGCCCTGGATGAAATGATCCGTGCACATGACGTTATCACAGAGGAACTGCCGATTCCTGAGGACGCGGCTGTCGGTCAGGTGCCCGACCGGGCGATTTACCTCCCGCCGTTCTTCTTCTCGGAAGCGGGTGCGGCGAGACGTCTCAGAGCTGTTCTGGAAAACAAAGAGGGAATTCGGGTCGGGACGGAAGGCCTTGCCGAACGGATCAGTCTCCGCACCGGCATGCAGTATGATGCGGTTCAGATACAGGCCATTGAGACAGCTGTGCAGAGTAAGGTCCTGATCCTGACCGGCGGACCCGGGACGGGCAAGACGACAACAGTACTCGGAATCATCACGGCCTTTCGAGAGGCCGGTGCCAGGATCCTCCTGGCTGCGCCGACCGGGCGCGCGGCGAAACGTCTGACCGAAGCGGTGAACGGAAGTCCGCAGCCTTCTGCTTCGGGGGATGAGGAGGCCTGGCGGAGTGCACAGCGGCGTGGATCAGCACGGACCAAAAGAAGCGGGATCTCCTCCTGCGGGGAGGCTAAGACCATCCACCGGCTTCTGGAAGTGAAAATGCCGGAAGGCTATCAGAGAAATGAAGAAAATCCTCTTCAGGGGGATGTACTGATCGTGGACGAGTGTTCCATGATCGACATCATGCTGATGTATAATCTCCTGAAAGCGGTACCCGATACCATGACCCTGATCCTGGTCGGGGATATTGACCAGCTGCCGAGCGTAGGTGCCGGCAATGTTCTTCGGGACATGATCGATTCGGAGTGCTTTCCGGTCGTCCGCCTGACACGGATCTTCCGGCAGGCGCAGACAAGCCGGATCATAACGAACGCTCACCGGGTGAACTCCGGAAAAATGCCGGATATTTCCAATGGGAAAAATACCGACTTTTTCTTCATCGATATGGAGAAGACCATGGCGAGGGAACGGCAGAGCGCAGATCCTTTCCTGCCCCCGGGATCAGAAATTTCGCCTTCTGAGATTGCTGACCGGGCAGCGAATGAGATCGTGACACTGGTAAAGACAAAACTCTCCCGGTACTACCGCACAGACTCCCGCGAGATCCAGGTCCTGACGCCCATGCAGCGGGGCGTGGTCGGAGCGGCGAACCTGAATCAGGCGCTTCAGGCAGCGATCAATCCGGGTCCGGGAAGCAGCGGCAGATTTCAGGAAACGGATCACGTGCTGCGGCGAGGCGGTATGGTATACCGCCGGGGCGATAAGGTCATGCAGATCCGGAATAATTACGACAAGGAAGTCTTTAACGGTGATATCGGATTTATTGAGAGCATTGATATGGAGGAGAGGACGCTTCGGGTGAATATCGACGACCGATCCGTAGAGTACGATGCCTCCGAGCTCGATGAGCTTGTGCTGGCCTATGCCACGACTATTCATAAAGCGCAGGGTTCAGAGTATCCGATCGTCGTGATCCCGGTCCTGATGAACCACTACGTCATGCTGCAGCGGAACCTGATCTATACCGGTATCACCCGTGCAAAGAAGATCCTTGTGCTGGTCGGAACGAAGAAAGCGCTGTCTTACGCCGTCCGCCATCTGACTGTGGATAAGCGCAATACCATGCTGAAAGAGCGTCTTCAGAAGCTCATTCCTGCCGGGAAAATATGAGAAATTGATGAGCGAATCCAAAAGCTTCTCTTAGCCGGTAAAATATGAGACATGGCGACAGGCCCGCAGCCAATCTGCTGCGGGCCTGTCGTTCTTTACGTGTAGACAGAGAGTAAAAAGGCTTTGATCCACCTTCCCGGGACTCGGCTCGGCGACGAAAGAGGATAGGTTCATCCCGAACTCAGAGATACTGATTTCGTTCTTTCTAATACGTCTTACTCAAAATGGAAAATATTGATCCCGGTCTTTTCGTCGAACCGGCGGCCGGTCTCGCAGTCGAGAACATCGACAAAGATCTCTGCAGTCACGGAGATGACGCACTCGACCAGATGCCCGCCGAAGAGTGAGAGGTCCGGCGTGGCGAGTCCTATGTGCACGTGAAGGTAAGGCTTCCCGTCTTTTCGTGAGATGTTACCGTTCAGGGAAGCGATCTCCATGGGTACATCGAGCGTTTTTCTGTGAAATTCCTTCTTTTCAAGATCGTAGAGCGCAATCTTTGCGTGGTTTGAAGCGCCGAGTCCCTGGATTTGGGCTGTGCGGATGTTTTCATTTTCCGCAAGCGCCGTCAGGGAAGAAATGATCTCGTCTCCGGGATCGAGACGAAGGATGAATGTGTGGCCGCATTTTCTGTATTCCATAAGATCACCTCCGGACGGATTCTTGTTTATATGAATTTTCCTGACAGAACTAACCTGATCGGACTTGTCTGCCTGAACTTACCTGCCTGAGTTTACCTGATTGGACTTGCTTCATAAGACCTGCTTAATGGAACCAGCCTTACTGTACTTGTCGGACTGGTGCAGCTGCTTCAAGAACGCCTCAGCGTTCTTGCCGCGCCGCGCATGGTGCGAAGCACCTTCCTCTTTGCGCGGCTGCGATCCGCCGGAGGCGTTTATCTCAGTGGGGAGACGAGCAGGATATTGACCTATCCCCCGCTTATAGAAGCGGGGGTCTTCCCCACTGAGATAAATATCCTGGCGGAAATGCCCGGAGCAGCAGTATTTTTTGCAGTTTCCCTGCATTTTATTTTCCGAAAATGTACTGCTCGATGACCTCGCTCACCGCACTTTCCTGGCAGGTCGCTGCCGTTATGTGATCGCACTCTGCCTTCATGGCTTCCGCGGTGTTGGCGACGCCGACCCCGAGTCCTGCAGCCTTGATCATGGACAGATCGTTGAAGTTGTCTCCGATGGCAATCGTGTCCTTCAAGTTGACGCCGAGCATTGCGGCGAGGCGGCGCAGACCGTCCCCTTTGGTGACGCCTTTCTGATTAAACTCTATGTAGCGGTTCGATGAATAGCTGAGGTCGACAGCATCGAGGAGATCACTGACATCTTCCCGGATTTTTTCCATATATGCGTCGTCTCTGTTCATATAGAGGCACTCAAGGTCTTTGTCGAAGAACTCCGTCACTTCCATCCGGCCCCTGATATATTCGGCTTCTTCCGGTACCAGATTATATACGTAGACCGTTTCTTTGGTGTAAATATGAATACATACACCAAGGCGCAGGCCCCGGCGGAAAAATTCTTCCGCCAGACCGAACGGGATGCCCTGGAAATGCAGGAGCCTGTTCCCCCTGTTCTCCGTGATGGCTCCGCCGTTAAATGAAATGACATACTGTCCGGCTGCTCCATACATGCCGAGTTCCTTCAGGGTAGGCGTCACACTCATGTACCCCCGGCCTGTCGCCGGCACAAATTTTACGCCGTGGGCCATTGCTTTCTGAATAGCGGCTTTGTCTTTCTCAGAGATCGATTTATCACGGCGAAGTAATGTCTCATCCAGATCGCAGGCGATAATCTGATACATGTATATTTCCTTTCCTGAAGTGTTATTTACAGAGAGCACAGTTTTACAGTATTATAACATAGAGTGATTCACTGGAACCAGCCAAAGGACGGGACAACAGGGAATCTTTGGCTATGTGAGCCGTGTATTGCAGGATACGGCGCAAAAGCGCAGGGTGCTGCCCGGCCGTGTGATGAGGGATATGATACGAGCGTCGGGGAATCTCCGCTGTGCGCCTCAGTTCCACAATGCTCCACCGGAGCATTGTTACGCATGCTTTAGCACACGAGGATTCGCAGGGATTCGTTTCTGTATTATGTCAGCTGACGCTGACACGAATCCCGCGCCAGGTCTCGCGAGCGAGACTTGAATTACGTCATTTTCGTAAGACCCGGCCGGCTCGTTGTATGGAGGTACTATATGCGGGTAATGATCATCTCTGACACTCATAATATGCTTCGTCCGGAAGTCATCGAAAAGCTTTCGGAATGTGATGTGATCCTCCATGCCGGGGACATCTCAAAGGCGGAAATTCTCGAGGAGATCCGAAAATATGCGCCGGTCCATGTCGTACGCGGAAATAATGACAGAGGTGAGTGGGGCATGGCCCTTCCGCTCACGCTTGAGTTTGAGCTGGAGGGAATCCGGTTTTTCATGACCCACAAGCCGTTCGACGTGCCTTCGGATATCGGTATGCGAGGCGTGGACATCGTCATCTGCGGCCACACGCACAGGTATGACGACCATGAGGAGCAGGGGATCCGTTTCCTGAACCCGGGAAGCTGCGGACCGAGAAGGTTCACACAGCCGATCACAATGATGGAAATGACGATCGAGGGAGGCCGATCTGAGATCACGAAGGTGGAGATCCCGCGCGGACCTTCCGGATCGATGGTGGAGCATATTCCGGGAGATATGCCGATGATCGTGAACCGCGTTGTCAGGGATATTAAGAAAAAGAAGACAGTGCCGGAGATCGCGGAGAGAAATGGGATCTCCCTGGAACTCGCTGAAAAAATCGTGCGGTTATATCTCACGCATCCCGGGGTGGATACGGAGGGAATCGTGAAAAAGATGGGAATTTGACAACGTTTCGCAGACGCCTGATAAGATCAATGTATGAGGAGCAGCCGTTTTACGGCTGCTCCTGCTTTTGCGGAATTTTCCGCGCATATAAAAACTGCGTAACGTCCTTCCGTGATGATCTCCGCCTGATTGAGAAGGCGCATCTGATCGACCCCGTAGCTCTCGAAGACTCCGATCTGATTTGCCAGACGGGTCTCCATTGCTTTCCGGACACTTTCCGCCTGGCTTTCATCCTGCATGACGACGATGAGGAGCTCCGCGGCATCCATGTTGGAGGACGGGAGGCAGAGGCTGAAGTCCGTGAGTTCTGCGGCGTCCAGCCCGTAATATTTTCGAAGTGCCATGGCATCCCGGGGCGCAAAGGCGTTCTGTTCGCCGATCTCACTGAATACAGCTGTCTCAAGTTCGCTGAGAGTGACGTCGTCCCTTACCCGCCGGCCGGAGGTCAGGATCACGGCGGCCAGGATGAAGACGGCAGCGGCGGCTTCCGCGAGGATCAGGAATATGTGCGTGCGGTCGTTCGTGCGGGAGGATCTGCCGGATCTCCCTGTGACGAAAGCTGTCTCAGGCTTTCCGGCTTTCCGGGTACCTGAACGGACTGTCTTTTTCTGTGCACCTGTACCGGGAGCGCGGGTTCTTCCGGTGTCTGTCATTTTCCCGGTTCCCTTTTCCGATCTTCCTGATTTCCGGGGGATGACAGGTTCTTCGGGCGCCCATGCCTTTCTGCTTTTCGCGGATCTGCCGGCCTTTTCGGGCGATTTTTTATTTGCAGATGCTGCAGCGGATGTTTTATCCATAAAGAATTCCTCTTATGCATTCTATTTTAAGTGAACCTGCGAGGCGGACACTGCTTCCGCAAGAAGTCCGATCCAACCCTCGTAAAAAGTATAGTTAAAATGAATCCCATCCTCCAGATATCTGTCCTGACTTACAAGGAAGGACAGGTCGAGATAGAGAATGTCATTTTCCTCAGACCAGGTCTTCAGGGCATCCGTGTAGTATACGGACATGGCAAGATCCTCGCGTACCGCCGCAAGATCATCGGAGGGTGGAGTCATCGAGCAGACAAAAATCTCTGCGTCCGGAAGAAGGCTCTTCACATAGGCAATCTGTGAAGCGTAGGCCTCCACATAGGAGTCGACTGTCTCATGGTCTGTGTCATTCAGGCCGGTAAAGAAGACGACTGTGCGGGGCAGCATTGCCGAAGCAGCTTCGATCTGTCCTCCGAGCTCGCGGATGATCGCGCCGCGCTCGAAGAAAACGTGGGCTTCGTCCAGGAAACCGTACTCCAGGACTGCCTGTGCCATGGAATCCCCGATGACAACGGTATCTTTGAGAATATTACGGTCCTGCGCCAGCTGTACTTCGTCCGGTTCAGGGATCATACCGGCTTCATAGTTCGTGCGGAAACGCTCGATGGCGGATTTCCGGGATTCCATGGAGGAAGCGCCGGACGAGCCGTCGGGCACATCTTCGGAACGGGCTTCCTGCGCCTCGGCTACGGCCTGCTGCATGGCAGTTACATCACGGTTCTCCAGTTCCTGAATGTAGGCTTCCCCCTCGGAGATATCCGCACGGTGTCCGCAGCCTGCGAGGGACAGAAGAGAAATCAGGGCGGCGAGGAGAAGGAAATGCCTTCCGAATGGATGGAGCAGTGTTCGCATTTTCCGCCTCGGTTTATTGGCTGTCTCATGAAATGTTTTTCTGAGTATCGATTTTCTTTTCAGTAATGATTTTCCATTCATAGATATAGGAGCTTTCGGGTATAGGAGCTTTCGGGTATGGAGCTTTCGGATATAGGAGCTCTCGGGTATGGAAGCTTTTGGCATGGGATTTTCCGGTAAAGGTGCTCTGCGGTTCTCATTTATGTAAAACTATGCACACTCATCCCTGCTCTGTCCCCAGGACCAGCGCCAGCGACGTGTCCTCCGCTAGTGTATTCAGGTCGTAGAAAAAGAGCACACGGTCATAGCCGCCCGTAAGGATCAGCGCATTGAGATCCTCGTAGTAATAGCGCGGGTCGATGACATCGATTTCCCTGTAATCCTCGAGCAGGAACGGCAGGAAGCAGTTAAAGTAGGAGTCCTTGAAGACAAGGAGCTTTCCCCCGTCGGCATTGTCTGTCCGGATGTTCAGATGTCCGGTGTTGCCGCCGAGAAATACCGTATAGGGGTCGCTGCTTTTCAGCCCGTCCATACTGTAGACGGTTGCCCGCTTCGTCTGTGCGGACGGATCCGTCACGACGTAGGCGGGTTCCGCATCTCTTCGATAAATGAAGATCGTATCCTTTTTCGAAACCGAAAATCCGCTCTTTGCGGCGAGGGATCCGACAAAATCATTGCAGACTGCGAGAGGCGTCATGGAAGGTGAGCGTTCCGGATCCAGTCCCAGCGCGGCGCGCACGGTCGGAAGCGTGTAATATGCCGCCTCCGTCGTCCAGTGATGATCGCTTCTGTAGTAGGCTTGTCCGCCGTTTGCGTAGTATTCTGCGAGTGGGCCTGTCAGGTCACAGAATTCCGGCCCGTTGAGCCTGCCGCCGATATACTGCATCCACGTTCCCTGATCCTCCGTGATGGCGGAGGCGGGCAGGAGATCACTGCAGATGGAGACCGCATTCGGCGCGCAGACGAAAGTTCCGGGGATTTCAGTGCGGGCGCAGAAGGAGTTGACTGCATTCAGCATCTGATCAAGACGATTCTGATCGACTTCCGTCATGCGCTCAATGAGATATCCGTCCCCGGATTTGAAGACGTCCTGGGACAGGCGGTTTCCCGTGAGAAGGCCGAAAGTGCTTCGGATCCGGATCAGAGCATTCCGCCCGACGAGCTGGTCGGAGGCCCAGGTCTCAAAATCCTCTGAGAAAGCACCGCTGACGATTCTGTCTGAGCTTACTTCCGGGAAGGAGGCGAGAGCGCGCTTTTCCGTCTCGGAGACGGCCCGGTCGGGGACGAGGACATTGAGAAGAGCGTAGAGGAACCAGAACCCGAGAAGGAGAACAGCGAGGTTTGAGAGAATCGGGCTGCTTTCTGTAATCCGAAGAAATTTCTTTGAACCGGCGCTGCCGGTCGCCTTATTATACGAAAGAGGCTGCCGGCCTTTCCTTTTTCGATTGGGGTCTCCGGCTGCAGCGGCCTGCGTCTTTGCTTTGCCGGCGGCCGCAGCAGTCTGCGCCTTTGCTTTTCCGGCGGCTGCAGCAGTCTGCGGCCTGGCTTTTCCGGCGGCTGCAGCAGCCTGCGTCTTTGCTTTGCCGGCGGCCGCAGCAGTCTGCGGCCTGGCTTTTCCCGCGGCAGTGGTTCTGTTCTTCGTTTTGCCGGCGGGGACAGTTTTTGTCTTTTCCCTGCCGACAGAAGCCGCGTCTTTTTTTCCGGCGTTGTCTGCAGTCACAGCACGTTTTGTCTTCGCTTTGCCTGCGGAAACAGCTGTGTTCGTCTTCGGACTCTTTGCCAGACCGTCTTTCTCTGCCCGGACACCAGCGTTTTTTCCGGCTGTTCCTTTCGCGGCCTTTGCTCTGCCGCTGCCTGTCCTGACAGGATCCTCCGGACCCGGAGCATAGGGATTCCGGGTCTTCTCTGTTCGGTTTTTATTTTCAGGACGCATTAAATCAGCCAATTTTATTTCACCTCAGTAATTTTGTGAACGCGGTGCGGTCATTCGTATTTCTCTGTTGCCCGGGGATGCTCCCTGCATTGCATAAGAAAACCATTCTCCGGGGCCGGAAGACCTGTGCCCCATGTCATAGATAAGGTTTCCTCGGGGTGTCAATTTCACAACTCTGAGATCAGCGGAATTCCGCTTCAGAGATCAGAATCTGAAATAAAGGAACGGGTTGAAACTGTCGTACGCCAGTGAGGCCAGGCAGAGAACGAACGCTGCCGCAAGGATTCCGGCAAGGATGCGCTCATGCTTTCGATAGAGTGTGCCCAGCTGCTTTCCGGGCCAGCCTGCCGAGCAGACAGCGCCGGCGAGAAGAACGATCCCGTAGCTCATCAGATAGGCAAAGCTTCTGTGATCTGCCGCTCCGGCACCCATGCCGAACATTGCCCGGAGATACATTCCGAGCGCTTTGAAATCCGTGATCGCAAAGAGCATCCAGCCGAGCACGACGATCATGAGTGTATAGATCCGGCCGGCGATCCGGTGCTTCCGGAGAAAGTCCCCGAGCACATATTTTTCGAGGATGAGCCAGATGCCGTAGTAAAGACCCCAGAGGATAAAGTTGAGGCTCGCCCCGTGCCAGAGTCCTGTCAGCATCCAGACGATCAGGAGATTTCTTATATGTTTTTTTGTGCTTACCCGGTTCCCGCCGAGCGGTATGTAGACGTATTCCCTGAACCAGCTGCTGAGGGAAATATGCCATCTGCGCCAGAAATCCGTGACGGACACAGCGGTATACGGGTGGTCAAAGTTTTCGGAAGTCGAAATAGAGCTGCAGGGAATAGGCGAGGGCCCCCGTCCAGGCGGTGAGTGCCGTCAGGGAGGAGGCGGGCAGGGAGGTGATCTCGGTAAAGAGGCCGCCGAGAACATTTGCAAGAAGGACCTTTTTGGCAAGTCCCTTCACAAAGAGGAAAAGACCCAGCCGCACCTGCACAAGATCGACGGGATGGTCCTTCAGCTGCTCCTCGATGTTCTTATAGCGCACGATCGGCCCGGCGATCAGCTGCGGGAACATGGAGATATAGAGACCGAAGTCCGTGATGGAGCGCTGCGCTTTGACTTTCCCCCTGTACACCTGAAAAGTGTAAAAGGAAATCCCGATGGGGAGCGACAAAGAGAGCGCGGGGATCTTTGCGCGGAAGAGCGTATTGATCCATCCGATCAGCATATTGCAGTATTTGAAATAAAAGAGCAGTGCCAGATTGAGCGCCGTGATGATTCCGAGGTGCATCCGCAGACGGCCCTTCTCCATGTGGGCTTTCCGTGCCCGCTCGATCAGGAGCCCGAAACTGTAATTCATGAGGATGGATGCGAGCATGAGGAGCACGTAGACGGGCTCTCCCCAGGCATAGAAAAAGAGGCTCGCTGCGAGAAGAAAAATATTTCTTCCGGCAGCGGGCATAAGGTAGAAAACGGTCAGTACGACCGGTATAAAAAACAGGAGAAATGTGATGCTGCTGAAGACCATATCCTCTCCTTCAACTGGTAACGTGAAAATGCACCTGTGGATTCCTGTGCCC
>CADABA010000049.1 GCA_902785985.1 uncultured Lachnospiraceae bacterium
TTTTGCCGCTGCAAAAATACTGCAGCAGCCTTACTGTACGAGGAAAACATCGATGAATAAAAAAGGAAGATTTGGAATTTACGGAGGACAGTACATCACGGAGACGCTCATGAATACGCTCTGTGAGCTCGAGAACGCTTACGGGGAGGCAATGAGGGATCCGGAGTTCACCGGTGAGCTCGAACGTCTTTTTGCGGAGTATGCGAACCGTCCCTCCCTCCTCTATTTTGCCGAAAAGATGACGAGAGATCTCGGCGGTGCAAAAGTCTACCTCAAGAGGGAGGATCTGAACCATACGGGAGCACACAAGATCAACAATGTGCTCGGACAGGCGCTCCTTGCGAAACGCATGGGCAAGACAAGGCTGATCGCCGAGACGGGGGCCGGCCAGCACGGGGTGGCCACCGCAACAGCAGCCGCACTGCTGGGTCTTGAATGTGATGTGTATATGGGAAGGCTCGATACCGAGCGGCAGGCGCTCAATGTCTACCGCATGGAGCTTTTGGGAGCCCGTGTTCATCCGGTGGACAGCGGCACGGGAACTTTGAAGGATGCCGTCAATGAGGCGATGCGCGAGTGGTCCAATCGCTGCAGTGATACGCACTACTGCTTAGGCAGCGTCATGGGGCCGCATCCGTTCCCCACGATCGTCCGGGATTTTCAGGCGGTCATCTCGAAGGAGGCGAGAGAGCAGATCCTTCAGGCAGAAGGAAAACTTCCGAAGAAAGTGCTTGCCTGTGTCGGGGGCGGGTCCAATGCGATCGGAATGTTCTATCATTTTATCCCGGATGAGGAGGTGGAGCTTATCGGCTGCGAGGCGGCGGGATATGGTGTGGATACAGACCGCACGGCGGCGACGATGGCAACGGGGAGTCCTGGCATATTCCACGGGATGAAATCCATTTTCTGCCAGAATGAGGAGGGACAGATCGCACCGGTCTATTCGATCTCCGCAGGGCTCGACTATCCCGGAATCGGGCCGGAGCACGCTTATCTCGCCTCAACGGGACGTGCGAGCTATGTGCCGGTGACAGACGAGGAGGCGGTTACAGCCTTCGAGTATCTCGCGAGGACCGAGGGAATTATCTGTGCGATCGAGAGTGCGCATGCGCTCGCTCACGCGCTCTCGATCGTTCCGGGAATGAACAAAGACGACAGTGTGATCATCTGCCTGTCAGGGCGGGGTGATAAGGATGTCGCGGCGATTGCCAGGTACCGCGGCAGAGATATCCACGAGTGAGAGGAGCAGGTTATGTCTAAAGTAAAAAATGCTTTTGAAAAGAAAAAGGCTTTTATCCCGTTCATCACCGCGGGTGATCCGGACGCTGAAAGTACAGTCCGCTTTGTCCTGGCAGCGGCCAGGGCGGGGGCGGACCTCATTGAGATCGGCATTCCGTTTTCGGATCCGACCGCGGAAGGCCCCGTCATTCAGGAGGCGGATTCCAGGGCACTCGCTGCGGGAATGACTGTACGCGGAGCATTTGATGTCGTTCGGAAAGTACGTGCGGAGGACCCGGAAATACCGCTCGCCTTTATGACATACCTGAATCCTGTCTTCAAGTACAGGGGCAATACGGACGGGAGCATTCCGTATGAACCGTTCCTTGCGGAGTGCAGTGCGCTCGGCATCGATGCGCTCATCATTCCGGACCTTCCGTTCGAGGAGCAGGAGGAGATTTTGCCTTATACGGAAAAATACGGCGTAGACCTCATTTCCATGATCTCTCCGACCTCGGATGAGAGGATCAGAAGTATCGCGGAGAACGCAAAGGGATTCATCTATGTCGTCTCATCGATGGGTGTTACCGGAGTGAGGAGTAATTTTCAGTATGACGCGATCTCGAGGATGACTTCTATCATTAGGGAGACGAACCCCGGGATTCCCTGTGCGGTCGGATTTGGCATCAGCACCCCGGAGCAGGCGGAGAAGATGGCTGCCATCTCGGACGGGGCGATCGTCGGTTCCGCGATCATCCGTCTGATCCACAGGCATGGAGAGGACGTGGAGCATGCAATTTTCGAATATGTGTCAGAGATGAAAGCCGCGGTCATGAGAGCCGGGGGTTCCTGTGACTGAATTTGCTGTTTTCCAATCACAAAGTTCGCGCGTGGCCGGGGCGTACAAAGTTGCAATAGAAGAGATTTGTGTTATAATCTCTGTATTATCGGCTTGACTCGGTGGAAGGCACATTCGTGCCGCACGCGCCGCGGTAAGAGCGCGGAGGCGTTCCTGAACGAAAGTCCTCTGCGGGACGTTCCATACGATCCATTTTCTCTCATCCGGCAGACGCGTGCAGCAGTGAATAACTGACTCAAACTTCCCACACGTATTTATGGGGCGGCGACCGGGATTAGTACCGCTGCCAGTGCGAGCGAGCGGGAGCGTCCCGACGTGGAAATATTTATTCCCGGAGCCTTAAAGTAAAGGATGTGGGTAGTTTTAGTATCTAAAAGAGGCAATGAATGCGAACTGATTCGGAACGGATCCCGGTCGGTGCCAGTGACGGAGATGTCTATTTTGACTATCACGATGCTCTTGTTCAGATCCATATGCTGTTCGAGAGCACGATACTGACCTATGGATTTAAGGAATACACAATTGAAAATTTTGTTGACAAGCGTTACTTTTCTGATTGGAAGGGCAACGAGAACTGCCGTGACACAGATGAGATGCGTCATGGAATCAATATTGACGGGATCCTGGGAAGTGCGGATCCCACGAAGAACGAGGTCCTCATTTTCCTGCAGTATACCGTGAATATCGCGGAGCTCTTCCGCAGAAGATTCAATGAGGAGAAAACTCCGGGTTTTCAGTTCAATCTTCGGACTTACACACTCCTCATGTCAAAGGTCCGGGACCTCCTGATCAGGCTTGGGTATGAACTGAAATATATTCCCTCGAAGGAAGTCCTGTATCTCATCAGCACGGATGCGGCGACTGACGCAGCGATAGAATCATCTGATGAGCAGGTCCGGGATATGATCATCGAATACAGTTCTTATGCGGTTTCCTGCGATCTCTCCCGCAAGAAAACTATCCTGGACTCTCTTGGAAAAATCGTGGAGGAATACGATGATAATCAGGAGGGAGATAATATAGAGCTCTTCGGCAGCATTGAGTTCATGCTCAGGAACTTCAATATCCGAAGGGACAATACAGAGGGTGCGAACCGGAATGATTTTGTTGCAGGTCTTACGGAGACGGAACTGTCAGACTGGTATAATGAGATTTACCAGCTGCTGCTTCTCCGCATTCTGAAGCATAACAATATTGCAAGGATGGAGAAAATTGACTCGGTCAGAGGCCTGATCGCCACGCAGAATACCGCTGCAGAACATCATCAGGGAGCTGATGCAGCCGAAGCAGGTGTGAAAAATGAAGATCAGCTGAAAGCTGAGAGCGGGAACTCCGAAACGGATGAGGGGCATCACGACAGTAAGATACCCGCATTTTTGCCGGAGGGAGAAGCGGGTAAAGGACAGCCGGAAGCCTTCATGGAAGTCAATGAGATCCGAAGTGCAGGACCGGATGAAAGAGATCCGGAAGAAGTGTCAGGGGAGAGAAGAAAAATCACCAGGCGGATCCTGATCGGGGTCATCCTTGCTGCCTGCCTCGCAGCTGCCTTTTTCGGAGCGCTCTCCGGTCTGACGGATCCAAAAAACCGGAAGACGGACAGTGTGCCGTATGAGATCTCCTCAGAAGCGCAGATGATATCGGACGGACAGGATAAAGTTCCGGAGGAAAAGAACGGAACGTCAGTGTCCGCGGACTCCCTTGCGGGCGGAAAGACCGGATCCTGAAAGGATCTTCGGCCGATCAAAACGCCGGGGCGTTCTTGAACAATGAAAAGTCAACGGGACAGGAAGCAGGAAAGATCTTAAAATGAGGGACGGACAGAAAAAAACAAACATCAATTTATACCTTGCCGTTTTTTTGATCAATCTGGCAGCGGGATTAATGTCCTTCATATGGACGATCCTCCAGCAGGGAGGACTCTTTTCTCTCGCGGGAGATTTCAATTCTCAGATCGTTCCGTTCTCCATGATGGCCAATGACGCCATCAAATCGGGAAATACGGGATGGGCCTGGTCGATCGATCTGGGGTCGGGCTTTCTGGGAGGCATGCATTATTACAATCTCGGCAGTCCGAGCTTCTGGATATCCATGCTGTTCCCGTCAGGGGCTTTCATGTATGTTGTCGGCTGGCTCTACGTTCTCAAGTATGCGGTCGCGGGGCTCACTTCTTTCGCGTATATCCGCAGGTATGTAAAAGACCCGTATGCGTCGCTCACGGGGTCCGTACTGTATGCGTTTTCCGGATTTATGGCGACGAATCTGCTCTTTTACATTTTTCATGACGTGGTCGCGCTTTTTCCCCTCATGCTGTTCACACTGGACGGGCTTGTGCTGGAGAAGAAGAGAGGGCCTTTCATTTTTGCAGTCTTTATCAATGCGCTGCTGAACTACTTCTTCATAATCGGTGAGATCATGTTCCTTGCAGCGTATTTCGTGCTCCGATTCCTTGTTCCGTACTTTAAAAAGAGAATCGGCATGCTCCCGAATGTTCTGTTTGAAGGCGCGCTCGGCTGTCTGCTGGGCTGTTTTTTGCTGTTTCCTTCTTTTCTCTTTACGATTGCCAATCCGCGCGTGAATTTTGACTACAGGGGTTCCAATTCCCTTGTCTTTTCGGGCGAGCGTTATCTCTACATCCTGAAAGGTCTGATCTTTCCGGGAGAGGTCATGTCGCATCAGAGTGCGGTCATCGAGAACAACTTTTCATCCTGCAATGCCTACCTGCCGATGGTAGGACTGATTCTCGTCATCGCCTTTGTCTCGCTCCGCCGGCGCTTCTGGCTTACAAGAATGCTGAAGTTCTGCCTTGTCTGCGCGGTCGTTCCGTTCTTCAACGCTGCATACTCTCTCTTTGCGGGACTGTACTGCCGCTGGTATTATATGGGGATTCTCATGATGGCGCTGGCTTCGGCCATGGTCATAGAGAGATGGAATAAGGAAAATGAAGTTCTGGCAGAAGACCGGCGCCTGATCCGCCGCCGGGAGGCAGTGTACCGGGTCGCACTGAAAAATTATCAGGAGGATGAGACCGGGATGCTTCCCGATCCGACGCTCAGCCGGGCGGAGCAGGAGCGGATCAGACTGGAAGATCTGCGGACGAACAGAAGTCATACGAGGACTCGAAGGGCGATCGGGAAAGCTGTTATCATCTGGGGAACGATTCAGCTTTGCTTTATCCTTTTTTTGTTTTTTGTGAAGTGGAGCGATTCGGATCCGAGCAAAATTTACCGTACAGAACTCTTTCTGGTCTGGTCGATTATTACGGTCCTCGGGACGATCCTGACCTGGCTCTGTTTCTGCCGGATGGAGAAGGGGGCGGAGCTTATCGTACTTTTTTCTGTACTGCTTTTCTCCGTCGCGACGACCGTCCTGGCGATCTTTCTCTACCAGCTGGCTCACGGAGAGGACGCGCGTCATCTGAGGGACCGGATCGAGACATCGGCAAAAATTACCTGTCATGCGCCGGAGTATCGGTTTACGAACAAGGAAAATATTGAGATGATCACGCACGCATATCCGGCGACATCCAATTTCTCCACGACGGTCTCCGGCTCGATCTTCAGAGTGTATGAGGCGCTTGATCAGGAGAGGGATGTGAAGAGTCCCGAACCGCTGGAAGGCTTCTTTGATCTGGTCTCAGCCCGCTATACCGTAGAGTTTGAGGCGCGTGAGAACGAAGAACCTGTCCAGGTCGTAAAGGGAACGTACTACACTTACTATGTGTATGAGAAAAACGAGATCCCGCCGATCGGCTTTACCTATAACACATATATGACGCGTTCGGAATTCGACGATACCGTACCGTCCTTCAAGGCGATCCTCATGCTGAAAACGCTGGTAATTCCGGATGAGGATGAAGCGATCGTCTCGGAAACACTCCGCCACTATGATGAACTGAGAGACGGCATCGCGACCAGTGAACACAGACATGCAATCAGTTCGGCTCACCTTGAGGAGTGTTCAGAGGACACCGTGGAGACCACGGACAGTTATGCATCGACGATTTATGCCGACGCAGATAAATACGCTTTCTACTCGATCCCGAATGATGACGGGTGGTCGGCAACGGTCAACGGGGAAGCTGTGGATATCATAGATATCAACGGATTTATGGCGGTTCCGATCAAAGAAGGGGAAAACAGGATAGAGTTTTCTTATCACACGCCGGGATTCAGGGAAGGCTGCATCATGTCTGCGGGAGCCTTTCTCATGATCTGTATCTATCTTTTCCTTGTCAGGAAGAAGCGTGCAGGATCCGAAACGGTTTAGCGTACCTTCCGCGCGCCTCTTACTGCCTGATCACGGGAGTTCCGTGTCAGAAAAAAAGAACTGCCGCAAAAGGCCGGCTGGCCTTATGCGGCAGGTATGGATCTGCGGTATTATCAAAGAGAACCATGCTGTCCTGCATGAAAGAGACTGAAAGCGGAATGTCCCGGGATGCCGGACTTACAGACGTTGTCTGGCAGAGGCACGCCTTCATTCGCTTTAATCGGTGTCGGAAAAAGTAAAACTTCCACTGTCAAGGATTTCCTCTGCAGGATTATCTTCATCGACAGCGCTTCCGGACTGCTTTGGCGGGAAATTGAGATCGATATGTGAATCGGATTCCGGATCAGGAGCGTCGGCCGGCAGGTCATATGTGTCTGCAGCCGTTTCTGCAGGGAGCTTAAGGGACGATGCTTCTGCCGGCTCCTCCGGGGAACTGTCACTGTCATCGAAAAGAGGCTCCTTAAAGGCGGCCCGTCCGTCCGGACCGTCATCGTCAAATCTGTGTAAGAATTCGGAATATTCCCTGGTCATACGGGAGGGCATCGGATCAGCCGGTGTACTTCCGGAACGAATGCCTTCTCCACCGATCAGATCGGTTTCATCATCCGGCAGCGGTATGAATTCCTGTTTTATTTCTTCCATAGTCACTCCTCTCGTGGTGAGCCTTCCCTGATAAAATCATGCTGTTCCCGGGTCTTGACAACTTTTGATTTATGACGCAAAATTCTCGGGACAAGGCTCATAATGAATGCTTAAAGTGAAACCTGCCTTAATTCAGTCTGGGGTTATTCTTCTTCATCACTGCGGGAACGCCGGGGCGTTCCTGAATCATCTGCAGATACATGCCTTCGTGCACAGTCTCTTTTAATTTTAGCTGATTTTTTTCTGAGCCGCAATACTTTACATGATGCAGTGCGCAGGGTCCGTATCCGGATGTCTGCGCGGATCAGAGGCACAAAAGAACGGCTCTTTCCGGAGACGGATACGGATCATCCCGAAAGCAGCAGACAGAAAGCGTCAGCGCACATGCTCACGAGGATTTTTCCGGATCCTGCCGGGATTGGTGTAAATAGAGATCCGGCATCCGATATATAGGAAGCCGGCTGCAGTCCGCGGACGCAGGCGAGAGCGGGTGACAGCCCGGGCGAGAGCAGCTGACAGCCAGGCGAGAGCGGGTGACAGCCCGGGCGAGAGCAGCTGACAGCCAGGCGAGAGCGGATGACAGCCCGGGCGAGAGCAGCTGACAGCCAGGCGAGAGCGGATGACAGCCCGGGCGAGAACAGCTGACAGCCAGGCGAGAGCGGATGACGGCCCGGGTGAGAGCGGATGACAGCCCGGGTATCGAGGGTGCAGCCTGCCGGGAATATACGTTTACTTAGGAGGAAAAAACATGAAAGCACTTGTACTTAACGATATTGCGGATATCAGACTTTGCGATGTTCAGATTCCCGAGCCGGGAAGAGGGGAGGTACTCCTCAAGGTAGAGGCGTGCGGGATCTGCAGCAGCGATTACAACAGGATCTATATAGACGGAGCGCATCAGATGCCGCTTATCCCGGGCCATGAATTTGTCGGTACAGTGACAGAGCTGGGACCGGGCGTGCGCGAAGAGCTTCTGGGAAAGCGCGCGGCAGTCTATCCGCTGCTTCCCTGCCGCCAGTGTGATTCATGTATGCGCGAGGAATATGAACTGTGCGGGTACTATGATTATTTCGGAACAAGGCGGGACGGAGGATTTGCGGAATATGTTTCTGTCCCGGTCTTTAACCTTGTGCTCATTCCGGATGATATGAAAAGCCTTGATGCCGTCATCTGCGAACCGGCAGCAGTCTGCAGTCATGCCGTGCGGCTTTCCGGCCTTCAGCACGGGGACATTGCAGTCGTGATCGGAACAGGGACGATGGCATATCTGACCGCTTTGATCGCAAAGATCCGCGGTGCCGGCAAAGTGATCGTGATCGGACACAGCACCGAGAAAGTGAAGCGGATCTCGAAGACCTGTGATCACGTCGTCAACGCGAAAATATGGGATCCGGAGGAGGCTGTCCGTACGCTGACGGTCGGACATATGGCGGACGTCGTCTTCGAATGCGTCGGCAGCTCCGAAGCTCTCGGTTACGCGATCGCAGTGTCGGGTGAGCAGACGAGGATCGTCGCTGTCGGTGAGCCTGACGGTGCTATTACGATCGAACAGAATCTGTACTGGAAGATCCTCAGAAAAGAAATCCAGTTCAGGGGCCTCTGGAATTCAGGGTATAACTCCGGAAAAAATGACTGGACAAGGATCATAGCCTATATCAGAGAAGGCCTGATCGATCCGGGCGAGATCGTCACGAATGCATTTCCGCTGGAAAAATATGAGGAGGCGATCGGCATGCTGAGGAGCGGGGAGGATCATATGAAAATCGTGTTCGTCCCTGCTGAACATGAGGAGCCGGAAGCCCTTAAGAATGATCAGGATGAAGGGGATACTGAATAAAAAAGAAAAGACAGCAGGATCAGTTCCTGCTGTCCGCGATTGTTGACACAAGTACAAGTATCAGCATAAATGCCAGTACTGCAATGCCGAGGGCGGTATCCGTGGACTGCTTTTGTTTTTTGAACATGTGTATGCGCTCCTTTGTATTAAAAACTGTGACAAACTGCTGCAAATGCGTACCGCTGCGCGGGATCCCGCTGTCGAAGGAGACAGCGATCGTCCTCCTTTGATCGGAGATCCGCTGCGGCAGGAACGCCGAGACATTCTTCATAAATAACATTATACTCAAAATCTGCAGAAGCTACAAGTAAAGGAGATTATTATTGAGGATAATTCGTAAGTATTTCTGGTATCTTCCGGCGGTCATCTGGATGTTCGTGATCTTTTCGTTTTCCGGCCAGACAGCTGAAGTCTCCTCGGGGATATCACTTAAAGTGACACAGAAAATTGTTCAGTTGATCGGGATCTTACGCGGAGGCGAAAATGTCGATCCGGACTATCTGGTGGAACTTCTGCACCCGTATGTCAGAAAATGCGCGCATATGGGAGAGTTCGGAGTCCTTTTCGTCCTTCTCTTCCTGTCATTTCTGGCTTCGACCGTGGCGACCAGAGCGATGGCGGCAGCTATTTTTGTGTCTTTTATCTATGCGTGTCTCGATGAGTTCCATCAGACGAAGGTCGGAGGACGGGCGGGCGCATTCACAGATGTCTGCGTGGATATGACCGGAGTCCTCGCTGCTGTTATGTTCGTGCTCATGATCTATTCGTTCTGGCAGGTCGGCCATGAGCGTAAGATGGAGATGCGGATCGCGGCCGGGAGAAGGGCGGGACGGAACGCCCGGGAAGAAGCCGGCAGCAGACGGACAGGGGGAAGTAGATGAACGTTTTCTTTGACAGGCAGGCCTCTTTCGTATTAAGATGACACAGGAGTGAAGATTTTTCGTATTACAGGAGAGAGTAATGATCGCTGCTAACAATGTTACATATCGTGTTGGAAAGAAGGCACTTTTCGAGGATGTCAATATCAAGTTCACGGAAGGCAACTGCTATGGCCTGATCGGTGCGAACGGAGCCGGAAAGTCAACATTTCTTAAGATCCTTGACGGTCAGCTCGAGACGACGAACGGGACCATTACGGTGACGCCGGGCGACCGTATTTCATTTCTCGAACAGGACCATTTCAAATATGACGAATATGATGTCCTCGACACGGTCATCATGGGCAACAGACGCCTCTATGACATCATGAAAGAGAAGGACGCCCTCTATATGAAGGAGGATTTTACCGACGAGGATGGTATTCATGCGTCTGAACTCGAGGCAGAGTTTGCAGACATGAACGGCTGGGAAGCGGAGTCTGACGCGGAGAGCCTTCTCAACGGCCTCGGGATCGAGACCGAGATGCATCATGAGATCATGGGGACCCTCGACGGTCCGGTCAAAGTCAAGGTGCTCCTTGCGCAGGCTCTTTTCGGGAACCCGGATATTCTGCTCCTCGATGAGCCGACGAACCACCTTGACATGAGCGCGATCGAGTGGCTCGAGGAATTCCTGATTAATTTCAGCAATACCGTCATCGTGGTCTCGCATGACCGCTACTTCCTGAACAAGGTCTGCACGCACACTGCGGATATCGATTTCGGAAAGATCCGTCTCTACGCCGGAAACTATGATTTCTGGTTCGAGTCCTCCCAGCTCCTCATCAAGCAGATGAAGGAGGAAAATCGCAAAAAGGAGGAGAAGATCAAGGAACTGCAGGAGTTCATCTCCAGATTTTCCGCGAATGCGTCGAAGTCCAAGCAGGCGACATCGAGGAAGAGAGCTCTTGAGAAGATCCAGCTTGATGCCATGGTCCCTTCCAGCAGAAAGTATCCGTATATTGATTTCCGTCCGAACCGCGAGATCGGAAATGACGTGCTCTTTGTCGAGCATCTCTCAAAGACGATCGACGGAGAGGTCATTTTCAAGGATCTGAATTTCATCATCAACCGCACGGACAAGGTGGCTTTCGTAGGCGGAAATGAAAAGGCGAAGACAACGCTCTTCGAGATCCTCATGGGCAATATGGAGCCTGACGAGGGATATTATAAGTGGGGAATTACGACGAGCAGATCCTATTTCCCGCACGACTATAACGCTGAATTCGACAGCGACCTGACGATCGCCGACTGGCTTACCCAGTATTCGGAAAATAAGGATACGACCTATGTCCGCGGATTCCTCGGCCGCATGCTGTTCGCCGGGGAGGACGGAATCAAGCGTGTCCGTGTGCTGTCCGGAGGAGAGAAGGTCAGATGTCTTCTCTCGAAAATGATGATCTCCGGGGCGAATGTTCTGATCTTTGACGAGCCGACGAACCATCTTGACATGGAGGCCATCACTGCGCTCAATAACGGAATGACAAAGTTCCCGGGCGTTCTGCTCTTCACGTCTCACGACCATCAGATCGTGGAGACGACTGCCAACCGCATCATGGAGTTCCTGCCCGACGGAACGCTGATCGACAAGGTCGGGACGTATGACGAATATCTCGCTTCGGATGTCATGGCGAAGAAACGTCAGATTTATATCGCGAGCGAAGACCAGGAGGCTGACGACTGATCAATTTAGCGGGTAATTACTGCGAAGACCCGTCTCTGTATGAAGAGCTGCTTCTTCATGCGGGGACGGGTCTTTTTTTACCTCAGCGGGAGAAAACCTCCGCGCCGGTTAGCAGCAGATAAATCGATATCCTGCCAGTCTCAGTGCCGGTGCACGATCCTCCGTCGGGATGAACGCTTCGGAGGAGCTCAGGATCCCTTCGGAGCACAGGCTGCGCCTCAGCAGGGCCGCGGTCCATGCTCAGCGGAAGACGCCCCGGCAAAGCATCTCGCAGCAGGAACGCCGAGGCGTTCTCGTAATGAAAAAAGAGGTAGTTCAGTATTTTGAGTTAGCATTAGTAAATGCGTATCGAATTTTATACAATATTTTGTGCATTATTCACAGAAGACACATAGACATTCATTTTTACGGGTGATATAATTTTGTCAGGCTTTAAAAGGTTTGCATTCGGCTTTTTCAGAGTAATGGGGGCTGTAATGCTTAACTAAAACATTACTCAAGGAGGTAATATATGGATAACAGAAAATGGCTGACCATGGATGGTAACGAGGCTGCGGCGCATGCGTCCTATGCGTTCACGGAAGTCGCTACCATCTTTCCGATCACACCGTCATCTGTCATGCCTGAGCATGTCGATGAATGGGCTACGGCAGGAAGAAAGAACATCTTCGGGACTGAAGTACAGGTCACCGAGATGCAGTCCGAGGCAGGCGCTGCAGGTGCTTTCCACGGCTCTCTTGCTGCAGGCGCTATGACAACGACTTACACTGCTTCCCAGGGACTTCTTCTTATGATCCCGGATATCTACAAGGTAGCCGGCGAGCAGCTCCCGGGTGTCCTTCATGTTTCTGCACGTGCGCTT
>CADABA010000050.1 GCA_902785985.1 uncultured Lachnospiraceae bacterium
ACAGCATGTAGACCATGTCCTTGCCGACTGCTCCGAGACCATAGGCGATCGTCTCGGCAGTCGTAAGCTTTCTCTTTTCCGTCATAATTGTACCTTCCCGTTATGATTAGTGAGCACTCCCGCAAGTTCCGCAGGGAGCCTGCCCGTGTACATATGATTCTACCATATTCCAGGCATAAAAGGGGCAAAAAGCACTTACATTTACTTAATTTCAGTTCCGGTCCGGTGCTTTTTCAGCCGGGTCACCTCTCATACACGATCTTTCCTCCGCAGATCGTATACAGGACAGGCGCATGCAGTGTCCAGCCGGCAAACGGCGAGTTGACCGCACGGGAAGCAAAATGATCGACCGTAAAGGTCTCATTTTCATTAAAGATCACGATGTCCGCCGGAGCCCCCTCCCGGAGCCCTTCCGCGGGCAGATGGTAGAGCCTTGCCGGATTCAGGTACATTTTTTCGAGAAGCTGCAGCATGGTAAGCCGCCCGGTCCTTACGAGGTTCGTCACGGCAAGCCCGAGGGAAGTCTCCAGCCCTGTGATCCCGCTCGGGGCCTGCGCGAAGGGACGGGCTTTCTCTTCGGACGTATGCGGAGCATGGTCCGTAGCAATGAGGTCGATCGTCCCGTCTGCAAGACCCTTTATGATCTCCTCCCGGTCTTCTGCCGTTCTGAGCGGCGGATTCATCCTGGCATAAGTGCCGTATTTCAGGACTGCGTCCTCCGTGAGCGTGAAATGATGAGGAGTCGCTTCCGCATGAATATGTGCTCCCATAGCCTTGAAAGCCCTGATGATCTTCACGGAATTGCCGGAGCTTATGTGCTGAATGACGAGCTCCGTACCCGTATGAAGCGCCATCGCGCAGTCGCGGGATACGAGCACTTCCTCCGCGAGCGAGGAAGCTCCGCCGAGGCCCATAGCTTCGGAGACCCGACCCCGGTTAACGCCCTGGGAGGCGAGAAATGCCGGATCCTCCTCGTGCAGACTGAGCGGAAGGCCGAGGGCACATGCGCGCTGCATCGCCTCATAGAGAAGGGATTCGTTCATGATTGGCAGACCGTCGTCCGTAAATCCGGCCGCCCCGGCCCGGGCCAGGGTTTCCAGATCGACGAGCTCTCTGCCCTTCATTTCCTTCGTCACAGTGACAGCCTGAAGGACATGGATTCCCGTCTTCCTGCCTTTTTCAAGGTTCCGCTCAAGGACTTCGACGCTGTCGACGGCAGGACGGGTATTCGCCATGCAGATGACCGTCGTAAATCCGCCTTTTTTTGCGGCGGCAGCCCCGGTCTCTATGCACTCTTTTTCAGGAAAGCCCGGATCGCGGAAGTGCACGTGCGTATCGATCAGCCCGGGAACAACGCGGCAGCCGGAGGCATCAATGACAGTACATTCACTGCTCTCCGTCCCGACTTTTCCGGAAGTTCCGATTTTCCTGTCAGGTCCAGTCTCTCCACCAGGTTCAGTTTCTCCGGCAGATTCGATCTCTCCGACAGATTCGATCTCTCCGGCAGATTCGATCTCTCCGGCAGATTCGATCTCTCCGGCAGATTCGATCTCTCCGGCAGATTCGATTTCTTCGGCATGTTCTATCTCTCCGTCAGGTTCGATCTTTCCGTCAGGTTCGATCTTTCGGGCGATGCGGGATATTTTATTCCCTTCGATTGCGATATCCAGGATCTCCTCTGTGCCTGTGACAGGGTCTGTGACAAGTCCGTTTTTTATGATGAGCATATTGATTTCCTCCGAAGAACCGGCATCGATTCACTTTGATTTATGAGCAGCAGACAGTTACTGTTTTACATACAATTATAATCGAAAGCGCAGAAGGTGCACACATAATATTCATGCGAAGTATACTCTCTGCGTTTTACCGGCCCCGGCGGTGACGCATCGAAGAATCATCCCTGATTGCTGCGTCCTTCGGGGCGTGTACTTCCCGATATCCGGATACTCCTCTCCCGGCCTTCTTTTTAACACGCCCTGAACAGGAAACGGGGCTGCCGCACTAAGCATTTATGCATAAACAGTTCATTCAGGGACCGCTCGCGCTCAGTCCTCGCGCAGCGGTACTAATTAAAAATACCGTCCCCGTGGATGTCCCTTCATGAATATTTATGCACTTTTTTACGCTTATTGCGACAGCCCCTCCGATTCACGTCCTGCTCTTATCTCTTTTTCCCTGTCCCGGATCTTTTTCCAGCCGGGCGCAGTAGAACGCATACTGCTGGATGATCCCGGCGACCTCCCCGAATCCGGGGAACGGGTCACATCCCCCGCAGTCCTCCCGGATCACCTTGTCGATCCAGGTATCGACAGGGACTCTCGATACTCTCCCGTAGGCGAAGAGGCAGACACAGTTCGAGATCTTTTTTCCGACACCGTAAAATTCGGTAAATGCATCAAAAAGCTCCTCGTCATTCAAAAGATCCAGCGCTTCAAAATCTATCGTGAGCGCCTTTTCCGCTGCGCTCATTACATAGGGGAGCCGGTATCCGAGACCGCATGCAGCGATCCGCTCTTCCCCGGCCGCAAGAATTTCTTCGGGACTCGGGAACCGCCGGACATTCTCACAGTCCTCTGTCCCGATTCTCTCTCCGGTTCCATATTCTTTCGTGCATGTGTCAGCAAAAACCGGCTTTCCGGCAGTTTCTGCGATCTTTTCGACACAGGCTGCAATCGAAGGAATACTCTTTCTCTGCGAAATAATAAATGTTACCAGCGTCTCCCAAGGATCCTGCCGCAGGACCCGGATCCCCTTTCCCATCTCCACTGCATGGTTAATAAATTCATTTTCACAGCGGATCTTTTCCCGGACCGCGCGATAATCCCGGTCCAGGTCAAAATACGGATGCCAGACAGCCGACCACTCATCTTCACTGCAGGAGCATTCAAATTCGCAGTCACTCGTTTCTTTTATATACAGGATATGGCTTCCTGTGATGAAGCGGTAAGCGCCGCTGTTCATTTTCCGTGCACGGAAGCACTGACCGCTCACCATGATCTTTTCCAGATCAAAATCGTCTTCTATTCGAATAATCATACGTCACCTCTCCGGTAATCAGACGGAACATGATTCGCAGACACAGGGTAAGCTGAAAGAGAAAAGCGAGCCCTGCCTGCTGCGGGCAATCCGTTCTGATGTCGTTCATGCGTCAACTCTCCTCACTTTACCTGCTCAAAGTCGTGATGAACATACTTACTGTCTGCAGCTGAAAGAGCGAGGACTGCAGCATACATCCGGCAGGACGGAGTGCTCAGGGAATCCGCACTGCCCGGGCGGACACTCTTTAGAGTAGCATTCCGGAGCTTTCCCGCCAATGGATCTTTCTGAATTGGATTCATTAAACTTTCATTAACTCTGCACCGCAGGAGAATATATCCTTCAATAATAAATGAAAAAACGTCCTCCCTGTGCTATGATACCTGTATAACAGACAGAAAGTTCTATTTCTTCGCTCGTCTGTGCATCCGGAGAGATCATTTATACAATACTTTTTTTCCTTTTGAAAGCCGGGCCATTAAGGCTACTGTGAAACGAAGCGCGAAAGTAAATCGATAAAGATTCATTGAAAGCATACAGTTCCATAAACTCCCGGCCGGTTCTATTTAATGAAAGGAGGTCCAATTGATCGATATACCCTTTCACACAAGAGGTGCCTTTGACCGCAATTCAATCACGGACATCAACAATCTGAGACATCTGGCTCCGTTAAGTTCCGGTAATATTATGAATCTGAACACGCTCACCACGCTCGCCGCGGTAGGCGCCGCCGGAGTCATGCTCGGCTCAATGGCCAACGGAGGAATGGGCGGTCCAGGCTTTAATAATAATCAGTACGGGAACGGACAATATCAGAATCCGCAGTTCGGAAACGCACAGGTCCTGAATGATCCCTACGGACAGGCCCAGTATGGGAACAGCCAGTACGGAAATAACCAGTACGATAATAATCAGTACGGCAATAACCAGTACGGCAATAACCAGTACGGCAATAACCAGTATGGCAATAATCAGTATGGTAATAACCAGTACGGCAATAATCAATACGGCAATAATCAATACGGGGGTGTACAGCAGGGAAATTCCGGACAGTTCGGATCCGGCGTTCAGCAGGGTAATTCAGGATCGTTCAGCGCTTACGGACAGCAGACTTCCTCCGGGCAGTATGGTCAGTCCGCGCCCGGCTCCTACAGCAGACAGTCTGCACCGAATCCCGGCGCCATGCAGAATGCAGGCTTCCCCTATCAGGGAAATGCGCAGCCGGGAGGAAACGGACAGTACCAGGGGAATATGCAGAACGGCGGCAATATCCCGTATCAGGGAAATATGCAGAATGGCGGCAATATCCCGTATCAGGGGAATATGCAGGCGGGAAACAACGCTCCGTACCCCGGGAATATGCAGGCAGGCGCCGGCAGTCCGAATCAGAGAAATATGCCCTCCGCGGGAAACACTCCCGCCCCGGCAGCCCGGCCCGCCGGAAATACGGCATCACAGGCCGCCCCGGCTCCTGCAGGAAGTGTCCCTCTGCCGCCACCGCCGGAACGCCCGCCGCTCGCGGTAGACAAGCCTGTCCGAAAGGGACAGAAAGTGACTCTTTCCATGCAGCCCCTCAAATCAATTACAGCATATCTGGACTGGAACGTGAAGGACGGGCGCTGCGACATCGACGTGTCTGCATTTTTGCTGGGGGATAACGGAAAAGTTCCGGGAGACGACTGGTTCGTCTTCTACGGACAGCCGGAAAGCCCTGACGCAAGTGTCAGCTTCAATGACAGGGCCAGGATCGGCCGGCAGAGCGTACACATCGACTTCTCGAAAGTAAGCGCAAAGGTCAAAAAAGTCACCTTCGTCCTGACGATCAACGAGGCGGCCGAGCAGAATCTGAACTTCAGCATGGTAAAAGATGCCTGTATAAAAATCGTGGAGGACGCGACCGGGAACGAGCTGGCAAGCTTCAGGATGGACGAGTATTACGACAATGTCATCTCGATGATGATCGGTGAAGTCTACGCTTACAAAGACAACTGGAAATTCAATGCCATCGGCAACGGCGTCGCAAGAGATCTCGGCGGACTCTGCGAGCTCTACGGCGTTCAGGTCTCCGACTGAGAACGAACACCTGTGATAAGCCTGTTCAGACCCGGCTTAGATTTGTTTCATGCTGCTTCGGGATTGCATCCCTTTCCAAAGGAATAAAGAGGAATTATTATGTTAACATTAGAGACAGTCAATGAACTTACCCTTCGCGTCACCTGCAAAGGCGGAGACATCCTTTATACGAAAGCCGGTGCTTTCATAGCCGGTGATAATATGGGCCAGAAAAATTATACTTTTGAAAAAGTGCTTCTCGGTCCTCAGCAGGGATTTGCTCAGGCAGCCCTGGGATCCCTCATGCGGCGTGCTGCGGGAGAAAATCTTCCGCTCATGAAAGTCACCTTCCGCGGAGATTCCGTGACCTATTATGCGGATTACAGCCAGCATGTGGTCGTCTACAAGCTTGAAATGGGAGAGTCGATCTCTGTCGAATCCGAGAATCTTCTCGCATTTACACAGGACTGCAAGTACGGCGTCCGCTTCCTCGGACAGGGCATCATGTCCCAGAAAGGCATGGCAACGACGGAACTCATCGGGCAGGGACCAAATGCCTATGTTGCGATCACCACGAACGGAAACCCGATCGTCCTAAGCAATTATCACACCGGAAATACAATTACTGTTGATCCGGACGCAGTTATCTGCTGGATGGGACAGCGGGGAACCTGCGATCCCAGCATCACAACGGATTTCAACTGGAAGACTCTGATCGGTCAGGCGTCCGGCGAATCCTATTCCTTCGAATGGTACGGCAACCAGAGGGTCACGGTCGTCATTCAGCCGACAGAGCGCAGAGGAGGAATACGGGTCGCAGTCGACTGATTTTTCTCCAAAAAAAGGAGGGGCTGTCGCAATACGCTTAAAAAGTGCATAAATATTCATGAAGGGACATCCGCAGCGCCGGTACTAAGCGCGAGCGGTCCCTGAATGAACTGTTCATGCATATAATGCTAAATGCGACAGCCCCCTCTTTTCATTTATCATACTCATCTGCAGGAAAAACGGACACCTGTGATCCGCCATGCTTCCTGCTGTTCACTAAAATTTCCCACATCCTTTACTTTACACTGGCAATGGATGGCGCTGCCCCGTAAATACATGTGGGAAGTTTGAGCTATTTACATTTTCCGGCCTCTCTCGCAGCCTCCCGCAGGACGAACTCAGAAAAATCTGCACCTTCCGGACAGATACGGAGCTTCTCCCGCACCGTCTGCGGCAAATCTGATCCACATGCATTATAAAGCTTCTCGGGAATGAACATCCTGTCAGCCGGCTCCGCCATGGGCAGATCGATCTCCGTATCCCCTGCCGCAAGGATCATGGACGGTCGGAGAAGATCTTCCAGACGTCTGACTGCCTCTCCCTTGTTGAACATCGGCGGAAGAAAATAGATTTTTCTTCCGGAGGATACGATTTTCAGGCCTGTTCCGAAGGCACTCTCCGGCACCGCATCCATCGGGTCCTGCCCCTCCTCGCAGTAAGCGAACAGATAGAGATCATCGACCATTCGCACGCGCAGACATCGGCCGGACGCGAGAAGAATTTCCCGCAGTTCATCCATCGCCTGTCTGTAAGGAACATACATGCTCCGGCTCTGCGAGACCCACGCATGACAAATGTCGGAAATGTCCGCCCCCGGATCATCCCGCGGTCCGAGCAGGATCGCCCCGTTCGTTGTGACCGCCAGATCCGGTTCCAGTCTCCCCGGCCACAGGATCCTTCTGTACTGTTCGACCGATCTTGTAGTCACGGGCACGAGGAGAATATTATCCGGAAGCGAGCTGTAACGCTGCGCTGCCATAAGGCTCATATATCCCTGCTCTCTTTCCCCGATATATTCTATACAGAGATCACCCTCTTTTCGATGCTTCCATGAGTGGATCAGTGTATTGTCCACGTCGCAGGCGAGTAAGATTTCTTTCATATTTTTCTCCATTCTGCCTGTTCCTGATTCCGATTCGAACTTTTTTAATCTCTGACGCAGAATTCTCATGATATAAGTCTGAGATGAATGCGCAAAGTGAAACCCGGCTCTGATATGGGTCACCGACCCGCGTCTGTAATTTATTCCTCCGGCGGATCGCAGCCGCGCAAACAGGAAGGTGCTTCGCATAGAAGCGCGGCGAGGCAAGAACGCCGATGTGTTCTTTATGTATACCGTTCTCTGCCGTCCTGATCAGTTCACGTATCCGCGAGCGACTTTATGATCCCGCAGGCCCTGTAATTGACCAGCGGATAGACCTCGCAGGGTACACCCTTCTCCGAAGCAAGCTGATACAGATGTCCAAGGTGCTCCTCATCCTCCAGTGAGTGCACCAGGACTTTCCAGGGAAGTCTGCGAAGAAGCACGCGTGTAGCCTCTCCTATGCTCGGCTTAACAAGGTTCACATCGGAAATGCCGAATGTTTTACATATTTCACGGACCTCCGCGAGCGCGGATTTTTCCGCAGGGCGCTCCTTCTTCTGTCCGTTCTCCTTTTCGGAAGGATCAGGCTCCTCGCCGGTCTCCCAGCCGAACCCGACCGGCCGAATATTCTCCCAGTACTTTTCCACACTCCCGAGGAATGTCTCCGTCAGGTCCTGCTCTTTCAGCTCTCTGTAGTAAGCCGCTCCGTGATAATCAGAAGGCCCGATGATATCCGCCCTCAGAAAAGTCCTCGACAAAAGTCCCGACACCGTAGAATTGAGGAGCGAGCTCGCGATCAGGAAATCATCCCGCGTTCCGCAAAGCGCTGCGACACCAGCGGGATCAGAGAGAACACCCAGTCCGGGACTCACCCCCGGAAAATCCTTCATCGCAAGTTCAAGCTGTCTCGTGATCGCCCCTTTTCCGGTCCAGCCGTCTATGAACTGGATCGACTGCGGGCTGTGGTGGCGGAGGATGAATTTCATTGCATTTTCGTCGATTCCCCTCCCACGGATGATCGAAATCGAATAGTGTGCGGCCTCGAATCCGTATTTTTTCCGAATATAACGTACGAGCAGCACACCGATTGCGGTGCCGGCTCTTGCGAGCGAAACAAGACAGGCATCACGGCCTTTCTCGCGTACGATTCTCTCTGCCAGCTTTGCCACAGCATCTGCAGTCATCTTTCCGTAGCGGTCCATCGCGCTGAAAAATGAAGACATATACTCCTCTGTCGGTACATACTCGATCGGGAGCATCTCGCAGTAGTGACGGCCGCTCTGGATCAGGGCTTCCCGCTCACTCGTGCTCTGCGGCTCGACAAGTCCCGTAATATCCTTAAGGAGCAGTTCCACGTCCTCTTTTGAAAATGTCCCGAACTCCCGGCCCGTGTCCGTCCCGATCCGCACGATCCTAACATCCCGACAGCCGAGCTCCCGGCAGATCGAGGCGAGTTCCTCCTCAGGACGCTGCGAATACTCCGTATTCCCGCCGTCCTCTTCATGGTTCAAGTCTCCGGCCGATCTGCTGCCCGTCAAAGTATCCGGCATCCCGCATTTTTCGTCTTCGATCCGGGATCCGCCTGTTCTGACAGGCATCTCTTCCGTCCGATTCGATGAATCGGAATGGTCCGGTGCCCCCGTCCCCTTCGCATCTGTCACGATGAGGACCAGGTCTCTTTTCCGCAGATTGTAGATAAATGTCTGTCTGCCTTTCTCGTAAAAGCTGTCCAGAGCAAAACCGGACCGGATCGGATATCCTTCACGGTCACTGATCCCGATCGAGCTCCTTGTCGTCGCATGCATCTGTACGGATTCGGCGATACCCTGCTCCTTCATCCGGTCTCCGATAGCCAGTGCGGGGTACATACATTCCTCCGTCCCGAGCACGAGGCAGTCGCCGAAGACCTTGTTTTCATTTTCCAGAAGGGAGACGACCTCGTCCGCCAGAAGCGACATCCTCCGCTCGTAAAATCGGATGGACATGCCCCGCCGCGGATCCGGAAGAAGGATCTCCGGGAAGATCTCACCGTACGGCGGATCCTCCTCCGCCCCGGGCATCGTCTTATGCCGGACCGCTGCGCTCACCTCGATCCCTGAGACTGCCTCCGTAAAATCCGTGTTCGGGATCTTCACAAGGCATTCACTGAGGATCCCGTTCTCAAGGAGCCGCGCAGTATTCTCCTCCGATACCCGGTTTATGATGGACGCTGCAACAATTCTCTTCCCGGAAAGCGCCGGGAACATCGCCTTCAACTGAGCGACAATGTTGATCAGCGTCTTTCCCGTCGAGATCTCATCGTCAACAAAGATGACCGTACCCGTATGATCGATCCACTCGCCGAGATGCTCCGCACAGAGCTTCTGTTCCGCAGCATGACTGTGCTCCTCCAGAAACTCCGCCCACGACTCCACTTCAGGAATCTCCTCACGGGTCGTGTGGATATACATGCAGTTCTCAAAGCAGGTACTGACCCCCGCCCCGACCGCCGTCGCAGTCTCGGCAAAGCCGATGATGAGCCTGGTATCCGGATATTTCTCTGCCAGTTCAAGGCCAAGCGTGCGGAACATTTCGAGTGCTTTCTCCGGCTCGACCGGCAGATGCTTTCCCTGCAGCGGGTCGACCAGAAGGTATTGTCTCTTTGTATTTTTATATCTCTTTGCAAGTGTGAGGACATCCTCCGCACTGTATTGTATCATTCAAAATCCTCCCGGATCCCGTAGATCCTTCCCAATGCCGAGACACGGTCCGCCCAGCGCCCGAGGCAGTTCACCTCGCTCATTCTGCTGCCGTCCGCGCTCTTTGCAACGCCCAGCGTAGTATCTTCCCAGTGCAGGATATGCTCGGCATCCTCAAAGTCGCTCCGGGACACCTTAAGGCTTTCCGCGACAAGCGGGATCTGGGACGGATGAATGACCGTCTTTCCGACAAAACCGTTCAGCCGGTCAAGGGCGAGTTCTCTGCGAAGTCCTTTTGCCCAGTCGCCGTCCGGATCATTTCCGAAATACTCCCATACCGGTCCCGATACAATATAATCGACGGAAAAAACGTTCAGAATGTCGACCAGAATATCACGCACTACCCCTATATCATAAATCGTCTGTCTGACAGATCTGCGAAGACCATAGAGATTGCAGAAGTCATTTCCGCCTACACGGACATTCAGAACATACTCCCGCATGGAATCAATCACTTCCTTCAGTACGGTCAGTGTGCGTACCCTGCTCCTGATCTCTGCGATCATACGGCTTTCGAGGATCGGCATCACGTAGATCTTCCGGCCCTGATTTCTGTTGATCTTTTTCACGAGCGTGACATATCCATCGCAATTCGACAGATCAAATTTCGGAAGAATGTAGCCGGTAAGGATCTGCCCGGCCTCTCCCAGATATGTATGCATGTGCTGCATATGTTCCGGTGTCCGGATCCGCACAAAAATGAGAGGCCTGCGCTCCTCCGGGATCTTTGCCGCTTCGAGGAGCGTCTCGCGAAGGGCTTCTTCCGCCATCGGCAGAGCAGCGTCCCTGATCGTGTCCTCAAGGCAGAATGCAACAGCCGTGATCTCTCCGTATACGCCCGCATCAATATTCCGGACGATCGTCTTATGCACAGCGGGAGCATACAGAAGGCCTCCCACCATATATTTCAGCTGTTCTTCATTTTCGATCAGCATGATATCTGTCCCCTTTCAAAGCCGGTTCTCCGTGAATCTGATTCATCTCCCGCTCCCGGGAAATGAGTAATTGACAAAAACTTCCCGCTCCCTTTACTTTTAGGCTCCCGGATTCAAGAACGCCTCGGCGTTCTTGCCGCGCCGCGCGCGGCGCGAAAGCGCCTTCCACTGCGCACGTAAAGCGATCCGCCGTACCTAAGCATGCGTAACAATGCTCCAGTGGAACATTGTGTAGATGAGGCTTCTATTCTTCATCGCGAGATTGTACTCACGATGAAGGCAAGTTTCACTTTGCGCGCGTATCTCACGACTGAAGTCGCGAGGAAAAGCGCGATGAAGAATAAAAGTTCTGCCGCATGAAACCTGTCTTTCCGGACATGGCTCCACCTTCTCAGGTGTCACCCTGCCGGAAAGCTTCCGTCCATGCGGCAGTCCTTTTCTGCCAGGAACGCCTTTGCGTTCTCTGGAATTATTGTCTTAAGCTGCCTTCGCTGTTCCTGTGATGATCTTGCGAAGCATATCGACCGGAATCATCGTCAGTGCGAGAAGCACAACTGCGGCCCATCCCTTGATCCCGAAGGGAACGCAGCTGAACATCTCACCGATCCATTTGCAGACCTGAACCGGAATCAGTCCGATATTGACGATCGCCGCCTGGACAAGCATGATGATCAGCATTGTCCGAAGGAATCCCGGATTATCTTTCAGTCCCTTGAAGATTCCGAATCCGTTGTCCCTGACATTGAAACCATTGAAGAGGGCACTCACGATGAAGAGTACAAAGTAACCCGTACGATGCTGCGCCTCATTTTCAAACAGGCTGCTGAAGAACGGATGCTTCAGGTACAGGAAACTGATGATCGTGAGCCATGCTCCCATGATGACGATCTGCGTCATCATGGCCTTGCTCACAATGCTCTCGTCTCTTCTTCTCGGCGGCTCGTTCATGTACTTCTCGAGTGCCGGTTCGTTGCCGAGCATGATCGCTCCCAGACCGTCCATGACAAGGTTGACGAACAGGAGGTGTGTGACCTTCAGAGGCTCCTCAACGCCGAAGAACGGACCGAGCGCACTCACGACGACCGCTGCCACGTTAATGACGAGCTGGAACTTGCAGAACTTAAGAATATTGTGATAGATCGTACGTCCGTACCAGATCGCGTCCTTGATGGACTTGAAGTTATCGTCGAGGATAACGATCTCGCCCGCTTCCTTGGCAGCCTCTGTACCGCTGCCCATCGCGAAGCCTACATCAGCCCGCTTGAGGGCCGGGGAGTCGTTCACACCGTCGCCCGTCATGCCGACGACCAGATTCATCTCCTGACAGAGCCGGACCATTCTGGACTTGTCTGTCGGAAGTGCTCTCGCGATGACACGGATGTTCGGGATGATCCTCTTGACCTCTTCGTCGCTCATCTCGTTGAGCTGTGCCGAAGTCAGCGCACGGTCGGAATTCTGACGGATCAGGCCGGCATCCTTTGCGATTGCAACAGCCGTCTCAAGGCGGTCACCGGTGATCATGACGACCTGGATGCCCGCATCCTGGACCGCGCATCGCCTTGCCGGCCAGCTCATCGATTTTCCTGTCGAGGACAGCCTGATCGATCTGACAGATCTTTCCGTCCCCATCTATATATTTCTTTGCCTTCGCAAGGAGACGCTCCGGAGCGCCCTTGTAGAAAGTCTTCCCGACGCTGTCGATCCTCGCCTGGCTGAACTTGTTGGCCGAATTGAAGCCCTGAATGTCTGTGATCACGTACTCACGGCTCTGATCGAGCATTCTCCACGTATCCTCGCCGATGAACTTGAGCAGAGCCTGGTCCGTCATATTTCCGCCGATGACCCTGTGCTCACCGTCATACATGGAACCTGTATTCTTACCGATCGCCAGATCGATGAGACCTTTGACCGCGCTGTGCTTACTGAGCTCCGGAATATCGATGGAATTGCCGTCCGCCGTAAAGAAATCGACGACCTCCAGCTTGCCCTTTGTGATCGTACCGGTCTTATCACTGAAGAGAATATTCAGAGACCCTGCTGTCTCGATACCGACCGCCTTGCGGACAAGGACATTGTGATCCAGCATGCGGCTCGTATTCTGCATGAGAACGAGCGAGATCATAAGAGGCAGACCTTCCGGGACCGCGCAGACGATGATAATGATCGCGAGCGATACCGCATCGACGATCTTAGTAAAGACTGCCTGGAATCCCATTCCGAAGAACTGGGACACACCGCCCGCCTGCACGATATCGAATGCGATGTACAAAATGGCGATCACGGTCGCGCCGATATAGCCGAATACCGAGATCTGATGGGCGAGCTTCGCAAGCTTGACCTTCAGCGGAGAATCCGGCTCGTCGTCCTGCATCTCCTCAGCCATTTTCCCCATCATGGTCTTGAGACCTACCTTGCGGACGTCAAGAGTGCCCTCGCCGTCGACAACGACTGCCCCTCTGAACAGAGAATGTTTGTCGACAAAGGTATCTCCCGTGATATCGTCCCTGAGTTCAAAGCTCTCATCCGCTGCAGTCTTCTTACATTCTTCCGCCTCGCCGTTCAGCGCCGAGTTATCGACTCTGATCGCACCGTCGATCAGGACACCGTCCGCCGGGACCTTGTCGCCTGCCTGCAGCAGGATCTTGTCGCCGCGGACAACGTCGTCCACCTCAATGACAGTGATGATCCCGTTGCGCTTCGCCTTACATTTATCCTTCTCCGTGCTGTCCTTCAGCTCACGGTACTTGGTGTCGCTCGCAACATTGGTCTTTGCTGATACGACCGCGACGATGATGATCGCGATGATCGTACCGATCGGTTCATAAGGCTCTGCATACCCGAGAACGGCCATTACGATCATGAGAATAGCGATCACAAGAAGGATCCGGATCATGGGATCGTTGAACGTCTCCTTGAATTCCGCCAAGAAAGTCGTCGGTTCTGGAGCCGTATTTTTCCCGGGACTCAAGGACCTCCTTGTCAGTGAGTCCTTTAAAATGTTTGCCCCGGACCTCAATGTTCTCTTTGTCACTTGATCCTTTAGGATTCATAACAGATTTTTTCCTTTCCCTTTCGTTCTGTCTGATCAGGTAACTGCGAAGCTCTGTCTTACAAGGAAATTTCAATCAGAGTATCGCAGACGCCTTTGTCTGATGATCAGGCTTCCGGACATGGGCAAAGCCTGCCGCAGCAGGCTTTCAAAGCGCACATCCGGTTCTCAGGCCCGCTGCGCAGAAAACGCACCTGACCATCCGGTCAATTACCGCAAACGGACGCCCGTGTAAAAGCGGGGCCCCACGTCTGCGGATCAGCAGCATCAGACGAATCGCTGTGCCAGGTCGCCGATTCCGGCATCGTTCGTTCCCTGACCGATCGCATTGAATTTCCACTCTCCGTTATGGCGGTAGATCTCACCGAAGATCATCGCCGTCATTCCGGAATAGTTTTCTGTCAGATTATATCTGCACATCTCCACATTCGTGCGTGCGTCCACAAGACGGATGAACGCATTGCGGATCATGCCGAAATGCTGGCCTCTCTTATGGGCCTGATAGATATTGACGACCATGACGATACGGTCATACCGGGCCGGTAATCCTGCCAGATCGATCAGGATCTGTTCATCATCGCCCTCTCCCGCACCGGTCAGGTTATCGCCCATATGCTGGACCATGCCTGTCATATGGCGGAGATTTCCGAAGTAGACGATATCCTCCTTGCCGCGGAGCTTTCCCCCCTGAAGAAGGATCGCCGTCGCGTCGCAGTCAATATCCTGCGTTTTTCCGCCTCCGAAGAGAGCCCCGAAGACCCCCTGTGCTTTCTGCGGTGCTTCATCCCAGCCGAGACCGACCATCACCTTCGAAAGACCCGGATTGCTTTTTGTGAGTGAGACCTTCTGGCCTTTCTGTAAACTAACTGCCATGTTCCATCCTCCTCTTATAATGGATGCTCAAAAACAAATTAAGTTTTCGGATGCCGGTCCCATGTTCGAAGCCGCCCGCGCGGCTTCGAACATGCTCCGGCTCCTTCTGTATCCTTCTGTTATTCTATATCAACTCCGTAGCTGCCGCAAAGAGCTGCGAGACCGCCCTGATAGCCGCTGCCGATCGCATTGAATTTCCACTCCGTTCCGTTCTTGTAGAGCTCGCCGAAGACGACCGCTGTCTCAATTGAGAAATCCTCGCCCAGATCATATCTGAGGATCTCCTCACCCGTATCCTGATTGCAGATACGGATAAAGGCATTGGAGACCTGACCGAAGTTTTGGCGTCTCTCTTCGGCCTCATAAATCGTGACCGTAAAAGCGATTTTCGAAATATTTGCGGGGACTTTCGTAAGATCAACGATGATCTGCTCGTCATCACCCTCACCGGCACCGGTCAGATTATCGCCCTGATGAACGACCGCACCGCTCGGATGCGCCAGATTCCCGTAGAAGACGAAATCAGAGGATGAGCTGACTTTTCCGCTGTCTGTGAGAAGGAAGGCCGCTCCGTCCAGGTCGAATGCTCCGCCCGTATCGAACGCGTTGACATCCCAGCCGATACCGACCAGTACGTTCCTCAGTCCCGGGTTGCTCTTTGTAAGGCTGACTTTCTGTCCTTTTTTCAAACTGATAGGCATATGAACCTCCTTTTCCTACTCCGAATCTGTTCGGATCATCAAATCTCCTGTCTCTGCAGGATCCTTCTTCCGGACCCGGCATGGGATCACATTGTCTTATGAGGAAATGCTTTCCTGCAGCCCCCCCGTCAGCGGCTCCCGTGCCGATCCTGTAAATCAACATGTGCTATGTGTCTGACTGATCTGTCGATTCCAAAGCTCACTCCGCGTCAATGCCGAAGTGTGCGCAGAGCGCAGCAAGACCGCCCTGGAAACCGCTTCCGATCGCATTGAATCTCCAGTCTCCGTTATGCTTATAGATCTCCCCTACGACGACAGCGGTCTCGATCGAGAAATCCTCGCCAAGGTCATAGTGAATGATCTCGGATCCTGATGTCTCATCGACGATCCGGATGAAGGCATTGGATACCTGCCCGAAATTCTGACGTCTTCTGTCAGAATCGTAAATGGTGACCGTAAAGGCAACGCGCTCAATGTTGGACGGGAGTTTTCTCAGATCTACTTCGATCTGCTCATCATCTCCTTCGCCGGCACCGGTGAGGTTATCTCCCTGATGAACGACTGCTCCGCTCGGATGAGCCAGATTGCCGTAGAAGACAAATTCTTTCTCTGTCGGACACTTTCCGTTCGCTCCCAGAAGAAATGCGCTCGCGTCCAGGTCGAAATCCGCTCCCGAATCGAACTCATTGACATCCCATCCGAGACCTACCATGATCCTGGAAAGGCTCGGGTTCTCCTTGGTAAGGCTGACTTTCTGACCTTTACTCAAATTAATAGGCATACGTGTATCCTCCTTTATTAATCATGCTTTGTTACTTCGGCATGCTGTACCGCTGATTAAATTCGGCCTTGATCGCCTCAAGGCGCTTTGCATCATCGATTCGCTGCTTGTGGGCATTTTCCTGAATCGACCTTGTCTCATCGATACCGCTCATGATCGTTCTCCACGTATTCTCGAGCGTCTCGATCTGAATCGAACTGCCGGATACCATTCTGGCAGTCATCTTGGTTGTCTCCGCTGTGTTGCGGGCATTTTTGATCAGCATCTCATTGGTCTTCTTATCAAGCTCCGACATTGCCTCTGCCTGGATCTTCTGCCTCTTGAGAAGCATCGCCTGGGCAAGCGCCTGCTTAAAGACAGGAAGCGTGACGATGAATGCGGAATTGATCTTTCTGACCAGATTATAGTTGGAAAACTCCATCATCTTGATCATCGGAACAGACTGAAGCGCTACACTCTCGGCAGTCCGGAGATCCTGCGTTCTCTGCTCGAGCATCTGAAGAGACTGATTGAGCGTCGTGAGCTCGAACTGGATCGAATTGTCCCCGGTCGTCTCATAGTCATTCTGCCGCTGGGCGATATAAGCTTCCAGCTCATTGCAGGCCTGCTCACCGGCGAGGATGTATTTTACCAGTTCGTGATAATACCCTACATTGGCATTGAACAGATCATCGAGCTTCTTATTCGACTGCTTGATCTCCTGCTCATACTTGCGAAGTTCGACGTAGATCTTATCGACCTCGTCTCCCATCGTCTTATACTTCGCAAGGATCTTATCAAGCTGTTTCTTCGCATTGGAGAAAAGTCTGTTGAAAAGACCTTTGTCCTCGCGGATCTCATCAATATCGAATTTGGACATGATTCCCGCCAGCGTCTTCAGCATTCTGCTGGAATCGTCCAGCTGGGACATATTCATGCTCCGGAGGACTACGTCCGAAGCCTTCGAGATCTCCTCCGCAGCTTCCGCTCCGAAGGAGACGATCGTCTCCATATTGTAGACCTCGATCTTGCTCACAATGGCGTCGACCTCTGCGGAGTTGGTGAGCGTTCTTTCCATTTCCTCGCGGTCCGCAGAAATATCATACGCCTCGACTGCAGCGATCTCGTTCTTTTCCTCCGGAACCGTGTTGAGGGAACTCATTGTCCTCACAGGAGCGCCTTTAAAATCCAATGCCATAAGTCATATCCTCCTCTATAAACGTATGTCTGTATCTGACTGAACAGCTTACGGGTGCCGGTGCCGCAGTCCGCACGCGCCCGGCATCAGTGGGGCGGCACCCTCCCCAGCAGTCTGTCCATAAAGGACACCTTCTGTCTGATCGGAGGGATGCTGAGATCAGGCGGATCCAGGTCATAGACATATTCGCCGATCTGATGCTCCTCCAGTATTCTTTTTGTATAGTGCTGCTCAACGCACTGATATCCTGTCGGCACGAAGAAGAGGACATCGAATCCGATCATGCAAAGCAGTGCAGCCAGGATAGCATCCTCCTTCGAATTCTGTATCTCCTTCGTATTGACGAATATCATTTTCGGATTTTTCTTCGTAAAATCGAATTTTTGAATCATCCGGACAATATTCTTCGGAAGATTCATGGCGGTCGCCACGATCGTGTATTCGGTCCCGTTCTCATATGTTCCCCGGATCCACTTCTCATTGATCAGGAGCTCCACCTTATCCATCAGATGCTCCTGCATATCCGCCCGGAGGACCCCGTAGGGATAAGCCGCATGGTTTCTGATCTTATCCCGCATGAGCTTTCCGTTGCGGAAGAAATCCGTTGCATAAGCCAGCATAGGATTCCGGATCGTCGGGTCGATCAGAGGGGCCTTATAGGCGATAAAGCATTCTTCCTGGGCAAGCGTCCGGATATCATTCCAGTAGCGGGCAACGTCCCCGTCCTTCACACCGGAGACCTTCGAGAAAATGACCGGTATATTGACCAGCTCATCCGTCGTGCTGAAGTGCTCACGGTACGAGACCTCCTCCTTCCAGAGGATCGGGATTTCCTCATACATCGTCTGCAGAATGATGGAATCTTCTTTCTGATACTGCTGATTCCGGTAGATACCGCTGCCCTGATACAGTATGCTGTCGAGTTCTCTCTCCGCATGGTAGGCCGTCGTCCCGACCTGCATCCTTGCGGAATCCTTTGGAAATGCCGTAACGCGAAGCGCAACATCATAGTTCTGCTCATAGAGCAGCGAATCTTCAAGAACACACGGACTGCTCAGATTCGGGACCAGAATGAGGACATCAGCCGGAAGTCTTGAGAGGAACCGCATGAACAGGGCTTCCTGTTCATTTCTGCAGCCGCCGAGATAGATAAAGAGCGGGCATTCGCGGATATTTCCGGTCCTGAAGAGCTCCTTCTGCCACCGAAGGAACCAGCACAGGACGTAAATCGCCCGGTTCGTGAGCCGGTTCAGGTTCATTCCCTCCTTCTCCGACTCCTCGAAGAGAAGGTCGAGAAAGGCATGTCTGGCGATCACGGCGAGATCCCTGTTCGTGATCTTTCTGAACGCTCCGGCGAGATCGCCGAGCATCTGTCCGTAATTTGTATAATTCTTCCGGTTGAGGGCGCTGATCTCCTCCGACGTGGGAATCGGTATTTCATTTTCCACAATGCAGACCGTGCGGTCGCAGGAGCGAAGCTCCTGGTAGAACATATAGAGGTCGTTCACATAGGTCAGCTTGTCCCAGGCACCGGTGATCCGGGCAAATGCATTGTAGAAGAACCGCGTATCTTCCCCTCTTGTCATGCACGGCTTCCGGATATCTTCGAGCGTATCCCCTTTCATCCATGCGTTGGTGCAGGGGAGAATGGCCGGATCTTCCCCGTAAATTCTTCTCTTCTCCTCTTCCGCCCGGAGCCCGTCCCGCACTGTTTTCAGGCTGAAATCCGCAGGAAATGCAGACATGCCGGAAAGCTCGAGCACATCGGACTTCTCGGAGCGCGGATCCAGCTTCAGGTATGCTGCGTCCCCTTTATACTGGAGCAGAAGGATATCACAGCCCGCCCCCGAGAGAATGGACAGGAAGAGAAGCTCGTAGTTACTGACACTGCCTTCGTACAGGATCTTGGGAACGCTGTTGTCCCCCAGACGGCCTACGATCCTCTCGAACTTGTAATAAAGCCAGCACATGAACTTGATATAGGCGTTCTTCAGCATATTCTCATTCTTGCCGGCTGCCTGAAGTCCCTTCAGTGTGTCGAAAATCGAAGCCGCGACAGTGCTGCACTGGTAAGTATTCATACGGGGAAGCCATTTTTTGAGCCGTGTCTCTATGAACGCTCTGTCCATGGAGAAACCCATCCCCATTATTTCGTTGTAATAATTCAGGTTCTTTTCATCCGGGTTCGGAATGCGTCCCTCGATGACGACGCCTGATCTTCGAGCCGCCTCATAGTAGCGCCCGATCAGTTTTCTGACCTCCTCATTCCACCCGTTCACACGGTAAAAATAAACGCCGTTTACTTCCCGGTCTTTGATCTCGGTGAAGAAGTCCTCCGTCTTTTTTATCTTAATATGTTTGAACATACTTTCTTCAGCCTCGATATCTGCTCATCTTATGCCGTTCCATATACCAGCCGAGGACCGATCCGACAGCTCCTCCCAAAATATGGGTAAAGTTGGAGACATTGTCCTTAAGGAACAGGCCCTGGTAGACCTGCTGGCCAATATAGAGCACAACGACCAGGATAAATGTAAGCGGAATACTCCCGTCCTGCATCTGTGTCAGGGAGGAGAGCAGGATAAATGCAAAAACCACACCGCTCGCTCCGAGAAGAGCAGTGCCCGGAAAGAAAATACAGTTTGCGATACCTGTCACCAGGGCAGTCACAAGGATCACAAAAGCGATATTCAGGGAGCCGTACTTTTCTTCAAGAAGCGGTCCGACGATCAGGATGAGCATGATGTTGCCCATCAGATGGTCGATCCCGGCATGACCGAAAACATGCCCTATGAGCCGGATGTACGTGAGGGGATTGAGAAGTGAAGACCGATAGACCGAGAAGATGAGCATGTTGCTTCGTCCTCCGGTCAGAATACCGAGAAGAAGCGCGGCAAAGCAGATCCCCGTGAAACCGAGTATGACCGGCGAATTGATGGAAATATGCAGCCTCTTTTCCTTCATGCCCTTACTGCCCCTCCTCTCTCATTGAACGCTTTCTTAATCAGTATATCATAATCGAATCTCTTCGCAAGAATTCCGAAAAATGTACACAAAAACTTTACGAACCCTTAATAAAGCCTCCAGCGTTCCCGATCCCTTCCGAAAGGAACTCAGTCCTTCGGCACATAAGCCGGCATCAGACGGAGCTTGTGCAGATTCAGCCTGTGCATGCGGTCGATCTTTTCGCGGATCGCCTGATCTTCGCACTCGCCGGTCAGAATATAATGATCGAGGACTGCGTACGTGAATCCGATCTTATCCTCATCCGACATGCCGCTCAGGCCGTCGGAAGGAGTCTTCTTCGTGAACCTGTCGGGGATCCCAAGCACCTCGCCGATCTGGATGACCTCATGGACAAGCAGGTTGCAGAGAAGGCTGAAATCGCCGGCCGCATCGCCGTACTTCGTGGAATACCCGATATAGTCCTCTGAACGGTTGCATGTATTGGCAACACGCCCGCCGTTCGGAAGCGCCTGGCCGATCGCATACAGGGTACTCATGCGAAGACGCGGAGGCATATTGATCTCCGAATCGCGCGACAGGCCTGTAACACCCGGGATTCCTCCCTCGCTCAAAGCTTCGTTGATCGCACCGGACAGACCGTCATAACCCGCTTTGATATTCACAGTGACTTTGCGGATCCCGAGGAGATCCACGACTTCCTGCGAATCACTGATATCGCTCTGAACGCCGTTCGGCATCATGACGCCGATGACACGGTCAGGGCCCAGCGCCTCTGCAAGAAGGGCGGCGCAGACAGTCGAATCCTTCCCGCCCGATATGCCGATGACGGCATCGCATTTCGGACCATTCTCTGCAAAATATTCCCTGATAAACGCTATGATTTCATTTTTGGTCCTGACAGGATCTTTTAACATGGGTCTTCTCTCCTTCATAAAAGCAGATCTTTTCGGAAATTGCAAAGCATCGTTCGCCCGGGAACTTCCGGCGTTCCTGCACGGATGTCCGGTATGGGAAAACCGGCCGGGAAACCGCCTGCAGCGATTACCCGAACATTCTATATTATCTTACCTCTAAACAGCCTTTTTCTCAATATACTTTACCTTTTCGCACCGGATAAAGTATAATAGATGCTGCATCTTCTGCTGCAATCTCTATCACGAAAGGACCTTCTATGAACCCCAACATCAGCGGCTTCTGGCCGCAATGGACTGTTGAATATGAAATCGGACGAGGCTCCTTCGGCAGTGTTTACCGTATCTCCAGAGACCTCTTCGGGAAGCGCAGCTATTCCGCGATGAAAGTTCTCCGCATCCCGCAGAATCTGTCTGAAATTCAGGACCTTCGCGCCCAGGGCATGTTCGATGCCTCCATCCGGAACTTTTTTCAGGAACAGTGCGATATGCTCAAAGATGAGATCGTGCTCATGAACGAGCTCAAGAGCTCAGCCAACATTGTCTCGATCGAAGACTTCTACAGAGAGCAGAACCGCGATGGATTCGGATGGACCTTTTACATACGCATGGAGCTTCTTGAGAGCCTGCCGGACTACATGCTCCGCTGCCGGATGTCTGTCCGTGAAGCTGTTCTCTGCGCGCGGGACATCGCTTCCGCCCTTGAAAGCTGCGAAAACGCCCGTATTATCCACAGAGATGTCAAACCGGGCAACATTTTCCGCAACCGCGACGGCCTCTTTAAGCTGGGCGATTTCGGAATTGCAAGGCAGCTCGACTACTCTACAGGAGCGCACTCAATTGTCGGCACACCGAATTTTGAAGCTCCCGAGGTCGCTTTCGGACGTCCGTACGGGCATTCGGCAGACATTTATTCGCTGGGGCTCGTGCTCTTCGTTCTCCTGAATAACGGCCAGCGGCCATTCATTAAACCGTCCGCAGAAAACATTTCCTACAAGGAGATGCTCGAAGCCAACAGGCGCCGTCTTGCCGGTGAGGCGCTTCCAAAGCCTGTGAATGCAGACGCAGTGCTCGCCGGAATCTTGACGAAAGCCTGCGCCTATGATGCTGCGAACCGCTACCGGCATGCCGCCGATTTCAAGGATGCACTGAACCAATGGCTCTTTGCAAAAGCGGAAGGGAACAGAGTTTTATCCGGACCGGAAAAAGGATCTGACAGGACCGCTCCCATTTCCGGCCCGGTCAGGCCGGGGACATCCGGCGGGTTTGCCGGAATTTCATTTTGCAGGGCGGGGAGCAGCAGGAACTACACCATCTCCGCCTCCGGATCCAACGGAATGAACCCTGTCACAAAAAGACATCTGGCGTTAAGTGCCGAGACCTTCCGGGATTTCAGGGAGGCATTCGGCCGCTCTTTCGGGCAGAATCTCGAGGGAACTGTCATAGCGATGCCTGACGGTTGGTCCTGGGGCAGAAAAAGCGAAGTCCGCAAAGCTGCCCGTACCGCCGGCTTCTCCAAAATACAGCAGGTGAGTCAGACTGCCGCCTTCGCCGCTTTTTACTTAAGCCGAGACCCGGCAGCGCAGAACTGTCTTTCTGTATCGTGCCATTCAGACCGCGTTGACGCAGCCCTTTACAGCATTTCCGGCAAAAGGCTTATAAAACAGGGCTTTTTCTCTGCGAAGAACAGGCTCAAAGGGCTTCCGATCGCTCCTTCCCTCATCGTCGAAGCCGCGAAACAGGCAGTCTCCGATTCAGGCCTCACAGAGGACCGGATCCAGTCTGTTGTCACGAGCGGACTCCCGGGTCCCGGCGATCTGTTCCAGGGCCTTTTTCCAATGGCGAAAAGACAATCCCTGCCGGAGCATGCCGGAAGCTCCGGGGCACTGCTCGCCTTTCCCTTTATGCATCATTTTGCTGCGCCCCCGGTCGACCGGATATCGAACACTCTGGGATTATCGGCCGGAACTTCGACCGGTTTTCATCCGTTCATCCGACGAGGCAGCCCGCTTCCCGCCAGGGGAGCCGAGACACTCATCTTAAAGGCTGACGCGCGCGGATGCGTCACGGTCAGCATCATGGAAGCGGAAGCAGCAGACCAGCAGGATCCCGGCAAGGTATGCGAGTACATCTTCTCAGACCGATCCATAGAACCGAACGGGAACTTCCCTCTGCGTCTTTACCTCAGAGCCGAACCGGACGGTTCTCTCGATCTGACTGCCACGGATCCTGAGACCGGGAGAGTAATAAGGCCGGTCAGCATATCAAAGGCCGCCCTTTCCGACCCCGGAACGAGTAAAGAAAAACGTTAAAAAGGGGCTGTCGCATATACTGCTTAATGCGACAGCCCCTTTTTTACTGTTATTCGGGAACGCCTTCAAAAGTCATGGCGCTCACACGAAGAAATATGCAGCCCTGACCTCATGCGCGCAGAACATGCCTGAGGGATCTGCCGATCGACTTCTCTGCCCGTATCCGGCCGGTACACGGAAGGCACACGCGGAGAGTGATCCCTTATTCGGAGATCAGCTCCTTTGTGTGCTCCGCATTCATCGTATTGCACATTTCGAAGAAACGGTCAAGCGCAACGCCGTGCAGCTGCTTCTTCAGGCTGCGGACAGTGATGGAGACAGTCTGCTCACTGACTTCCTTATCACCCAGAACGATGATGTACGGTACCTTGCGCAGGCGGTTCTCCTTGACTTTCTCATTCATATTTTTGTCGCTGTAATCCGCCATTCATATTTTTGTCGCTGTAATCCACATCCACACGGATTCCCATGTTCAGGAGCTCGTCATAGATCCGCTCTGCATAGGCATTGTGCTCCTCGCGGATCGGAACGATACCGACCTGTGTCGGCGCAAGCCAGAACGGGAACGCTCCCTTATAGTTCTCGATCAGGATACCGATAAAGCGCTCCAGGGATCCGAAGATAGCGCGGTGGATAACGACCGGCTCCTTCTGCAGACCGTCGCTGTCACGATAGGTCAGACCGAAGTTATGCGGCAGCTGGAAATCGAGCTGGACAGTTCCGCACTGCCACTCGCGGCCGAGGGCGTCCTTGATCTGGAAGTCGATCTTCGGCCCGTAGAAGGCACCGTCGCCTTCATTGACTTCATAATTTCCTTCGCCGTACTTATTGTCGAGGATCCTCTTGAGCGCTGCCTCGGCGCGGTTCCAGACTTCGATATCGCCCATGAAATCATCCGGACGGGTGGACAACTCGCAGCGGTACGTAATTCCGAATGTTTCATAGATCTGGTCCGCAATGCTCATGATATCAGCGATCTCAGACTCGATCTGGGACTCCATAACGAACGTATGGCAGTCGTCCTGACGGAAAGCCTGTACGCGGAAGAGTCCGTTCAGCTGTCCGCTCTTCTCCTTGCGGTGGACCACATCGAGCTCATTGTAGCGGATCGGCAGCTCCTTGTAAGAGTGAACAGCCCTCTTATAGGTCATCATCGCGTTCGGGCAGTTCATCGGCTTCGCCGCATAGACGTCCGCAGCGCTCTCATCGATCGTGTACTCTGTTCCGTTCTTCCCCGGGATAACGAACATATTGTTCTGATAATGAGCCCAGTGACCGGAGATGAGCCAGAGCTTTCTGTTGTTGATGATCGGCGCAGAGATCTCAAAGTATCCGTGGCGGGCATGGACGCTTCTCCAGTAGGCGATCAGGGCCTGATAGACCTTCCATCCGTCCGGCAGCCAGTAGGGCATGCCCGGAGCTGTCTCATTGAACATAAAGAGATCAAGCTGCGGACCGAGCTTTTTATGGTCGCGCTCCATGGCCTCGCGGACCAGGTTGAGGTGCGCCTTGAGCTGGGCTTTATCCGGAAATGCATACACATAGATTCTCTGCAGGGAATCGCGGTTCGCATCTCCTCTCCAGTAAGCGCCGGAGGCGGATTTCACCTTGAACGCAGCCGGGAAGAGCTCTTTGGAATTCGAAACGTGCGGTCCGCGACAGAGATCCACGAAATCTTCGCCCGTGTAATAGATCGTGATCCGCTCATCCTCCGGAAGATCCTCGATCAGCTCTTTCTTGAACTTCTGATCCGCAAAAAGCTCGAGCCCTTCCTCTTTGGAAATCTCCTTGCAGACCCAGTCCTCTTTGCGCTTGATGATCTCATTCATCTTGTCCTCGATCACTTTGTAATCATCCTCGGTGATCGTACGCGGGAGTACAAAGTCATAATAGAGACCGTCGGCGATCTGCGGTCCGATCGCGTACTGTACATTTTCTTTTCCGAAAATCTCGATGACCGCCTTGGCAAGGATGTGCGCAAGCGAGTGTCTGTAAACAGCCAATAATTCTTCCGTCATGATGACCTCCTCAATAATACTTTTGATCCGATAAAAAAAGCCCCTTCTCCCATACATGCTCCGTATGGAAAAAAGGGACGTCATAAACGCGGTTCCACCCTTCTTGCCGGCAGCTGCCGGCCTCTCATTTCGATGGTAACGGAATCACCGGGCCGTATTGGGGCCTCTCCGAGATGGTCTTCGAAAAGCTTCCGAACAGAACGCTTCCATCACCCGCAAGCGGGGCGTTCCTCTCTGGGATCTTTCACTTCCTACTCTTCTCTTCAACGATTTGATATTTGTTTTTCAAAGGGGCATTTCCTATGCCGTATGAAACGCATTTTATAACATTCCC
>CADABA010000051.1 GCA_902785985.1 uncultured Lachnospiraceae bacterium
ATGTTGCCGGTGACGGCACGACAACAGCGACTGTCCTCGCACAGGCGATGGTACAGGAAGGTATGAGAAATCTTGCAGCCGGCGCAAACCCGATCATCATGAAGAAGGGTATGCAGAAGGCGACGCAGGCAGCTGTGGACGCGCTTGTGAAAATGAGCGAGCCGGTCAGCGGACAGAGACAGATCGCGCGTGTCGCGGCAGTTTCCTCCGGCGATGACGAAGTAGGCGATATGATCGCGGACGCTATGGAGCGCGTTTCCAAGGACGGCGTCATCACGATCGAAGAGTCCAAGACGATGAAGACAGAGCTTGATCTCGTCGAAGGCATGCAGTTCGACCGCGGCTACATCTCCGCGTACATGTGCTCCGATATGGAGAAGATGGAAGCGAACCTTGAGGATCCGTTCATCCTTATTGTTGACAAGAAGATCAGCAACGTTCAGGATATCCTTCCGCTGCTCGAGCAGATCGTAAAGAGCGGCGCTCAGCTCCTCATCATTGCTGAGGATATCGAGGGCGAGGCTCTGACGACTCTGATCGTCAACAAGCTGCGCGGCACATTCAATGTTGTCGCAGTCAAGAGCCCGGGCTATGGCGACAGAAGAAAAGACATGCTGAAGGCATTGAGCTGAAGGATGTCACGATGGGACAGCTCGGACGCGCAAAATCCGTCAAGGTCCAGAAGGAGAACACGATCATCGTCGACGGTCTTGGCGACAAGAAAGATATCGCTGACCGTGTCGCACAGATCAAGGCGCAGATCGCTGAGACGAAGTCTGATTTTGACCGTGAAAAGCTTCAGGAGAGACTTGCAAAGATGGCAGGCGGCGTTGCAGTCATCCGTGTAGGCGCTCCGACAGAGACGGAAATGAAAGACAAGAAGTACCGCATGGAAGATGCTCTGAACGCAACGCGCGCAGCAGTTGAGGAAGGCATCATCGCAGGCGGCGGAACAGCGTATATCCACGCTGCAGATGAACTGAATGACCTGATCGGACAGCTGGAAGGCGATGAGAAGACCGGCGCGCAGATCATCCAGAGAGCTCTTTCCGCACCGCTTTACAGAATCGCTGTCAATGCAGGTGAGGAAGGTGCGGTCATCGTCAATAAAGTACGCGAGTCCAAACTGGGCGTCGGGTACAATGCGCTTACAGGCGAGTATGTTGACATGGTCGAGACAGGAATCCTGGATCCGGTCAAGGTCACAAGATCCGCTCTTGAGAACGCTAATTCAGTCGCAGCGACACTGCTCACAACAGAGTCTGCAGTATCGACGATCAAGGAGCCGCAGCCGCCGATGCCGGCAGGCGCAGGCGCCGGAATGGGCGGAATGATGTAATCCGGACTCGTAAAGAGGGAAAGATACCGAATACTGACAGGCGGCAGAGGGATCGGAAGGTCTCCCTGCCGTCTGTTTTTTTTCAGATGCTTTTAACGCCGGATTCTTTATGCTACAATAGTGGGCAAAGACTCGCTTTGGAGGAAATCATATTATGGGAGATGTGTTTATTGAGGTGCTCGTCAAACGGAACAGGAAGGCGACCGACGTGCCGATGAAGATCCTTCTCATCTCGTTTGTCGTTTTACTCTTTGTGGGAGGCATATTGTTCATTCCCCTTCTGCTTCCGCTGGGACTGGTCGTCGGACTTGTCGAGTGGTTCTTTATTCTGCCCAGGTTTGACGTGGAATATGAGTACAGCTTTGTGAACGGAGAGATCGACATAGATGTGATCTACTCCAAGGAAAAGAGAAAGCATCTTGAGAGCATCGAGGTAGATACGTTTGAATGTGTCGCGCCCCTTGGATCTCATGAGCTGGACCGTTTCCAGCATGATTTCACAGTGGTGGATTATTCGGCGCTGGATCCGGCAAGGAAACCGTATGTCTGTGTGCAGGCAAAGGAGAGAAGGCTGATTTATCTCCAGCTCGAGGATAAGGAACTGAAAAACGCCATAAAGAATCGGCTTCCGAGAAAGTTCTTTGACTATTGACGATCGATTCCGGCTTGTGATGTGTGAATGAAGACAGGATCGAAACCGGAATCTTGAGGGAGTTCTTAAGTATTTACGGAGAATAGGGAACGTATGACAGAACAGGAAAAAAGAAGAAGAGCCCGGGCGAGGAGAAGAAAAAGAGAGCGGGAGCGCAGGAGAAAAATAATCCTCGGTGTGTCAATCTTTTTATTATGCGCCGTTCTGATCCTGATTTTCATTTTTGCGGGGAAACTCAGGAAGAAGGGAAGCGGAGCGGAGGGAAATGCTCTGCAGGGAAGCAGCGCGCATGACACCGCTGTACAGGGAAACAGTGCGGGGGAGAACGCGAACAGTATGCAAAATGCTGAGAACACTGCAAACGCTGCCGCAGAGCAGGAAACTGTTTCGTTCACGGAGGCAGATATACATACAGGAGATCTGATCCTTGTGAACAGTACGTACGGGTATGATTTTGAGGCCAACGCAGCTCGTGAGAATCTGGTCAATATCAGGGAAAACCAGAGCTATCCCTACCAGGTGGAGAAGCCGGAGTACGAGATCTCTGCGGACGTTCTGCCCATGCTCGATGCCATGATCGCTGCCTGCGACGCGGCAATGGGTACCACTGAGACCGGGATCACATCCGCGCACAGGTCAATGGAATATCAGCAGAATGTGTGGGACGAGACCGCCATGAATTACGGCGAGGACTATGCCGCACAGTATGTCGCGGTGCCGGGCTATTCCGAGCATCATACAGGGAAGGCCTGCGATATCGGAATCTTCTATGCGGATGGTTCACAGGGAAGCTTCTCTGAGAGCCGGAATGCGATCTGGATGCGGGAGAACTGCGGGAGATTCGGATTTATCCGCCGGTATGCGGAGGATAAGACCGAAATCACGGGAATCAGCAATGAGGCGTGGCATTTCCGCTATGTAGGCTTTCCGCATGCTTCTTATATGGTGGAAAATAATCTGTGTCTTGAGGAATATCTGGAATATCTGAGGAACAATACGAGTGAGGCGTCGCCCCTTGTCATCAAAGGGAACACCGGGTCCTTCAAGGTCTACTATACGACAGAGAGGACGATCGTAAAGCCATCGGGATCTTATACAGTCTCCGGGGACAATATGGGAGGGTTTATTATCACGGTGACCTCGTAAAGAACTGTCTCCTGAAAATGAAAGACCGCTGTACATGACAGACATCCGCTGCGATGCCGGCCATGTACAGTGGTCTTTCTTTGCTGTGCGGCTGTCCCGTCTGTGCGGCTCAGCCTGTTCTTTCCGGTTCTTCGACAGGACGGATGCTGATCTCACCACTCGTGAGTTTTTCAGCCGATCCGTCCGGATAGCGGATCTTGAGTGAAAAGTCATCGCCGATGCTCTCCGCTGACGCGGTTCGACCGGACCCGTCCATGAGGAGGATCGTATGATTGGTCGTAATATTGCGGGCGCGGTATTCCCTGAGATATTCAGTCTGTCCGTCCGGCCATGCCTTTCGGAGCAGATCGAGTTCGCGGATGACTGCACAGGCGAGCTCCGCGCGGGAAAATGTTGATCCAGTCTCCGCGAAGAGGGATGTGGCGGTGTTTTTGAGCTCGTCTGGGAAGGAAGAGGGGGAATTGTTTACGTTGATACCGATGCCGGTAATGATCTGGCGGATGCGTCCGCTCTCGCCTTCGATCGACATTTCCGTGAGGATCCCGCCGAACTTTTTTCCGCTGAGGATGAGGTCGTTGACCCATTTGATCCCCGGCTGCACACCGCAGACGGTCTCGACAGCCCTTGATACCGCGACTGCGGTCCAGGCGGTAATGGGAATGGAGGAGGATGGCGGTGTTTCCGGACGGAAGAGGCAGGAGAGGTAGATGCCGCATTCTTCGGGTGAATAAAATGAACGGCCGTAACGCCCGCGTCCGCCTGTCTGCGCATCTGCGATCACGACTTGTCCGTCCTTCGGATCATCGTAGGCGAGTTCGGAAAGAACGCGGTTCGTTGAATGAACCGTGTCGAAGACAGAGACCGTGCGCATGCGCTCCGGTCCCAGGATCGTGAGAAGCTCCCCGGAGGTCAGACGATCCGGAGCACTTTTCATCAGATATCCTTTCTTCGTGGAGGAGAGAATGACATAGCCGTCTTTTCTCAGTGCCTTGACGGCAAGGCTGACTGCGGCGCGGGTCAGACCGAGTTCCTTGCTGATGAGTTCGCCGGAAACATACCCTTTGCGGGTCTTCAAAATAGACAGAACGAGATCGCGGGTCATGTGTTTCTCCTCCTTAATATGAGTCGGCAAAGTTCGAAGTAAGCGGTGCGCGATGCACAGTGTACACCGGAATGCGTTACTCATATAGTATAGAATTCTTTTAGAGGATTCAACAGATAATTGCTGTTCGCGCAATTTGCGGAAAGCGCACAGTTTCGCAGTTATCTGAGAGGATTCGGGGAGAAACAGAGGACCGGATACCCGGTCATTTTCGTATTCACTGAAGACGGACGTCGCATGACACCCGGTCAGAGATTAAGAGTCTTTCTTTTCGGACGTCACGGGACACCCGGTCAGAGATTAAGAGTCTTCCTTGCCGGACGGCCGGCAATCCTCCATCAGGAGGAAGAATTCCCGAAGTTTCCCGGTATCATTTTCTCGAACGAGTGCCACGATGTAGTCGAACAGAGCGTGGATCTCGGGATTTTTATCATATTCCATGAGTGTGATCCGATCACTGATCTTTCGGTATCCGTCATGCGGGATGAGAGTAGGGTCATCGATCAGCTCTCTCAGACTGCATTTCAGGTATGTAAGCAGCCGGCTCATATTTTTTTCATTTGGATAAGACACACCAAGGACCCAGCTGTTGACAGTCTGCGGCCGGATCTCAAGTTCCTCTGCCAGCTGCTTCTGCGTGAGGCCATTGGCTTCCAGCTGCTTTTTTAAATTTTCAGAAAGCGTTTTTTTGAGCTTCCGGTCCATTTTATCCCTCTGGCAAAAAATAAGTAACTGAAACTTCCTTCATCCTTTACTTTAAGGCTCCCGGATTCAAGAACGCTTCTGCGTTCTTGCCGCGCCGCGCTTACGTGCAAAGCACCTTCCTCTTTGCGCGGCTGCGATCCGCGTCGGGACGATCCCGGTCGCCGCCCCATAAAAAATACGTGTGGGAAGTTTGAGTAAGTAACGTTTTTTGGGTTGATACTGAGTATATTGTACAAAAAAACGATACCGGCATTAAGAGTGAAAGACTCTGAGGGAGGACAAATTGTCTTGAAAATCCATTATAAATGGATTAACATGGTCATAACAATCGGAAAAGCCGGTTCGGGGGGTAGATTATGAGGGGACCAAAGATTAAACTGAAGGCAGCGCGTGTAAACGCCGGCCTCACGCAGACAGAGGTGGCTCAAAAGCTGAACAGGAACAAGCAGACCATCGTCAACTGGGAGAAAGGGTTCACGGAGATCAAGGTCAAAGACCTTCTGGCACTGTCCGAGCTCTACGAGATGCCCATTGAATATCTTGAGATTCCCCAAAGGAGGAAGGAGAATACATGAAAATGCAGAAACTCGATGAACTTTTAAGATCCAAGTCATATCCCGGAAGAGGAATTATGATCGGCAGAACAGCAGACGGAAAGTACGCTGTGGCGGCTTATTTCATCATGGGCAGAAGTGCAAATTCAAGGAACCGCGTCTTTGTGGAAGACGGAGAGGGTATCCGCACAGAGGCGTTCGACCCGTCGAAGATGGAGGATCCCAGTCTCATTATCTATGCGCCGGTCCGGGTGCTCGGCTCGAAGACAATTGTCACGAACGGAGACCAGACGGATACGATCTACGACGGACTGGATCACCAGATGACGTTCGAGCAGTCTCTCCGCGAACGGCAGTATGAGCCGGACGGCCCGAATTACACGCCGAGAATTTCAGGTGTGATCCACAGGGTCGGGGAGGACTTCAACTATGCGATCTCGATCTTAAAGAGCGCCGATGGAAATCCCGGTTCCAACCACAGATTTACGTACTCTTATTCCCCGGCGCTTCCCGGCGAGGGCCATTTCATCAGCACCTACGTCGATGACGGGAATCCGCTTCCGAGCTTTGAGGGAGAACCGATCCCTGTCGCAGTGGACGCGGGAATTGATGAGCTGACAGATTTGATCTGGAACAGTCTGAATGATGAAAATAAGGTCTCTCTGTTCGTCCGCTACATAGACCTGAAGGACGGCAGTTATGAGACCCGGATCGTGAACAAAAACATTTGATGGCAGACGCGTGCAGTGGAAGGCACATTTGTTCCGCGCGCGTCGCGGCACGAACGCTGAGGCGTTCCTGAAGATCCGGGAAGATACACAAATACGCGTCAGGTAATTGCAGAGCACAGCGTGAAGGGGAACCGGATGAACAGTTCATCAAAAGCGTGCTGCTTTGCAGACACCTGAGGAATGCAGGTAAAAAGAGCCGGAACCCGCCCGAGGCCGTATAGAGGCAGGATTTACGGGAACGGCATAGTATATTTTAGTATATGCAGAGATTAACGCATATTGTCAGAGGAGGAATAACCATAATGAAAGACCTTGCGCTCAAATACGGCTGCAACCCGAACCAGAAACCGTCCAGGATCTTTGTGAACGACGGACGCGATCTCCCGATCGAGGTCTTAAGCGGCCGCCCGGGTTACATTAATTTCATGGATGCCCTGAATGGATGGCAGCTCGTACGCGATCTGAAGGCTGCGACCGGCCTTCCGTCAGCGACATCCTTCAAGCATGTCTCCCCGGCAGGCGCCGCAGTCGGCCTTCCGCTCAGCGATGTGCTGAAGAAGATCTATTTTGTGGATGATATGGAAGAACTTTCCCCGCTCGCATGTGCTTACGCACGCGCCCGCGGAGCTGACAGAATGAGCTCCTTCGGCGATTTCATTTCCCTCTCCGATGTCTGTGATGCGTCCACAGCGAAGATCATCAAGAGGGAAGTCTCCGACGGTGTCATTGCACCCGGTTATACGGAGGAAGCCCTTGAGATCCTGAAGAGCAAGAAGAACGGAAATTATAACGTTATAAAGATCGACGAGAGCTATGTGCCGCAGCCGCTTGAGCACAAGGAGGTCTTTGGTATCACATTTGAGCAGGGAAGAAATGAACTCGAGATCAATAACAGGATCCTCGAGAATATCGTCACGGCCAACAAGGATATCCCGGATTCGGCGAAGCGGGACCTCGTCATTTCCCTGATCACACTGAAGTATACACAGTCGAACTCTGTCTGCTACGCGTATGACGGACAGGCGATCGGCGTCGGAGCCGGCCAGCAGTCCCGCGTACACTGTGTACGTCTTGCGGGCAACAAGGCGGATAACTGGCTGCTCCGCCAGTGCCCGAAGGTCCTCGAGCTTCCGTTCGTGGACGGTATCCGCCGTGCGGACCGCGACAACGCGATCGACGTCTATATCGGCGATGAGTATATGGACGTTCTCCGCGACGGTGCGTGGGAGAATATCTTCCGCTATAAGCCGGAGGTCTTCACTGCGGAGGAGAAGAGGGCATGGCTCGATCAGGCGAAGGATATCGCCCTCGGATCGGACGCATTCTTCCCGTTCTCCGATAATATTGAGCGTGCGAAGAAGAGCGGCGTAAAGTATATCGCGGAGCCGGGCGGATCTGTCAGAGATGATGCGGTCATCGAGTGCTGCGACAAGTACGGTATGGCGATGGCCTTCACAGGCATTCGTCTGTTCCACCATTGATCTCCGGTCAATGAATCCTTTCTCTCATGCTTTCGCCGTGAGAGGAAAAGAAAAATGAAATTCACCTTAAGACACCGGATACCGATCAGTGTCTTAAGAGCAAAGCCTCCCGGCGGATTGCAGCCCCGCGATCAGAAAGGTGCTTCGTGCCCTGCGCGGCGCGGCAGGACCGCCGGGGCGTTCATGATGCCCGAAGCCGAAAGGAGAGATCTATGCTCGTAAACCTGAAAGAATTGCTGGATACTGCTGTGGAGGAAAAATACGCTGTCGCGAATTTTAACGTCGTAAATCTTGAGATGGCGCGGGGCGTGATCGAGGCGGCGGAGGAGACGGATTCCCCGGTCATCCTCGGAATTGAGGAAAAGCTGCTCGATGTCTGCAGCATGTATGATTTCGCGTCCTTTGTGCTTCCGATGGCAAGGATGGCTTCGGTTCCGGTCGGTGTTCATTTTGACCATGGATACTCTTTTGAGAAATGCACGCAGGCTCTTCGCGCAGGCTTCACTTCTGTGAATTATGACTGCTCGGCACTTCCCTTTGAGGAAAATGTCGCGAAAGTCCTGGAGCTCGTCAAAGTCGCCCACGCTTTCGGAGCTTCTGTTGAGGCGGAGCTCGGACGCGTTCCGGACGCATCGGAGCTCGAGGAAAGAGAGCTTACGGACTATCACACAAAACCTGACCAGGCAGCGGAGTTTGCGAAGAGAACCGGAATTGACGCGCTGGCCATCGCGGCAGGCAATGCCCAGGGCACATACCGGTCCGCGCCGAATGTGGATTTTGACAGGATCCGCGAGATTTCTGATGCAGCGAAGCTTCCGCTGGTCCTGCACGGCGGATCCGGTCTCTCTGACAGGATGTTCCGCAGGGCAATCGACTGCGGTGTCCATAAGATCAATGTCTTTACGGATATCGATATCGCCTGCGGGCAGGGAATCCTTCAGGCTGTCAACAGCGGACTCGTAAAGGTATCTGATATTATTCCGTATGCTGTGCATTCCGTGAAGATACAGGCGATGGAGAAGATCGGACTGTTCAGGAACACATGACGTAAAGAACTAAATCTGAAGGAGGATTTGACATGGTCAATCCGATGATGCTTTTTAAAATGAAGGGACTGTGGGACCGCATTACCTCGAATCATCCGAAGATGGTGCCGTTCGGCAGAACTGTATTTCCGGCAGCCATCGGTGTCGGGTCGATCGTGGATGTGAAGGTCACGGATCCGAACGGTAAGACGTACCACTATAATATGCGGGTATCAGAAGATGATATGGAAGCGATCCGTGAGATCGAGGGGATCGGAAAAGGGATGATGGACGGACAGAATCCCTGACGGAAGACCTGCCCATCGGGACTGATGATATCTGCTGCTGAGAGACCGAACGGTCTGCATCGGAATAACCCGCGGTCGGAGCGGGCGTAACAAGAACAGAGATCAAAAAGAGCCATACCCTGAGGAGTCATTTTCTCGGGTATGGCTCTTTTTTAAAGCCGCCGGCGGATCGGAGCCGTGCAGCCGGGAAGGTGCTCCGCACCTTGCGCTGCACGGCAGGAACGCCGAGGCGGTCTTGATATGCATGTCCGATTTCAGGCGGACATGCGGCGGGGTTCAGACTCAGATGATTCTGCAGATCCATCCTTCCGGCGCCTCGATGCGGCCCATCTGGATTCCGGTAAGAGTGTCATAAAACTTCTGGATCGTCGGACCCATTTTCTCCATGCCGCTCGGGAAGCAGATTTCCTGATCTCCGTTCACGATCTTGCCGACCGGAGAGATGACTGCAGCTGTTCCGCAGAGACCGGCCTCATCGAACTCCGGCAGTTCTGTGAGCGGAACATCTCTTTCCTCGACCTCAAGGCCAAGGTAATGCTCTGCGACATACTCAAGAGAACGTCTTGTAATGGACGGAAGGATGGTCGGAGAACCGACTGTCACGAACTTGTTGCCCTTGATGAAGATGATATTTGCGCCGCCGGTCTCCTCGACCTTTGTGCGGGTCGCTGAATCCGGATACAGATTTTCTGCGAAGCCCTGATTATGAGCCTGAACGATTGCGTGAAGGCTCATCGCATAGTTAAGGCCTGCCTTGATGTGGCCTGTTCCGCGTGGTGCTGCGCGGTCGAAGTCTGCAATCTTGATCGTGATCGGCTTTGCACCGCCCTTGAAGTACGGACCTACCGGTGTCACGAAGATGCGGAACTGATACTCTGTCGCCGGCTTAACGCCGATGACTGCGTCAGAACCGAACATGTAGGGGCGAATGTAGAGAGTTGCACCGGAGCCGTAAGGCGGTACCCATGCTGCGTTTGCCTTGACGACCTCTTTGACTGCTTCAACAAAACGATCTTCCGGGAATACCGGCATCTCAAGACGCCTTGCAGAATCGGCCATTCTCGATGCGTTGAGGTCCGGGCGGAAGCAGACGATGTGGCCGTCTTCTGTCGTATAAGCCTTCAGACCTTCGAAAACGGTCTGCGCGTACTGCAGAACACCTGCAGACTCGGAGATCGTTACGGTCGGATCATCGATGAGAGCGCCCTCATCCCATGCGCCGTCCCTGAAGTTAGAGACAAATCTTTTGTCTGTCGGCATGTAAGCAAAACCAAGACTGCCCCAGTCGATATTTTTCTTTTCCATATCCTGCCTCCTGCGTAGAATAATTTTCAGTGTTATGCCGCAACGTAAACGGAATATTTCGTCCGGTCATACTGAAGATTACACTGAATTGATATATGAATATAAAACAATTAAAGATTATTATATCCCTTTGAAAATGAATGTCAATAAACGCGGAGGGTCCATTCCCCGATGTTTTGTTACGAAATTGTTACAGGGAATTTAAAAAATCCCGTTGAAATCGTCGGAATCATGCGTTAAACTTGTGGCATGAATTTATATGAAGCTATTTCTTTAAGAAAATCAAACAGGAAATTTCTGATGGAGGCGATCGATCCGGAAAAACTTGCCGCGATCGGAGCGTTTTATGAGGATGCCCAGTTCCTTTCGCCGGGAATCAGTACGGAGATCGGCATTACCGATAACACGGACGGAAAGCATGCCCCGAAGGGGTTTTTTGGCGTGAAGGCTCCCTACTATCTCAGCATATATTCCGAGAAAAAAGACCGCTATATGATGAACGCGGGATGTATCATGGAGCAGATCAGTCTGTATATGCTGACGCTCGGGATCGCCAGCTGTTTTCTCGGAAACGTCAGCTACAGGGATGCAAAGCAGAGAGGGGACAAGGAATTTATTATTGTGCTTGCATTCGGGAAGCCGGACGGGCCGCTGACCAGAAGATCGGTCGATGCCAGGAGACTGGCTGTGCAGGATCTCTGCATCTTCAAGGAGGATCCGCGCAGGTGGACGCAGGATATCATAGAAGTTGCCAGACTTGCGCCGTCTGCGTTCAATGCCCAGCCCTGGCGCTTTGTCGTTCTCGCGAACAGGATCCATTTTTTCTCGAAAAAGAGGGATATCGACAGAATGGGACGATGGGATGAGTTTGACTTCGGCTGCCTCTTCGCGCATATCCTTGTGACGGCGGATGAACTTTGGCTCGATCTTGACCTGATCCGCCTTGAGAACATCAGTCAGAAGAACTTCCGGAGCAGCCAGTATGTGCTCTCGGCGATCATTAAGGCTGAGTGAAGGGCATGAAAGTGCCGTCAGCGTGCGGTTACGGCTGCCGGAGCGGCAAGAACGCAGAGGCGTTCCTGAATATGTCTGAGTCCTGTAAATTTTATTATGTCTGAGTCCTGTAAATTTTATTATGTCTGAGTCCTGTAAATTTTATTATTGACAAAAAACTGTTTTTCATGTATTATTCCCTGTGTCGCAAGAGCGGCACACGATGCGCGAGTGGCTCAGCGGTGGAGCACCACCTTGCCAAGGTGGGGGTCGCGGGTTCGATCCCCGTCTCGCGCTCTGAGAGGGGGGTCCGGATTGCCTTTTATGGGTGATTCGGGTCTTTCTTTTTTCAATAAAAGTGAAATTAGTGATCGCAGGCTGTACGGCCTGCGATTTTTTGCGTGCATCACACGGTTCTTTACGTGAAATCTGCATCACAGACCGGAATGAGACCACCGTCAGAGAGGAAAGCCTCTGTCGTACTGCAGCTGCGCAGAGGGAGGAGTCTCTGATCCTGCACGGCCGGAACGCCCCGGCATTCCGGATATAGAATTCCGCCTCGGAGGTCAAAAACAGTTGACTTTCCGTTTCATAGTATTATAATCAGTGAAGTGCCTTGTTTAGTAAAATCTGATTAAAAGTTTCGAATTAAAAAACCAAAAGAAATGGAGCGCACATGGAAGCGGATCAGATCAACAGGAATATCGGACGAAAGATAAGGGAGCTTCGGAACCTGAATGCTCTGACACAGCAGGAGCTCGCGGACCGCACGGAGCTTACGAAAGGCTATATCTCCCAGCTTGAGAACGGCCTCGTAGCACCCTCGGTCGTGACTTTGCTGGATCTGATCGAGTGTCTCGGAACGACACCGTCCGATTTTTTTGAGGAGGCAGATGAGGAGCAGGTAGTCTTCCAGAAGGACGGGTTTTTCGAGAAGATCGATGAGAACGGGACGAGCGTACAGTGGATCGTTCCGACTGCCCAGAAGAACCGGATGGAGCCGATCCTCGTTTCGCTCAAAGGATCACAGAAGATCTTCGAGCACAGGCCCCACGAGGGGGAGGAATTCGGCTACATTTTATCCGGGAGGATCCGGATCCATCTGGGAGAGAAAGTCTACAATGTGGGTCCGGGAGAGAGTTTTTATTTTTCATCGGACTGCGAACACTATATTGAAAATCCGTACCGGAAGGACGCGGAATTCATATGGGTGAGCACACCGCCTACTTTCTGAGGCGGAATAAAGATACATTGCGGGGGAAAGAGCACCATGCAGGAAAAAAAGGATAATATT
>CADABA010000052.1 GCA_902785985.1 uncultured Lachnospiraceae bacterium
GAGAATAACAGAGAATTCGCCGATGCGTACGGCAACATCGCGAAGAACTCCATCGGGGCCATCCTGAGGGCAGTCGTCGCTCTTGAATCCGAGGGCGGGGACGTCTTCTTCGGCGAGCCGGCACTCAAGATCACAGACTGGATCGCCCAGGGAGAGGGCGGAAAGGGAATGATCAGCATACTGGACAGCCAGAGCCTGATCAACAACGGCCGACTCTATTCTACATTCCTTCTCTGGATGCTGTCCGAACTCTTCGAGACGCTTCCGGAGGTCGGAGACCTCTCGAAGCCGAAGCTGGTCTTCTTCTTTGATGAAGCACATCTTCTTTTCAAGGGAACTTCAAAGGGCCTGATCGATAAGATCGAGCAGGTCGTGAAGCTTGTGCGCTCGAAGGGTGTCGGCGTCTATTTCGTCACACAGAATCCGCGGGACATCCCGGACAATGTGCTCGCTCAGCTCGGAAATAAAGTGCAGCATGCTCTCCACGCATACACACCGGCCGAGCAGAAGGCGGTCAGAGCGGCGGCGCAGGCGTTCCGCGAGAATCCCGCATTTAAGACCTATGACGCAATTCTGGAACTCGGGACCGGCGAGGCGATCGTGGGATCGATCACGGATTCAGAGAGAGAGGACATCGTGATGGGAAGTATCCTCTACTCAAAGTATGCGGTCTCCGAAGATCCGGATTCCGCCTATGAATTCCTTCTGAGACGGGAAGTCGAGCTCGAAAAGCAGGCTCAGGCGGAGCTCGAGGCGAAAGAAAAGGAAAAAGCGGACGCGCTTGCCGCGAAAGAAAAGGCGAAGGCGGATGCTGCTGCTGCCAGAGAGAAAGCCAAGGCGGATGCTGCTACGGCGAAGGCTGCGAAGCAGGTCGGCTCAACAGTCGCCGGAACGGTCGGCCGGGAGGTCGGCAAGACATTCGGCGGAAAGTTCGGGACCTTCGGCAAGACGCTGGGCGGCAACCTGGGTGCTAGCCTCGGGCGCGGTCTTATGAATACGCTTTTCAACAGAAAGAGCTGAGAATGTAAAATCATCTCCGCTTTTAGCAATCTAAGCAGGAACAGGAGACTGCAGGTATTGCATAACAGAGAATCCCTCGCTCCAAGGTCTGAAAACGACCGGGGCAGGGGATTTTCTCTTATCAGTATGAATAGGAGCATCCGACCCTTTTACAGGATTTTTACAAAAGAATTACCTGAATATGTTATACTAATGGACGAATGCAGTTTTTTAACGCACACTTAATATAAGAACGGTTCGACGTTCTTGCCGCGTGAACGGGAAGCACATTTCCTGCTGCACGGGTGTGATCTGCCGGAGAACCGGTTACATTTCTTCCAAAGGAGAATAAATAAGTGGACATATTTTATAAGGTCGTAGCCCTCCTCGGAGGTCTTGCGATGTTCCTCTACGGGATGCGTCTCATGGGTGACGGACTGAAACAGTCTTCGGGAGGCGCCATGAAAGTAGCCCTTGCCAAGGTCACCAACAGACCTGTCATCGGATTTATTTTCGGTATGCTCGTCACCTGCATGATCCAGAGCTCTACCGCCACGATCGTCCTTACGGTCGGTCTTGTCGGTGCGGGGTTCCTCACATTTTATCAGTCGATCGGTATTGTACTCGGCGCAAATGTCGGTACGGCAATCACGGCGCAGATCATCCGCCTCATGGATGTGAGCGCGGGGACGACGAGTATTCTTTACTTCTTTAAGGCGGACAATCTGGCGCCGATGGCCCTGATCTTCGGTATCATCTGCATCATGTTCCTGAAAGGAGACCGGTTCCATAATGTGGGGACGATCCTTATCGGATTCGGTATCCTCTTCATGGGACTGATCTTCATGAGTGATTCGGTCGGCCAGATGAGCGACCAGCTGAGCAGACTGCTCGTGGCCTTTGAGGACAATTACTTTTTCGGCTTTCTTTCGGGCGTCGTTGTCACCGGAATCATCCAGAGCTCCTCGGCGGTCATCGGTATCCTGCAGTCCATGGCCAGTTCTGTCGGAGTCCGTTTCTGCGGAGTTTTTGCGGTCATCATCGGTGTCAATATCGGGGACTGCCTCACGACGTATCTTGTAAGCCGCATCGGCGCGAAGCCTGATCAGATCCGGACAGTCACGGTCCACGTGATCTATAATATTTTTGCGGCGCTGCTGATCATCGTGTGTGTTTCGATCGGGCGATTTACAGGTCTGATCGGTGATGAGTTCTGGGATTCGACGCTCAATTCGGGCGGTGTCGCCAATGTGCACGGAGTCTTCCGTCTGGTCCCGGCGGTTGTTCTGCTTCCTTTCACCGGAATCTTCGCAAAGATCGCAACGAAGATCGTACGGGATGAGCCGGTCAATGATCAGGATGCCGATATCGAGAACAATCTGAGGGAGCTGGATGCACGTCTGTTCTCGAACCCTGTACTGGCGATGAGCCAGTCCAAGCATCTCATTTTGCATATGGCGGATGTTGCGACCCATAATTTCGAGGCCTCCATCGAGCAGGTCAGGAACTATGATGATGCAAGGGACCAGAGGATCATGGAACGGGAGAGCCTGCTGGACCGTATGGCTGATGCCTCGAACCAGTATCTGGTCGATATGTCCGCATACATTGTTCAGGAGTCGGATGCCCGGAGACAGGGAATGCAGATCAAGGCGCTCACCAGCTACGAGCGGATCGGGGATCATGCGGTCAATATCTCGAAGGATATGAAAAATCTCGCGAAGAATAACGGGATCTTTTCAGAGGAAGCCCGCAAGGATCTGGATATTGTATTCATTGCGGTCAGGGATATCCTCGAACTTACGAACCGGGCTTTTGAGGCCAGGGACGGCGGGCTTGCCCGTCAGGTCGAGCCCCGGGAAGAAGTTATCGATGAGCTGGTCGAAACACTGAAAGAGTATCATATAAAGCGTATGACCAAAGGGATCTGTGATGTCTACAGCGGCATTCAGTTCGAGAATATCCTGTCAAATCTGGAGAGGATCTCGGATCTGTGTTCCGATCTTGCGATCAGCATTCTGGGCAGTCTGGATCTTACGATCTCCGGCGCTGAGCACGATTATATACACATGCTGCATCACTCGGATGATTCCCTGTATCAGAAGAACCTTGAGGAGAATTACGCCAAATACTTTGGTATGCTGAAAGAGAGCAGAAAGCCGGCGGACAGTAAGTAAGCCCCGGGCTTTCAGAATAAAAAAGATCCTTGCGGAAAATGCAGTGAAACGACGTGTTTTTCGAAGGATCTTTTTTATCTTCAGTGGGGAAGACTCCCGCTTCTATAAGCGGGGGATAGATCAATATCCTGCTCGTCTTACGTGGCGGGTTTCAATCCCCCACTGAGATAAAAGCCTCAGCTACACAATGTTCCACTGGAGCATTGTTACGCATGCTTAGGCACGGCGGATCGCAGCCGTGCGCAGTGGAAGGCGCTGCCGCGCCGCGCACGTCGCGGCAAGAACGCCGAGGCGTTCTTGAATATTCATCTATTCATCGCGCAACACTCGTGATTGAGATTACGGGAATTCTGCGTCAGAGATCAACAAAGATTCAAAAAGCGAAAAAACAGAAAAAGGGATATTTTGTGGAAACTAATCGGATTCGTGGTATACTTATACAGCGTGTGCTTTAAGAAAAGAAGTGCAGCCGGATCTTTTGCAGGAGCTGCCGTTTTTTGAGCATACGGATTTTGTACAGACACAGGACATTTCAACGGAACGCCGCAGTATATGATAAGCAGGAAAGAGATGGCCAGAAATAACAATAAGAAAAAAACTGCACAAAAGAAAACAAGGAACACGGCAAAAAATCCTGTCATCAACGAAGCGCAGTTGTCACGCAGGGAAGACTCTGACCGGGAAGCTGCTGCAAGACGCATTTATGCGGATGAGGAGTCGATTCTGAAAGCGGATGCGGCAGATGAAGGCATGGACGGGACACGGAAGAACACGGCTGTGCGTGAGAGCGATGGCACAAAGCCAGCAAAGACGAAAGAGACGTCCGGTTCCGGAACAGAGGGAAAGACAAAGAATTCAAAGTCCGGAAAGTCTGAAGCCGGCCGTGCGGAGAGCACGAGAGGGAAAGGCCGTAAGTCCGGCAGATCCGAAGCCGGCCGTGCAGAGAGCACAAGAGGGAAAGACCGTAAATCCGGCAGATCCGAAGCCGGCCGTGCGGAGAGTGCGGGAGCGAAGGTGCGTGAGAAGGGAACAGAGATCCCGGAGAAAAGAAAAGACGGGACCCCTTCTGAAAATGCCGGGGCGGAGTCTTTAAAAAAGGGTCGGACGGGTTCTGAATCTTCTAAAGAGATCCGAAAGTCTTCCGAAGACGCAAAAGCAGGGAAGAGAAATTCCAAAAAATCCGGAAAAAAGAAAAAAGAAACGAAGAAATCCGTAAAAACGAAAACACCGGAAAAGCGCACCGTACAAACGACGTCAAAAGAAACGTCTGCTGAACACGCTGCAGAAACGGCTTCAGAAAAGACATCTTCAAAGCGTGCTGCAGAAACGAAGGCAGGCAAGACAGCTGCAAAGCGCGCTGCAGAAACGAAGGCAGGCAAGACAGCTGCAAAGCGCGCTGCAGAAACGAAAGCAGGCAAGACAGCTGCAAAGCGCGCTGCAGAAACAAAGGCAGGCAAGACAGCTGCAAAGCGCGCTGCAGAAACGAAGGCAGGCAAGACAGCTGCAAAGCGCTCCGGGGTACAGGAAAAATCAAAGACGGCCGGAAAGCGCGCTGCAGAAACGGGAGCAAAAAAGACGTCTGTAAAGCGCACCGGAGCATCGGAAGCGATAAGGCCTGCCGGGGAGCCGGCGGCAGCAAAGAAGCCGTTCAAATTTCCTTCCGGAGAGGCACTGATCCGGGAGTTCCGCCAGGCTGTGCATTTTGATAAGAAAGTATTCGCCGGCACACTCTGTGCGATTTTGATTGTTTCGATTATTCTCATCAATATTACCGAGCTCGAGGGAATCGCTCATCTGCCGCTCACAGACATCTCGGCCGGGCACGATGCGCTTGCAAATCAGATGACAAAGGATCTGACTGTCCAGACCCAGGCGATCACGGCGATCGAGGACGCGGAGCGGGCGGAAGCAGAGGCAGCGGAGCGCGCTGCGATGGATGAGGCTGCGTATGAGGCACAGCTTGCCGAGCAGAAGGCAGCCTATGACAGGGCGCACGGAGATGAAAAGGATCTCTATAATACGATGGAAGTCCGGGATCCTGACGAGCTTCGCATGACATTGGTAAAGAATAATGCCTACGCGATCGGGGATTCGATGATCGAAGGTATGAATGACGGTCAGTATGTTAACACCGAGAGTCTGATCTTTCGGAGAGGCTGCGGGACTTACGACTCCCATGATCTTTTTGAGCGTGCGGTCAATCTGCAGGCGTCTGTCGTATGGGTTCAGCTGGGCCTGAATGACATGGATATGTACCATTCGGATTCAGGTCAGTTCAAGGACAATTACCGGAAGCTTATCCAGTATCTTCAGGAAAGTTTGCCGGACTGCAGAATCTTTTTGTGCAATATCAACCCTATTTCGGAGGATGCCTGCAGAAGGCACCCGCAGTATGAATATGCAGGACAGTACAATCAGGCGATCATGGAGCTCTGTGAGGAGCTCGGCGTATCCTATGTTGACAATACGACGCTTGTCCTGGGACATCCGGAGCTCTGGGACTCTGACGGGATCCACCCGGTACAGGATGTCTATCTCTGGATGCTCTCACATATGTGCTATGAGGCGGGAATCTGATCATGAAAAAATCAAGAATAATGGTAATCCTTTCCGGACTGGGACTTGCCGTCTTTATGGCAGTCCTCATCTGGTCTCAGTATTATCCGGATGTTCCTGCGGAGCAGATTGCAGGGGAGCTCGCGAAACAGCCCGGAATTGCTGAGATGCGGACGGAAGATGCATCCGGCCTTCGCAGATATTATTCGATCGACAGCGCGGAGACGGAAGGCTTCCTGTTTTTCCGCTCGAATTCGATCATGTCGGCTGATGAGCTTCTGGTCGTTCGGGCAAAGGACCACGAGGATGCGCTCCTTTATATGGAAAGCGCCAGGAAGCGTCTCGGAGAAATCACGGAGAATTTTGAGAACTACGGGGCGGAGGAAATGACAAAAATCGACAGTGCTGTCTGCGAAGTCAGGGGAAAGTATCTGATCTTCGCTGTATCGGACAACGCGTCTGACTGGGAAGAGGCTATACTGGGGGAAATTAAAAAGTGACTTTTTCATCGCTGATCTTTATATTTGCTTTTCTGCCTGCCGTGCTCCTTCTTTACGGGATCGTAAAGCCGGCGCGTGCCCGCACAGTCATTATGATCATCGCGTCGCTCGTCTTCTATGCATGGGGGAATCCGGTCTATGTGATCCTGCTCATCCTTTCCACGGTCTTCAACTATTATGTAGGATATGATCTTGCTGAGACAGAGCGCGGAGAACGTTCGCGGCAGTGGATTTTTGTCGGCGCGGTCATCGTTAATCTTCTTATCCTCGGGTATTTCAAGTACTGCGGATTTCTTGTCGATACGGTCAACGCGCTCCTTAAGACGGACTTTGCGGTGCCGGGCCTGCCGCTGCCGCTCGGCCTTTCATTTTTCACATTTAAGGCGATCGCATGGATCGCGGACGCCCGTTCCGGGAAAATAAACCCCCGATGCGGACTCCTCTCTTTCGCCGCGTCGATCATGATGTTCCCGACGATTTCCATGGGACCGATCGACCGGATGCAGGACATTGTTCCGCAGATAAGAAGACCGGATTTTTCGATCGCCAATGTAGAAGAAGGACTGATCCTCTTTATCGTCGGTCTTATAAAGAAAGTCCTGCTGGCGGACAACATTGTGGATCTTTACAATTCGTTCAGAGCGCTGCCTGCCGGGGAAGTGTCTGTGCTTATGGCGTGGCTCGGGATGGCGGCGTTTGCCTTCCAGTTATATTTTGACTTTTCGGGATACTCGGATATGGCGAAGGGAATCTCGCTCATGTTCGGAATCCGGACAGGGGATAACTTTGACCATCCCTACACGGCGGTCTCTGTCACGGATTTCTGGAGAAAATGGCATATTTCTCTGTCAAGATGGTTCCGGGACTATATCTATATCCCGCTTGGCGGAAACAGAGTTACGGTCGGACGGCATGTACGCAATATCCTCGTTGTCTGGGCGCTCACGGGTCTGTGGCACGGAGCAGCGTGGACGTATGTGGCCTGGGGAGTCTACTATGGGCTTGTCCTTCTTCTGGAGAAATATTTTCTCATTAAAGTCCTCGAGAAGCTTCCAAAGCCGGTGCGGGTGCTGTACACAATGTTTATTGTCATCATCGGATGGGTCTTCTTCTCAAGCCGGAGCTTTGCGGAAGCAGCAGCAACGTGCGGAGCACTTTTCGGAGGCGGTATGCATGCTTTGGCGGACAGCCGGGCTCTGTATTATCTTCGGACGAATCTCCTTCTGCTCATCTTCTGCTTCCTCGGGTCGACAGCGTGGCCTTTCAGGTTTTATACCTGGACGCAGAAAAAATACCCGGTCGTTTCGGCAGTCGGGACCGTACTTCTCACGCTCCTTGCCGTCGCTTTCATGGTCTACAGCACGTATCAGCCGTTTTTGTATGCGGCATTCTGATATGTTCGCTTATTCTTTATCGCGCAGTACCTGTGACTACGCTCGTGAGATGCGCGTGTAAGGGGATATTCTTGATTTGACGCATTCTGTGTACTATTTGGAGAGAACAGATGAAGAAAATAATGAAGAGGAAGAAGGATCCTGAACAGACGGAGCAGAAAAGGGTCTGCATTTTCCGGCATATAGTTCTGGGATCCTGCGCTCTCTTTACGGTATTGATGCTTCTGCTTTTTATCGGTCTGCCTGACAGGCCGTTCTCGGAGACGGAGAACCGGTCTCTTGCAGGGGTTCCGGATCCTGATGCGGCGGATCTCCTGAGCGGCCGATTCATGAAGAGTGTCGAGAGCTGGACTGCAGATCAGTTCCCGGGACGGACCGGCTGGGTCAGAGTACGGACGGAGACAGCCCGGATCAGCGGACAGAACAAGATCGGCGGAGTGTATATCTGTGACGACGGTTATCTCATGGAAGAGGCGGTACAGCCTGAGGAAGAGTTTGTATCCCGGCTTGTGCAGAACCTTACGGCTTTCCGCGCGAACCATCAGGATATGAATTTCTATATGATGATTGCGCCCACTGCCGTGACGGTACTCCGGGATAAGCTCCCGGAAAATGCCCCGGCAGAGGACCAGAACGCACTCATCCGGGACTTCTATTCCACGATGCAGCTGGTCGGCTACACGCCGGTGGATGTCGGGAATGTGCTCGAAGGGAAGAAAAATGAATATATTTATTACCGCACTGATCATCACTGGACCACGTACGGAGCCTACAATGCATTCCGGTATGCGGCGGGAGTCATGGGGCTTGACCCGGATGCGGTGATGTATAATTCTCTCGCGGTCACAGCCGACTTTAACGGGACACTCTCCGGGAAAAGCTGCACATTCGGGGACGAGAAAGATGTCATTTCGGTCTGGTTCCCGCAGGATGACACGCAGCCGGCGGCAAACTATGTCGTTGAGTATGCGGATAACCAGATGAAGACGACCACCTTTTATGATGAGACATATCTTTCGCAGAAAGATAAGTACAGCGTCTTTTTCAGCGGGAATCATGCACTGGTCCGCATCAAATCTCCGACGGCGGAGGACCGGAGACTGCTGGTACTGAAGGACAGCTACGCGAACTGCTTCCTGCCTTTCCTGGCTCAGTATTACAGACAGATCGATGTCGTCGATCCGCGGTATTTTACGGACGATCTGGAGACGCTGATCGCGACGGACGGGATCGACGAGGTCCTGTTCCTCTATAATGCGAACACATTCTTCAGTGATTCATCGCTGGCAGGGCTTATGGAGCAGTAAATGTATTTCCGGCAGGAAATAAGAGACCTGAGGACAGCCCCGTCCTGCAGTGTCATGCACTGCAGGAACACCGGAGTGTTCCCGATCACAGTTGCCGGCCCTTTTGGGAGGGATCCGTGCACCACCGCAGCACCGATTGCAGCAAGGAGGGTTTTATGTACGAAAAGGGATACCGAAATGTGGAATATTCCAGAACGGAAGTCAGCCGCTGTCTCCGCTATCCGGACATCAACGGACAGGGCCGGCTCTTCGGAGGACGGCTTCTGGCCTGGATCGACGAGATCGCTGCGATTGCTGCGACCCGGCATGCCGGGGTCAATGTCACGACAGCGGCCATCGAACATCTCGAGTTCAAGCGCGGCGCCTACCTCAATGATGTACTCGTCCTGATCGCCAATGTGACCCATGTCGGCCGGACTTCCATCGAGGTGCGGGTGGACACCTATATTGAAAATCAGGAGACGGGGTTCCGCTATGCCATCAACCGCGCTTTCCTCACAGAGGTCTGTATCGATGAGAGCGGAAAGCCTACGCCTGTCCCCTACGGCCTTACGCTTGAGACGGAGTCCGAGAAAGCCCGCTGGGCGGGAGCTGAGAAGAGGATTGAGAGCAGGAAGAAAGCCGCCCGGGAAGGATACTGAAATTTGCAAAAAAAAAATTAGCCCTCCCCCTCTGATCATTCGTATATTACTGTGAGCCGGAAAAAAGGTTCACAGATCATATGAAAATCCTGTGGATCTTAAAAAAGGTTCACAGATTGTTCGAAATCACTGTGAACCGGCAAATAGGTTCACAGTTTTTTCTTATTTCCAACACAATTCGTTAGCAATCAGAAGATATACTTCTTCTATAATAAATCAGATAAAGGAGGCTGACTATGGATTCTGTTATTATTATTCCGACACATAACCCGGGAAGAGAGCTTGTAAGCTACGTTGAAGAACTGATCAGCGCATGTGTTCCCCATGTCCTTGTCGTCAATGACGGAAGCGACGCGGAATATAGTCAGATCTTCGAAGAAATCTCAATGCTGCCGGGCGTAACGCTTCTTTCGCAGGCAGTGAAAGACCGCGAGAGCGCGATGGCACTGGCCATCGATTATTATGAGGCGCATCTGCGTCCGCTTGGAGTTTCAGGTGTCCGTACGGTCCTCTTTGAAAATGAAGAGCAGGCCGAGCGCGTACTGCTCCATGCAGCAGCGGAGAACAGCACGTTCAGGAAGACTGCTGAGAAACCGAACAAGGCAAAGAGAATGATTGAGAGGATCCTGCTCGCGATCCGGCCGGTCCGGATCGCCTCCTCATAAGAGGAGTCCGGGACTTAATGAAGGGCTGCCGCACCAAAGGAAGGCTGCGCTTCCTGCGAACGACATTTGGAAACATTGTCGCCGCAGGGAGCAGATCAGATTCCCGGTGCGGCAGCCTTTTTCTGTTCTTCATCGCGCAATACCCGTCTCTTTGGAACACCGAGGCGTTCTTAAATGTACCGAGTGCATTTGAATCCGGACTGGTAATTTCTCCCTGAACAGTCTAAGATAAAGATAGCTGCAGATGCGCCGATTGCGCGGTCTGCGGCTGCAGGGTACTGAGAATTGATCGCATTACATGCGCAGCGGAAGGCGCTCCGGCGCCCCGCACATCGCGGCAGGAATGCCGAGGCGTTCCTGAAACGATTTTTCACCCCCCGACTGCTTCGTAAATCTTTATGCATGGTTTCCCGGTGATTCAATATCAGGGAAGCTGACATTGATGCTCCTGTGACAAGAAAAGAATGAACATTGAAGAGAGGGTTGTGAACATGCAGATTAATATGGGTGACCGTATCTTGAGACGTAGAAATCAGCTCAATATGACACGGGCTATGCTCTCAGAAGTCCTCAACACACCGGAGGAGACAGTCCGGGCATGGGAAACGAATGAGACGCTTCCCGAGACGGAAATGCTCCCGAAAATATCCATTGCACTGAATACAAGCGTCAGCTATCTGATGGGAGAAAGTGCTCCGCGGGAAGTCCGCTGGAAACTCAAGGAGCGCCTGTTCTCGGAGGATGCAATGTTCACATTTATCCGGAATGCCTGTACGAGACTGGGGATGGATCAGGCTGTCGAATCTCTTCATTTTATGCAGAAGAGCCACAGCGGCCAGTTCCGAAAAGGTACCCAGCATGTCCCGTATATCAATCATCCGCTCCTGATGGCCTGTCAGGCTTTTGCGCTTCATATCGCCACTGACAATCTGATCTCCGCGATCCTCCTGCACGATGTCGTTGAGGACTGCGGAATTACGCCGGAAGAACTCCCGGTAAATGAAGAAACGCGCGAGGTAGTGGAGCTTCTCACTTTTAAAATGATTCCGGGCCTTTCCCGAAAAGAATCTAAGAAGGTCTATTTTGACAGGATCGCAGAGAACCGGACTGCGACGATGGTCAAAGTGCTCGACCGCTGCAATAATATCTCCGGAATGGCGACCTGCTTTACAGACCAGCGAATGGCGGCATATATTGACGAGACAGAGAAGTATGTCATGCCGCTTCTTGACAAGCTGAAGTATACTTACACCGAGTACAATGATGTGGCGTTCCTGCTGAAGTATCATATGAAGAGCGTCCTCGAGACAATCAAATTCCTGCTTTCCGAGGAGAAGTAAGCAGTGCCCGGCTCCCGGAAGAGAAGAATACTTCGCTTCCGGAAGAGAAGTGTGTTTTTCCCTGTGAGGAGAAGTGGGAAAGACCGGGAGCGCTCTGTCCCCGTATTCCATGCACATTTCGGAATGCAGGAAGACGGGGGCGTTCCGGATGATATTTGCCGCATTTTAAGAAAGGATTCTGCATTATTCATATGAACGAGATATCCAGAGACATCCGCTACCGCCAGACAGAGGAGGATCTGCGCGATGCCTTTGAGCTTCTGTGCCTGAAAAAGGATCCGCAGAAGATCACCGTCGCTGAGATGGCGGAGCGGACAGGCGTGACGCGGAGCACATTTTATAATCACTATACCGATATGCCGACGCTCATCACGAAGATCGAGGATGATATACTGGATGAGATCTTCAGCATGCTCGATCGGTGCAGGGAAGAGGGAATGGACGACAGGAAACTGGTCCGCAGCTTTTTTTCCGCCCTCTGTCGTTATATCAGGAAGAGCGGGTATCTGATCCGAACGCTCAGCCGGCTGTCCTCGGTCCGCTTCATAGAACAGGCGCTTCTGCGGCTTCGGGAATATGTGCTCCTCGATATGAGTCATATGGAGGGATCGCCGGCAAGGCAGCAGCGTGCCGCATACATGATGGCCGGATCCATCGGAGGAGTCGTGGGTATTCTCCACAAGTGGACCCTGGAGAACTGTGAAGATGCCCCTGAATCTGTGGCAAAATTGCTTACCGTTGTCCTGACAGCAGATTTCCTCAAAATTTGAAAGGATTTATTCTATGAATCAGATCAATGTGGCGGTCTCAGGCTTCGCCCTGCTCACTATGCTGATCGTTCTGGCCTATATTACACTTGAAAAGGGCGCGCGGAAAAGAGTCGCCGTTGACGAAGACTATCTGTTCCTGCTTCGCATTCTTGAGAGCCTCACATATATATTCTATTATTCGGTCCTCTGCTTCTATTGTTTTTATGTCTTCGAAGTCTGCTCGGAATACCGTCCGGTCCCTCCTGATCTCTATTATATCATCGTTGCCATATGTCTTTTTGAGGCTGTGGCATGGACGGTCTCCAGCTTCAACGGAGCAATCATTTCGATAAGTCAGGAGGGAGCAAAGCCGGGGCCGTACTATCTGGTCGGCCAGCTGGGCGGATACGTCGTCGCGGGGGCGATCATCAGCATAATCCTGTACAGCAGCAGGGCGATGGGGCTTTCAAGTACGGCAGCCATGATCTCCTTT
>CADABA010000053.1 GCA_902785985.1 uncultured Lachnospiraceae bacterium
GTGATTCCTCAAAATAAAATCTCAACTTTCTATTGGTGAAACCCTGCAATCATGCGGAGAATCAATAGAAAGTTTGGATTTTATTAAAGTTTGGATTTCTTATTAAATCCCAAATTTAGGATTTGTTTCGGCATACCCGTGCCATGGAGTATGTGGAGCAGGGAATGCCGATCGGGATTATCCAAAGGCTTCTGGGGCATTGCTCTTTGCAGATGACTCTGCATTACGCAAAGGTTTCAGAAGATACTGTTTATCAGAAATGGAAGAATACGGAAAAACTTGATCTTCTGAAGATAACGACACTGCCGCCGGGAAAGAAAACAGCTCAGACAGATATGGTTCATTACGAGAACGTAAGGTCGAACCTGGACGCAGTACGAGTACCGTTTGGCGTATGTTTTAAGCCGTCAAAAACCGGATGCCGCCGCCAAACGGAGCAGTGCTTGGAATGCCCGAGCTTCTGCTCAACAAAGTCGAACCTTGATGAATACGCTTCTGAGATAGAAAAGGTCAGCGCAATGGTCCGCATTGGCCAGACACTCGGCAGGGATGAGTGGGTGCAAAAGAATCAGGAATATCTTACACGTCTTATTCAGAAACAGGGTGAAGTAAAGGAAAAAGGGATCATCCATAAGAGCGGCTCCATGAGGGAGGCGTGATATGGCGGAGCCAACGAAGTATCTGGAAAAAAGCTGGAAACAGAGAACGGATGACAGCCGGCAAAAAGCTCTGAAAGCGATTGAAGAGTTGAAACGGATGGGCGAACCGGTAAATTTCAGTACAGTCCAGAAAAAAAGCGGAGTATCAAAGCATTACTTATACGAGCACGATGACATTAGATCCATAATCGAATCTGCTCGGTCAGAGGAGGCTGGGCGAGCATCAGCCTGGCATAAAAAGTATGATCGTACATCGAAATCCAAGGATGTACTGATAAGCGCAAAGGACAAACGTATAGCAAAGCTTGAAGAGGAAAACCGCCAGTTGAGACATGAATTGAACACACTCCGAAGGCTGTTATACGAGAAAAAGTAACAGTTCGGGGACGGTGTCCCCGAAGTAAAAAGCCAGTGTTTCCGGGGCTTTCAGCCCCGGGTACACGAGTTATTGGAAGGAGGGATTCTGATGGAAAACCTGATCACCATATTCCACGGCTCGCCGCAGATTGTTGAGGTCCCAACGTTCGGCCTTGGCCGGAAGAACAACGACTTCGGTCTCGGCTTTTACTGTACCGAAAGCAATGATCTAGCAAAGGAATGGGCAGTCTCATCTCTTAAGGATGGCTTCTCGAACCGGTACACTCTGGATACCGAATATCTAAGGATTCTGAAGCTCAACAGCCCGGAATACACGATTCTTAACTGGATCGCAGTTCTGGTTGATCACCGGCTTTTCAGCATTAAAACGCCCATTGCACGGAGAGCAAAGCAGTATCTTACCGAACACTTCGGTGTAAACGTAAACGCCTATGACCTGATTACGGGCTATAGGGCCGACGACTCCTATTTTGACTTTGCTGAAGCTTTCCTGAACAACGCAATAACCGTAGAACAGCTGTCACGTGCCATGCGTCTCGGAAAACTCGGAGAACAGATTGTCTTGAAATCCCAGTTTGCTTTTTCAAAGATCCACTACGAGGGATTTGAGGTTGCAGAGAAGGACAAATACTATGTTCTCCGCAAAGCCAGAAACGATGAAGCCAATCAAACCTACCTGGACATTCAGGAGGAAGAAAACGACGGCTTGTATATGCAGGATATCCTGAGAGGAGGCATCACCAATGACGACCCGCGCATACCAAGAAACCTATCTGAGTAAAGCACAAGCCGCTCTCGGAGATGCCTTCGATTATGCCATCAACACCTGCGGTATTCCTGGAGAGGTTTTTATCAAGCTCTTCATCGCCAGTTCCGTTAGTAAGCGCATGGAAAATGGTGAAGCGTCGTTCCTTGCAGGAAAAAGCGGGATTGAGATTGCGGCTGATGTCCTTCTTGAAACAACCGGTAAGCAGCCTGATACTGTTTCGGAGGAACACTTCGGACGCTCACGGGAATACTGGATCGGATGGGCAGTCTGCTACTATCAGTGGTCTTCCTCCAGAAGCTTCAATGAGATCTTTGCGGTTCTGTCCTTTGAAGATCTGCAGAACATGTATTACACACTCCATGAGGCCGACATCACAAAGTTCGCTGATATCGTAGACGATAAAATCCGTGAACATTTCAAGGACACCAACCTGAAACGCATCCGTTCCTCCTACGGCTGTACACAAGCAGAGCTTGCCAAACGCTCCGGTGTCAGCTTACGCTCCATCCAAATGTATGAGCAGCGGAACAAGGACATCAACAAGGCAAGTGTCGAGTCGCTCTATCGTATATCCAAAGTTCTCGGCTGTACCATTGAGGATCTGCTTGAAAAATAACATGGAGTCTTAGTCATAAAGCATCTGCCACGCTGCAGGTGCTTTTTCTTGTGGCTAAAATTCCAGTTGGAAACCATCAGCTAAAGGCGGCCGTCTCCTCTTCCGCTTCACCGTTTTCATGCTCCAGGAACCGGCAACCAATGAGCATCGTTGTGGGACCACCTGTTTCTCCGTTCGGCCGTTTGCGTTCAATGCGGAAAAACCGCTGGATTGCGTTGTTAAAGTTGGTGCTGTTCTCCTTCCGGTAGCCGTACTTGTCGCACCACTCGCCATACAGCTTATATGCTGCGGATGTGCGCACCTCGTAGGCCTCGCCTTCTTCCAACCATGCATCCACAAACTGCCCGATGCGGTCAGACTCCTCCTGATATTCCTTGGTGGCAGATACAACCGCAGCCGAATCAGCCAGATCTGTAGCACGGAAGTGACGGTATCCCTCATAGCACCAGTTGAAAATGGCGGATAGATTGGCAGACTCAGCAAAAAAGTTCTTCAGCCCCTTGTCCTGCTCATGTTCTTCAAAGTGCCGCTTAAATGGGATCAGCTTCAGCCTGTTCGAGTAGAACAAGGTCATGTCGGACACAGACGGCTTATAGTTGGTGTTGATGAAGATCTTGAAGTTCGGCTTGAAGTCGAAACTGTTCTCATGCAGAAACCGGGCATTCAGCGTATCGTTTCCGGTCATGCGCTTCACCAGCGCGGCATTGAAAGTGATCTTCTTTTCCGGCTCCGAGATATTCACAAAGCGCACACCGGCAAGACGCGCAATCTCCTCTGAAGGTCCGGACGCATTCGTGTTGCCAAACTTCGTGGACAGCATCTCAGGATTACTCGTTTTTCCATAGTCGCCCATGATGCGTAAAAACGTCTCCATCGTGGTGCCCTTTCCGTTTCTGGATGTCGCTCCATAGAGAATAAACAGGTACTCCAAACTTGTATCCCCGGTCAGCGCATAACCGAGTGCCTTTTGCAGATACAAAGCCAGGTCGGCATCGTTGCACATGACCTCGGAGATGAACTGCGTCCAACGGGGGCACGATGCTTCCGGATCATAGGTGATGCCGGACATGAGCGTCAGGAAATCGGCGGGATCATGGAAACGGAATTCTCCCGTTGTCAGATTTAGTGTCCCATTCTGGCAATTGAACAGATCCGTATTGCGGTCAAAGACCGAATGCGGTACAGGATAGAAAGACTTGGCATCCTCGATCATCTGTAGAACGTCGTTTTCTCTTACCCTTACAGAACGCACTTCTTTGAAATGTTTTTGCAGGATGTAATCCACCCCCCTTCTGCTGAGCGGTTTTTTCTGTGCGTTTGTAAACAAGTAGTCATCTGGTTCTTTTTTGAACAGGGATACATATCGCCTGATCTTTGCAGCCAGGGTACGGTCAATTGGGACTATCCGGGATTTGCCGCCTTTGCCATGTAAAACGACGGTGCTAGGCATATCCAGCCGGATTTCACATAGCTTTATGTAGATAAGTTCTGAGACCCGTGCACCACTTTCGTACAGCAGGGCTATGATACAAAAATCTCTTAATTCATCAGGATCCTTTAAATCAAACGAGGCAAACAATTGTTCAATAGCTGCAATTGTAAGATAATTCATAGGGGCTGAGATATTTTTCTTGGCTTTAATATCCAGAATAGAACTGCATAGATTGAGGCGATAAGGCTCTTTATAGCTGACATATTTAAAAAACGATTTGATCCCGGCAAGCCGGTTGTTACGTGTGGCCACAGAAACACCTTTTGTCTCTTCCAACCAGTCTAAAAAGCTGTTGATCGTATCAAAGCTAAATGTCTCCATGCAGATCTTGTTAGAGGGAATGTCCAGGGTTTCGTTAAGGAAAGCAAAGAGCTCGACGAATGTGTCACGGTAGTTCTTTCTGGTGTTGATACTACAGCCACGTTCAACAGACAGGTATTTTACAAAAAAATCTTCAAGGATGCGGGCAAAGTCATTCATAGTCATCACCAAGACCTTTCTCATAGATATAATGGCAGGCGTCAGTGATTTCCATGAAGTGATCTTCCGTGAGCCGCAGATATTTCTCGGTGCTTTCAATGCCTTTGTGCCCCATATATACTGACAGATACGGAAGTGCGCAAAACGGGTCGGCACCGTCATGGATCATCTTATCCAGACAATGGCATGCAAATGTATGTCTTAGGTCGTGGAGCCGGGGGCCGGTGTTATCAGGCTTTCTTGGAATGCCAGCCGCCGGGAGGATGGATTTCTGAAATGTATTGCCAACCGCGCAGCGGTTACGAGGTCCTTTTCGCGGGGACTCAAAAAAATACATATCTGCGGCAGAAGATGCTTCACGATGGTATTTCAACAGCCAGTCATGTATGTACCCATTAAAAGGGACCAGCCTGGAAACATTGCCTTTGCTGTTATATACAGTGATAAGATCGTTTTTAAAGTCTATATCATCGATTTTTAAACTCAATGCTTCGCTGATCCTTAGGCCAGTACAGTAAAGCAGGCGTATCACTGTTTGAACAAACAGCCTATAATGGGGATTGTTCGCAGGGTTTTCAAGCTGATCAGCCGCAGTAAATATGCGGGTTATTTCATCAGCTGTGAATATATACGGAACAAAATCAGAAGATACCGGTGTATGTTTTTCAGGATATACAAATATATCCTTATAACCCATGTTTTTCATGTACAGCCCCAGTTGTCGTATACGGCATTCATATGCGTGTACTGTAGCTGATGAAAGGAGAGGATTTCGATGGACATAGTCCATTGCCATTCTTTCCGTAATGATGGCGGCAGGAGGATCGTATTTGTTAAGGAATTCATTCAAGGTAACGAGAGCCAATGTTTCCCTATACTCAACATCGAATCCCAGAGCGGTTTTGTATTTGACATAGCCTTCGAACGCTTCCGTATAGACCCCGCTGAAATGTAGTTCTTTCCTATTTTTCATCGGGCACCTCCAGACAACATCTGCGAAGAGATTCGATATCAATTGAAAGATACTTGCTTGTCGTATTAATGTCTTTGTGCCCAAGTATGCCGGTTATTACAGGCATAGGGGTATTGCCTTTCAGCAGATTTGACGCAAGTGAGTGACGAAGGGCATGCGGGCCATGCTTTCTGTTACCGATACAGATATCTGTTTTCACAAAGTACTTGTTAAGAATGGCGAAAAGCATCGTATCGCTGTACTTATTTCCGGTATCTCGACATATGAATACATACGGTTCGTCAGATTTAGGCCTGTGGTTCTTGATATAATCAATAAGGAGCAGGGAGAGGTTTTCAGGAAGCGGAACAGAGACAGGTAGTTTAGTTTTTTCTGTGTTTTGAAAATGAGATGCTTATCCCAAAGGATTTCACCGAATCTGAGGTTTATTATGTCCCCGGATCGAAGACCCGTCTGGGCAGCAAGTAGGATCATACACTTATCACATACGCCATTCTGCGTATTGATATCGATGGCGTTGACAAGGGATCTGACTTCATCTGGTTCATAATAGGACAGTATTCTATCACGTTTGTTTGTGAAGATGATGGGGAATATCTTTCTCCCATAGATGCTGGTACAATTGTTGCCAAACAGGATATCAAAGAATTCACGAATTGTGAATTGTATACCGCTGATTGTTTGTGAAGCATAATCGAGGGAATCGATAAATGAATACACTGCATTAATATCAAAGTCCCTGAGATCGTAAATTCCAGAAGAATCAAGATAATTAAGAAACAAACTTAGATAATTCTTTTTTGTAACCAAAGTCCGCGGCGACAATTGCGGGTCCTGCGAATGGACAAACAGGTCCATGTACCCTAATAAAGTTTTGTGCATGTGTGCAGCCTCCTTATGATAGTGTTTGCAATAATCATAAAGAGATTTATTATGAGAAGCAAAAAATAGAACACCTTGAAAACAACAGTGCTCAAGAGGGTGCCTTCTCATAACAATGCACTTCCCATAAGACGAGGTCGGATATCTTCCGATCACGGCAACGGAAGGAAACCTTTTCTTCCAGCTCATTTCGGAGCTTCAGGAAAAGACGTCCATCATACTTACAACAAACAAAGGGTTTGAAGAATGGACGGAATTCCTTGGAGATGCCGCACTGGCGACCGCGATACTGGACAGACTCTCCTTCCAGTGCGACGAGATCCAGATGAACGGCAGGAGCTACAGGCTGGAGAACAGGAAGTCTTTTTTGGATGACACAACGGATAGAAAGTGAGGAACCCCATGAAATATAAATACGAATTCTTATATGACAACAGACAGGAATTCCTGTGGGATGAATACCAGGACTATATCGCAAAGAAGCCGATGACGCCGTATGAACACCGTCTGGTACGAAAGTGGGTAAAGGAAGGTAACAGCGTATATGGATGTACACAGTCCAGGTATTACGGTGAGAGCGCATATCCGATGGAATTTCTCGAAGTATATCGGTCGGACCGGGCAATCGACAAAGAACTGCAGGGAAAGACGCCTCAGGAACGGGAGACATACTTGAAAGACCTGCTGGGATATCAGGAAGAAACTGCTGAAGAAAAAGAACTGCGTGAAGCGAAGGACGCAACACCAGGACCGGTCAATGCACATATCCGCAAGCTTGAGCGGGAACTGTTCCATATCTGGGCTTTTATTATAGAAGAAGGCCTGTGCTCGGAAGCGATGGAGTATGTAAATGAACACAGGGATGAGGAATCACCATTCGAGTGGTGATACTGATATCCCAAGATTCCCCGAGCTGTGATTTCCTGCAGAAATCCGTACACCAGCCACCGCGTAGCGGCTTGGCCTTGACTGAAGGCAGATGCGCGATAAAATGACATCCGCGACGGGATGTACCTGAGATACGATATCCCTGAGTTCCCGTCGCCGGGAACGCTATATCGCGCAGATGCCGTCTGTCAAGGCTGGCGGACGGGGAGAAAACCATACCGGCAGATCCTTGCCGGATTACTATAGAGCAGCATAAATTCGGGAAAATAAAATGCCGCAAACCAGGGAAAATAGTTTGCCGCATTTTGGGAAAAATAAATGCCTTTTTTTCGGGAAAAGTACTTGCCGTTTACAATTTGTTCCGCTTTTACATTTTCCGGGTCTGTGAGCAGGGTCGTGAAGAGTGTGTGAACAATTTTGGAACCGTTATCCCTGCAGCAAGGCCGGACGTATATATCATTGAAATCAAACAGAACGGCGGCAGGCAAAAGACCGGTAAACAAAGGCCGGCATTCATTCACAGCACAGCTTATCGGAAACTGTGAAGCAGCTGACGATAAGCGGCCTGCGAAGCAAGCCGAACTCTGATCATCGGACCGATTGGCGGTTCCGATAACAATATGCAAATACATAAACAGAACGATAGATAAATGATAATAAACAGAACGTAAACTCGTGGTCTAAAAATAGTGTCCCCGACGTCCCCGACGTGCAATAAACAGAGGCAGATTGAGGAATAGATTTGGCAGAAGAACAGTGTATAGTAGGCTGTGCATTTTGAAGAAAGGAGCACAGCCCATGAATACTGTGACATGTACAACCTCTGAGGGGAAGACCAGATACTATCTGGCTGATGGACAGGGCACCCCCGTTCCAGAGGTGATGGATTACCTGAGGTTTCTCGATAACCAGGGAAAGGCAAGGAACACCCTGCGCCTGAGCTGTTATCAGCTTCAGAATTACTACCGCTTTCTCGAGGAAGCTGGAAAGGACTACAGGGATGTAACCATCGATGATATTGCCAGGTTTATAGCCTGGCTGATGAACCCGGATCTGCTGAAAAAGGTGGTCCCGCTCAGACTTGAGCCTGCCCGGAAGGAACAGACCATCAATGAGAACGTCGATAGGGTGATTGGATTCTACGACTATCTGGCACGCCGCGGGGGACTTGAGAACCGGCTGTCTGAGAAGCTGGTGAAGTTTGTGACAAATACCCAGCGGAGCTATAAGAGTTTTCTCTATGGAATAGCTGAAAACAGGCCTTCCAGGAGCAACATTCTGAAGATGCCGGTTCCCCAGCGGGAGATCCAAAGGATCAAGAAGGAAGAGGCAGAGGCACTTTTGGGGGAGTGCACAAACACCCGCGATTACTTCCTGCTGTACCTGCTGTTTGAAACAGGGATGCGTATCGGGGAAGCGCTCTCCCTGTGGCTGGAAGACTTTGACCTTGATGGTCTGAAGATCTCCATTACAGACCGTGGGGAACTGGAGAACCTGGCAGAGATCAAGACAGTACACAGCCCGAGGAAAATGGATTGTACGCAGGATCTGGCAGACCTGTTCATGGGATATGTCTGCGAAGTCCACACCTGCGATATCAATACAAACCATGTGTTTCTGAAGCTGCGGGGAGGGAATGCAGGAAAGCCGATGGATTATGCGGATGTGGACAATCTTTTCCGTACGCTCCGCAGGAAAACCGGCATTCAGATCACCCCGCATGTATTCCGTCACACATCCCTGAGCCTGCTTTACGCAGACGGATGGACACCGGAGCTCCTGAGGATCCGCGCCGGACATAAAAACATCTATACAACGATAAACACGTACATCCATCCCACGGAGGAGGAACTTACCGCAGAGTTCAAAAAGGCGGCTCCCCATCTTTCCAGGCCTGACCTGGGCAGGAAAGAAGGTGACGCGTGATGGCAAGGTATAACGGCACTTCGCTGGCGCTTGCGGAAGAGGCTGCAGCGCAGGACTGCTTCTCGGAAGTAGAAGGATATCTTTCCTCGGAAGACGGCTACTGGCTGTCCCATGACATTTGGACGAAGGATTCAACGGCGTTCGCCAGAAGGGGGATCAGCCTGGATGGCGCCAGCGGGGACGTGATCGCTGATTTCAGTAAAGCCCCTGCCGGGCGGTTGAGAACGGAGCTGAAGTACTACGCGCTCTGGTCCCTCAGCATGGGGACGATCTCCGCTTCAACGTTTACCCTGAATTACCGGCCGGCAATAAAAGACCTGGGCGGACTCCTTCAGGCCAGGGGATATACACAGGGACTCGCCGAGGTGGTTCTTACGGAAGAGGAACTGTCCGGCGAAGGATGGGCAGAATTCCGCAAAGACACCATACTTTGGATCCTTGGCAAGGCCAAAACTATCCTGGCGGACATTTATGACATCAGAGATGAGACGGAAAAAGATGTATGGAGAGCACTGCGGATTCCCGGGGCAAGGCTGTCAGCGGCACAGAAACGGGAAAAGCCAGTCCTTCGGTTTGCAGATATCCCCGTTTTTTACAAGGAGACCGTCAAGCGGTACCTGCGCCGTATGGTAGTCAAGCGGAGCTGGTCGCATTGCTCCGAGATGCTCCGCTATATCAGGACATTTTTCAGGCTGTTCTATGAAAACCAGTATGAAGACGGGTTCCTGGGGAACCTGAACCGGTTTGATATCGAGAAATATCTGGAGTGGATTGCGGAGGCATATGAGGACGACAATGCTACGTATGCCAGCAAGGCGGTGTCTTTCATCCGCGAGTTTCTGGATTATATCCAGATGGCGGAATACCCGGAAGCACCGGAAAATGATGTATACCGGCTGATTTTCGATGACGATGTTCCCAAAAGGGAACGTCCCGAAGACACTTTTGAGAAGATCAAATATATCCCGGAACCTGTCCGCATCCAGCTGGACGCGAATGTATCGGCGATTGAGCCCGAAGAGATGCAGCCGCTGTATGTCCTCCTCAGGGAAACCGGGTGGCGCGGTACGGATGTCCTGGATCTTCGTTATGATAATTGCCTGGATCATGTCTGGGACAAAGAAGAAGGAAAATACGTGCCCTATCTGTGTGGTGAGATCACTAAAACCGGGATTCCGCTCCTGAAGATCCCGATCCGCGAAGATGTGGCGGAAATGATTGAGGGGCTTAAGAAAGAGGCTGCCGCAAAAAGCACAGAACGCAACAATCCGGAGAGATACCTCTTCAACACCTATACGGGTGTCAATACCGGCCTGCCTTTCAGTAAGCCGGCCTTTGCCAAAGCAGTACAGGATATGATCAACCAGAAGGGCATTCTGGATGCAGATGGCAATCCATACCATTTCAAAACGCATTCCCTGCGTCACACGCGGGCCACTGAGTATGCAGAACAGGGGATGCCAATCGGTGTAATACAGCGTATGCTGGGCCACTGCAGCTTGCAGATGAGCTTGCATTATGCCAGGGTTTCGGAGAACGTCCTGTATAAGAAATGGAAGGAAACGGAAGCACTGGGGATTCTGCATCTGGCAGCAAATCCGCCGGAGAAGACGAAGGTGGCAGTTCCAGCCGGGGAAGTCAGATATGAGTATGTCAGAAAGGGACTTGATGCTGTCCGTGTGCCGTTTGGCGTTTGCTTTAAGCCGTCGAAACTACCTTGCAAGACTCAGCTGAAACATTGCCTGGAATGCGCCAGCTTCTGCAGCACACGTGCCAACGAGGCGGAATACAGGGAAGAGATCAAGCGCGTAGGGGCACAGATTGCATTGGGAAAGCGTCTCGGCCGGCCGGAATGGATTGATAAGAATCAGGAGTACCTGGAACTGCTTATGGCAATGGTGGAACGTATCCGTCAGGAAGGGATAGTTCATAAGAATGGAGCCCTCCGGGAGGATCCACATGCCTAACCAAAGTGGATTACAGCGTAGCAATACAGAACGGACACGAAAAGCCAGAGAAAAAGCGATCCAGGCGATTTCTGACCTCAAAAAGAAAGGTGAGCAGGTTAATTTCAGTATTGTGTCACAAAAAAGTGGAATATCCAGGCATTTCTTATATGAAGATCCTGAAACCAGGAAAGCTATAGAAGAGCATCGAAAAATCGGTGTGAATAACGAAATCAATAAGAGGGCAAAATTTGACAAAACATCTAAGTCTAAAGATGTGATCATTGCCTCGAAGGATAGACGGATTGCCAGACTCGAAGAAGAAAACAAGCGACTTCGTGCTGAAGTGATTATTCTTCGAGGAATGATTTACGGCCCATAAGGTTCAACGTCGGGTACATGTACCTGACGACAAAAAGCAATGATAATATAGGTATTCTGGGGGCTTATGCCCCCAGACCACGAGTTTTAGCAAGGAGGATAAAAAAATGACAATGGCAATGGTTGTAGCATTTTGCGCAGTGGTATCTCTTGTATACCTTACGGCAAAGACGGTTTCCGGCTATACATATGACGCTGTCAGCGCCCGTGCATAAGTCAGGAATTAAAGAATGCAGAAACAGTAACAAAAAACAATCACATAACAGCTGTTTAATCACATATAAAAGAAGAAACGAGACTGAAGCTATTCACTCCAGCCTCGTTTCTTCTTTTTTGCGTCGCCTGTACCCGGACCTGTCCCGGCAGAAGAAGCTTTTCACTGCCTTCCGGCCTCCCGAGCGTCCAGCAGGTCCGTAAGACAATCCATACTCAGCAGGATCGTCGATGTATTGTGCAGGAGCGCACTTGCCGCCGGGGCGAGAAAGCCGAATGCGCCAAGCAGGATCAATGATCCGTTAAAGCCCATGACGAACCGGTAATTCCGGTTGATCCGGCGCATCAGCGCATTACTCAGCCGTTTCAGCCACACCAGCTCGCGCAGATCCTCTGCGGCAATGGTCACATCCGCGACT
>CADABA010000054.1 GCA_902785985.1 uncultured Lachnospiraceae bacterium
TCATAATCAGCATCCGGCTGAATGTCTTCAAGGATCTCGATCAATTCATCCATAATTAAAGTCCTCCGTAAAAATCTTCTTTCTGACTTCCTTTATTTCCCCGTCGCTGCGGAGATATACACGGGGCAGATCCCGGCTCAGGAAGAGACTGATCCCCTCCGTGACCGAATATGCTCCGGTGTTGTCAAACACAAGTATATCACCCGGCACCGGGTTATGCAACGGAACCTCTTTGACAATTACATCGCTGACCGTGCAGAGAGATCCGCAGACCGAATACTTCTCATCGGCATCCTCCAAAAGAGGAACATCCCCGTCCTTCGACCGCATAAAAGGCAGCTTCATGGCCATCATCTGACCGAAATAATTCACCTGATGGATCCCGCCGTCGCAGATCAGATAATGCACGTCCCGGTTCGTCTTCCTGTCCATGATCCGGGTGACATAGGATCCGCAGCAGGCCGCAAAAAAGCGTCCCATCTCAAGGGAGATCCTGCCTTTGAACTGCATTCCGTCAAGAAGACCGTTGAGCGCCGCAAGGAGTGAATCCTCGTCGACCGGCTTTTCTTTTCGGAAATAATTGATCGGCAGCCCCGGGCCGTACTCAAGCTCCTCCGCCAGGAAGCCGCATTCCTCCGCAAGCCGCAGAAGGAGCGCGTCGAGCGAGGCGATCTCCTTCTCAATATTGCGGAGCTTCTTCTGCGTTCCCGAGTAAAGCTGGATCCCCGTAAAATGAAGGGCCGGATACTTCTCACGCTCCTTTATGACCCGGACGACATCCTCCTCGTCCATTCCGAACTGGTTGCCGGAGGTCACTCGGATGAGCACATCGATCGGGGCATTCTCCCCGAAGACCGCTGCCGCAGCCCGATTGAGGATCTCTATATGAAGCATGGATTCCGCGGTATAGACCGTACGGGCTCCCTCTGCTCCCGGTCCGGCATACTCCATGGTCCGGAGGATATCCGCCTCCTCCTTGTTGACGCCGGAGATGACCATCTGGCGGGCCGGGATACCTGCCTTCTCGCAGATCCTCTCCTCTCCCGGAGAACAGATCTCAAAGGCATCGACAAAATCCGAGACTGCCTGCACGATGAAGGGGTTGGCCTTCATCGCGTAGACAATGCGCTTGCCCGGCAGCTGCCTTCGCAGATACCCGGCGCGCTTCCTGAGAACATCAATATCAAATATATAGGACGGAGTCTGAAGCTTCGCGTCCTTATTGCAGGTCCCAAAGAGGGACAGGTACTCTTCTATCTTCATAATTCACTGTCTCCTGAAAACAGGACTGCGCTTTCCGTGCCGCGCAGGCGCGCATGCATACCGCGCAGAAAACGCTGACACATCCTGCATATCCTCTATATGCCCCGCGGGGACGCATGTCCTGAAGATCTGTCCGGTCGTTCCGGCGCAGGTGTCTCATTTTCTTCCGGCCGCTCCCGCAAGCGCCTTCCTGTCGATTTTCCCGTTCTTCGTGAGCGGCATCTCATCGACCTTCACAAAGCGGTTCGGGATCATAAATTTGGGGATGCGCTCGGCGAGTTTTGCTGCGAGATCCTTCTTGTCGATCTCACCGATATAAAATGCGATGATTTTGTTCTTCTCAAAGATACAGCACGCCCGCTCGACCTCCTCGACCGCGTCAAGTGCCCGGTCGATCTCTCCGAGCTCGATCCGGTGGCCCATATGCTTGATCTGGAAATCCTTCCTCGAAGCAAAGCACAGAAGCCCCTTCTCATCATAGTGGGCGAGATCACCTGTCCGGTAGATCGGCTCAAGGTACTTTTTATTCAGCGGATTCTGCACGAAAGCCTTCGCTGTCTGTTCCGGATTATTGTAGTATCCGAGCGCCAGTGCCGTCCCCGATACACAGATCTCTCCGTCTGTTCCTGGTTCTGTGACCAGATGATCCTCCTCGTCGAGCAGGAACACCTTTTCATTAGGGAACGGAATGCCGCTCGGGATCGACTCCCCGCGCTCATACATACGGTCGATCACAAAATATGTGCAGTTGCAGGTGATCTCCGTCGGGCCGTAAAGGTTCACGAATTTCACGCCCGGCAGGGCTTTCTGCCATTCTGTCAGGTGGCGGATCGGCATGACCTCGCCGGAGAAAAGCACTTTTTTAACGTCAGAGGGGACCTTGTAATCAAAGCCGTGCAGCTGGGAAATGATGCACATGGCCGAGACTGCCCAGATAAGGGTCGTCACATGCCGCTCCGTGATGAAATCGAGAAGCGTCGTCGGGATCGAGAAATACTTCGTCGGAATGATCTGCATCGTGGCACCCACGGCGATCGTCGAGTAAATGTCCTTGACGGACACATCGAAGTCGAACGGGGCCTGATTGCCGATCACGTCCTCCTCCGTGATGTCGAAGAGCTCTGTGAAGCAGTCGATGAAATCTATGACAGAGCGGTGGCCGACCAGGACCCCCTTCGGGACACCGGTCGAACCCGACGTAAAATTGCAGTAGAGAGGATCGATATCAAGACTCTTGCTGCGGATCGAGCCGAGAAGGATCGGATCCTCCTCTGTCTTCTCAATTTCCTCAAGGTATAAGATCGTCCCCTCGTATCCGAAAGCGGCAAGGTCCTCGTCATATGCGTGGGTCGTGATGATGAAATCCCTCTCCAGCGTCCTGAGGATCTCGAGCAGCCTCATTCTCGGCTGCTTCGTGTCGAGCAGCGTATAGAAGCATCCGGCACAGACCGTGCCGAAAAATACCGCGATTGTATCTACGCCCTTCCCCATGAACACGGGGACCGGGCTGCCCGGCTCCGCAAAACGCGCAACAGCCGTCCCGATCCTTCTCGCACGGGCGAGAAGACCGGCGTAAGTCACTTCTTTTTCCGGGTCCGCAAAGCTTATCCTGTCCGGAAATCTCCGGGCAGATCTTTCAAGATATTCAAGTATGTTCTTCATGGGACCTCCTATGTCCTCGTATTGCCGGAAAAGGCCGCCATATCCGGCAGCCTCCCATCAGGAACGCCCGGGCATTCCTGCCGCGCCGCGCATAAGAAAGTTCTTTTCTCATTGCGTACGCCCTCTATTTCCGGCGAAAAATTGTATCTGTTATCAAAAGACATCCCCCGCGCCAGGTCTCGCGAGCGAGACCTGGATCCAAACAGAACGGACGGTATCCGATGTTCCCGTCTCACTGATTTATATGATGAGACAGCATGGCCAGTGAAGAGGCAAGATTTTCATTCTGCACGAGAACGCCTTCCGGAACATTCAGCCGGAGCAGGGCAAAATTCCAGATCGCAGAGACACCGGCGCGCACCAGAACGTCCGCTACTTTCTGGGCCTCTTCCATCGGAGTCGTGATGATCCCGATCAGAATTCCATTTTCTCTGCAGTATTCCTCAAGCTCCGTAAAAGACAGGACCCGGATACCGCTGATCTCAGTGCCGATCAGTTCTTCATTGGTATCAAAGGCAGCAGTGATGCTGAGACCGTACTGTTCAAATTCGCTGTTACCGAGAAGTGCACGTCCGAGTGAGCCGGCACCGACAATAACAGCGTCCTTATGATCGTTATATCCCATATATTCCTTTATATCACGGATCAGTCCTTCGACCTGGAATCCTGACTTGGGCTTTCCCTGTGTGGAGGAGACCGCAGCGATGTCCTTTCTCACAAGTACGTCGTTCAGCTTGAGTTCATTGGCGATCGATGTCGCTGAGATCGTCTGAATGCCCTCCTCCTCTGCTTTTTCCAGGCAGTGCAGATAATACGGCATCCGCTGAAGTGCCTGAATGGTCAGATAGACTTCCTTTTCACTTGTCTTTTTCATCTCGTGTTCCTGCCTCTGTTATTATAATCCCTCTCTCCGGCCATAATATTCAGTAAATAGGGACGCACTCGCCTGTCACAGGCGTCAAACATATTTTAGTATAGCATAGATGCCCCTTCTGTTGAACAAAAAAATCTTAACGTCCCTGTCCGCTGAAGAACGAAAAGAAGAATCTGTGCAGCTTCGCAGCATCTGATATCTGAAGAGGTCCGGCCTGAGGGGAAACCGCAAATACATTCCGTCCTCTGGACATATCGCCCCTGACTTTGTTATGATATGATGTTGAAGAGTCGCGGGGACAGGAGGCCGGAAGCTCCTTCTCCCCTGCGTCAGATGAAGAACAGTATTTTCAGCAGATGTACAGGTTCGAGAAGAAGCCTGCAGACGCACAGGCGATCTCTCAGAGGAAGAGGTAATCTTATATGGAACAAAAGAAACCGGTCGAACAGGGAACTTCCCGCCTCACCCGGGCACAGAAGGAGGCTCGAAAGAAGGAGCGGCACCGCCGTATGATGATCCGCACGGTCACAACGCTGATCATTTTCTTCATTATTGCGGGCGCTGTCATTCTTGTGGGGACGAATATCCTGCGGAAACGCCGCGCCCGGGCTGCAAAAAACGCTGAGCGGGAAGCACGGATCGAACAGGAAGAAGCGGAACTCGCCTCGATCCGCGAAAAAATAAGGGAGGCCGATAAGCTCGCCCTTGCATACGATTATGACGGGGCCATTGCGCTTCTTCAGAGTCTCCCGAACTATGACAGGGATTCGGAACTTGTCAATGCGATCGCAGGATACACAGCCACAAAGTCCACACTGGAAGCCAAAGATGTGACGAAGATCCCGCACATTTTCTACCACTCGCTCATCGTTGATCCCGGCAGAGCCTTTGACACGACGATGTGGGATCCCGACACACTTGCCGGCGTCAACGCATGGATGACAACTGTCGATGAATTCGACAAGATCACCCAGCAGATGTATGACAGAGGCTGGGTCCTGGTGCGCATGCGGGACATGGTCACCCAGAAAACGGATGAGAACGGCAATGTCACTTTTGAGAAGAACAAAAGTCTTCTTCTCCCCCAGGATAAACAGCCCTTCGTCCTCTCCATCGATGACTGGAGCTACTATCATTCCTATGATGGAAAAGGCTATGCTGACAAAGCTGTCGTCGATGAGAACGGACAGATCAAATGTCAGTACACAGATGCGTCCGGAAATGTTTCGGTCGGAGACTATGATGTCGTTCCGAGACTCAATACATTTCTTGAAGCACACCCTGACGGGGCTTATAAGGGGGCGCGCGGTCTGATTGCTATGACCGGATATAACGGTGTCTTCGGCTATCGGACGGACACGGCCTATCTGACAGGCGAGCGGCTGCAGGCGGACCAGAGAGCTTTCCTCGATTCTCACCCTGATTTCAACTGGGAAAAAGACGTCGCAGACGCGACAAGAGTCGCGGAAGCGGTCAAGGCCAGCGGCTGGGAATTCGCCTGCCATACCTGGGGGCATCTGAGCGTCACCGGAAAACCCGTCGAGACGCTCGCGACAGATCAGGATAAGTGGCAGAACACGGTCGCCAATATCACAGGTCCGACGGATACGATCATTTTTGCTCACGGCGCTGACATCGGCACCTGGCGCGATTACGACGAGGCAACAAATGACGTCTTTGCCTACTTTAAGAGCATGGGCTACAACTTCTACGCGAATGTCGACGCCTCGAGCGAATATTGGGTCCAGATTCGTTCAAATTACGTCCGTCAGGGCCGTATCGACTGCGACGGACTCCAGATGTGGAGGTCGATCTCCGGAGAGGCAAAGACCAATGTCTTTGAAAATCTCTTCGATGTGGGCTCCGTCTTCGACGAGAGAAGACCGACACCGGTAAGCGCGACCGGCAAATCCTGATCCGCTGCCAGTGCGAGCGAGCGGGAGCCTTAAAGTAAAGGATGTGGAAAGTATTAGTAAATTACTGAAGGCATCCGGCGAAACATCTCTGCCTTTCGAAAACAAAGACCGCTGCATATGGCTGTTATCCTTTCCGGATCAGCCGTATGCAGCGGTCTTTTCTTTCCCGTATGCTTTTATGAGGAACACCCGCAGTTCCTGCCGCACTTAAGAAGAAATCCTCCTCTCTGCGCGGCTGCGATCCCTCCATGAGTCCGGGAATGCCCGGCATTCCTGCCGCGAGGTGCGCGTCACCTGCTTTGTATTGATGTCAGACAAAAGTATCATGCAGCTCAGATCGCTTTTACCGTATCGCGCTCGACAAGACTTACCGGAAGCATCACTTCCTTCTCCCCGTGATATCTGTTCTCGATCATTTCCACCAATATTCTGCCTGCCAGTATGCCTTTCATTTCCGTATCCTGATGAATCGTCGTGATGGCCGGTCTGCAGAACCGGCTCAGCACATTGTCATCAAATCCGATGATCGACAGATCATCCGGAATTTTCTTCCCGCAGTCGAGGACTGCATTGGCGAGCTGCACCGCATAGAGGTCTGAAACACAGAAGACCGCCGTGTATTCTTCGCATCGTACAGCAAGCTCCCGGAAACAATCCTCCCCGCTTTTTTCCGAAAGCATGAGCTTCAGGAAATCCTTCTCGTGAAATGGAATGCCGGCCTCTTCCAACGCTCTTCGATATCCCCTGAATCTCTCCCTGTCCACACCGTGACGGTTGTCAGACAGAAAAGCGATCCTGCTGTGTCCCTTCTGAATGAGATGACGGACAGCGATATACGCACCTTCTTCATCCTGAAGACCGATATTTACGACGTTTTCCCTCTCCGTCACGTCAAAACAGTCGATCGAGACAATCGGTTTTTTATAACGCTCCCCGACTTTTTTCCAGGTATCTCCCATCAGTCCGAAAAGTATGACGCCGTCCGCGTTCCACGATGAAAGCTGCTGGATAATACCACCGATCTCATCCGCAATATAAATCATCATAAAATATCCGTTTTCCCGGATCGTCCGTTCCAGTGCACTGACCAGCTCGGAAATAAAGGGGTCCGTCAGCAGATTCGGATACTTGTCAGGTCTGGCAAGCAGGGAAACACCTATGATTTTTGATTTGTTCCTGGCCAGATTGCTGGCACTGATATTCGGGACATATTCATATGTAACAAGTGCCTCCTGCACGCGCTCGATTGTCGCTCGGGACACTTCTTTCGTCTTTCCGTGAATAACATTGGAAACGGTTGTCGTGCTGAGATCGAGGATCTCTGCCAGCTCTTTAATTGTGATCATTCTCCACCAACCTCCGAAGCATTTTTTCTGTGATCATCCTTTTTCCGGCTGGCAGCTCCTGAACGTTAAGACTGCACAGCACTCCGTTTTTTCGATTCTTACCCTCAGCATAGAATCCTCATGACCTCAGTCGAGAGATACACGCGAAAAATGAAACTCAGCATCTATTATATGGCACGACTCCGCGTTATCTGTTTCATGATACCATGTTTCCGCCTGAAAGAGAATCCCATTTACCCAGCCAAATCCTGTCTGCTTCACAGGAAAACATCCTCCCCCGGAGCTGCGTGTTCGATGGCCGCATCAAATTTTCTTGCTTTGCCTCCTGAATCATGTTACTATTTACTTCAGCGAAAAAATGAGTTCGGAGGAATTGAACATGAAAACGTTCTGGATAGTAGCACTGATTATTCTGGCCGTCCTTATAATCGCTCTGGTCGTCCTGAGTATTATCGGACGCAGACTGGAGCGTAAGCAGGCTGAACAGCAGGTGCAGATCGATGCAGCAAAGCAGAATGTCACACTGCTGATTATCGACAAGAAGCGGCTTCCGCTCAAAAACGCCGGTCTTCCGGACGCAGTCGTCGAAAGTGCACCCAGGCTTCTCAGAGGAAGCAAGATGCCGATCGTCAAAGTCAAGTACGGTCCGAAGGTCATGAATATGGTCGCGGATGAAAAAATCTTTGATCTGATCCCGGTCAAAAAGGAGGTCCGCGCGACCGTATCGGGCATCTACATCACAGATGTAAAAGGCCTGCACGGCTCCCTCGAAGTTCCGCAGACGAAGAAGAAAAAGGGACTCTTCTCCCGCCTCAGAGGAAAAGCTGTTGCGGAGAGGGACAAGCAGCTCGAGGCAGCAAAACAGGAAGTGCAGGCTTCGACGAACGCTTCTTCCGGTGTCCAGAACGCAAAGGTGAAGAGCGCTACGAAGAAAAAGTACAGACCGAAGAAAAAGAAAAAGTAATCATAACGGAAACAAAAAAGACATCCCGGCGGATGTCTTTTTTGTTTGCTCTTTTTGTTCCTGTGCGGCGGCCTGACTGCCACTCACTCACGGACTGCGAATAGAGTATCTCTCTCCGATGCGTTTCTCGGCTCCGCGATGATCTCGATCATGCAGTCCGCCACGAACTCGCCGTTCATTGACAGGGAGTAATCTGCACGTATCTCAAAGAGATCATCGGCGCACCTCACATTGAGCCCCATCGTGGAAATGCCCATATCCAGGATCCCGTAAGGGGTCTCGTAATAAGCGATATTCATTTTCCCCGGCTCAAAGACCATGTCTACATTAACGAGACCGGTCTTGTGGACCGTAAGGGACTGCTCGGTAAATTCAACAACATTCGTCGTCGGCATCTCAGAAAGCTCGTCCATCCTCTCCTCATAGACCAGTCTGCGGACCTCTTCTTCCTTCTCATAGATACCCGGTATTACGAGTTCGACCGGTTCTTCCGCCTCATCGCGTCCTTCCATGGACTGAATGCCCTTTACTTTAATCAGAACTTCCCGCTTCATCTGCCTCCTTTAACAATGTTCATATCACTGAAATCAGTTTATTCAGTTTATATCGGGCGGTGCTGTTCGCATTCCGCTTGTAGATCCGCGTAAATCAGTATTCCTCGATCGGCACGATCTTTGCCATCTTCACATCGACCGGCAGGATCGAGTTCGCAAAGCTCGTGAATTTATCCGGATCATCACTTACAAAAAATTTGTACGGATACGGCTCACCTTCCTCAATCGTGCCTGTACTCTCAAGACCCCGGCATGCAAGCATCCGTCCAAGCTCCTTGGCTGTCTCATAGGCCGGATTGATGAGTGTGACCTCGTCCCCGACCAGCTTGCGGATCGTACTCCGAAGAAGAGGATAATGCGTACATCCCAGGATCAGCGTGTCGATTCCATGCTCGAGCAGGTCGTCAAGATAACGCATGATGATCTCGTCCGTCACACGGTCATGCACCCATCCCTCCTCGACAAGCGGAACAAGAAGAGCGCCCGCCTGGCTGAATACCCGAATATCCGGGTTGATCCGGCGAATCGCATTGGAATACGCATGGGTATGAATCGTAGCTCTCGTGGCAATGACCCCGACTTTCCCGTTCCGGGTCGACTCGGCTGCCATTCTCGCTCCCGGCTCGACCACGCCGATCACCGGCATACCGGCTTCCTCACTGACCTCATCGATCGCGAGCGCGGTCGCGGTATTGCAGGCGATCACGATCGCCTTGATATCCTGTGTTTTCAGAAAGCGCACGATCTGGCGCGAATACCGCACGATCGTATTCTTTGATTTGCTTCCGTAAGGCACCCGGGCCGTGTCTCCGAAATACACGATCCGTTCATTGGGAAGATTTCTCATTATTTCCCTTGCAACGGTGAGCCCTCCAAGACCGGAATCGAAAACTCCGATCGGCATACTGCCTGCCTTTTCCATCAGTTCTCTCCTTCCATTGAAGCGATGCTCGCATGGATCACCTTCTGCTGATTGTCAATATGCTCTCCGATCAGGCCTGCGGCGAGCTCACCATCCCTGGCGGCTACCGCTCTCATGATTTCTTCATGCTCCGAAACGAGAGATTCCCTTATGCTCGCGTCTTTGAGATATTCAAATCGGAATCTGTACATCTGCTCTCTCAGGTTCGCAAGGATCTGGTTCAGCCGCCTGTTCTGCGTTCCTCTGTAGATCGTATCGTGAAAAGCGACATCCGCCTCCGTCAGCGCCGTCAGATCACAGCGGGGGTTTACGGCCAGTTTTCTGAACTCTGCCCCGGCTTCCCGCATCGCCTTCATATCCTCCTCCGTCATTCGCTCGCAGGCCTTATATGCGGCGAGTATCTCAAGGCTTTTCCGGACTTCAAGAACGTCATTCAGTTCCTGCTCCGTGATCTTGGCGACTTGCGCACCGCGGCGCGGTTTCATGACGACAAGTCCCTCATGCTCAAGCATGCGGATCGCTTCACGCACCGGAGTCCTTGATACGCCCAGTCTGCCGGCAAGCGCGATCTCCATGAGCCGTTCCCCCGGCTGCAGCTCTCCTTTTAAGATTGCTTTTCTCAGTGTAAGAAAGACCACTTCACGAAGCGGTAAAAATTCATTGATCTCATTGTCCGGACCCATTGCTGTCATCCCCTTTCTGCTGCGGTCTCGTCAAAAAGACCCTCGCCCCCGGATATTTTCTCCGCATCTCATCACGGCATTTCATAGCTTTCCGGCTGTCCTCAAAAAGTCCGAAGACGGTAGGTCCGCTGCCGCTCATGATCGATACAAGCGCGCCTGCCTCCTCCATTTCCGATTCATATTCTCTGATGACCGGATGGTTCGGTGCCGTCACGTCCTCCAGCACATTCTTTGCACGGGAGGCGATTCCCCGAAGATCTCCCTCGCGGATCGCCAGGATCATGCCGTCAATGTCCGGATGTTCTTTTATCTCATCTGCCCGAAGCGCTCCATAGACTTCTTTTGTCGAGACGCTGATGGGAGGTTTCGCGAGAAGAATGCTGCAGGGTGGCATGTCCGGAAGCGGCGTCAGAATTTCTCCGATCCCTTCCGCCAGGGCCGTTCCCTGTAAAACGCAGTACGGAACATCCGCCCCGATTTTCACGCCCCGGTCCATAAGCTCCTTCCGGGACAGCCCCAGATCAAATATCTCATTCACACCGATCAGAACAGCCGCCGCATCCGAGCTTCCGCCGGCAAGACCTGCCGCCACAGGAATAAATTTTTCCAGCCGTATGGACAGTCCGTCCGTCACTCCGAATTCTTCCATCAGAAGTGAAGCTGCTCTGTACGCCAGATTTCTCTGGTCCGCAGGGATATACGGGAGGTTCGTCCGCAGTCTTATCCCCTGGCCGCCCGGGATCCCTCGAAGGGAAATACGGTCATACATCCCGGTCATCTGCATGATCATCCGAAGATCATGATAGCCGTCCGGCCGTTTTCTTTGAACATCAAGTCCGAGATTAATTTTTGCAAAAGCCCTAAGATCCATGTCTGCTCCGTCTTATACACGGCACAAAGTGCCGGCCTCCTCCCGCAGAGTGACCGCTCTCTGCTCCGCACCTGATCATTGCTCTCTGCCGCCGGCTCCTTTGAATTTCACTGTTCGCATGTGCAGAACGGCTCCTTCGTCAGGAAACATCTGCGTCAGAGAAAAGTTTCACTTTGTATATTCATCTCACGGCTTCTGTCACGGGATTTCTGCGTCAGAGAACAAGTCTTTTGTATACAGAATATTATATCGTGCTTTTTCTTATCTGCAAGGCTTTCTTGCCGATGTACTTCTCCCGTTTCCGTACCGGAAAAATGATACAGCGAAAACGAGCTTGTATTTTCCATTTTTTTATGTATACTATACATAGCGTGCATTGCACAGCCCTAAAAATGACCATGTTAGCAGAAGGAAGCAGGCAGCTGCTTCCTTTCTCTGTATCGGCCTGTCAGGCAATTGCGAGAATCTGTGCTTCATGAGAATTGTATGAACATTCAAATGGCTTCCGCGCCAGGAACTTCCAGCATTCACTCAAGATGTGGAAAAGCATTCGCAAAAATCGTTTTCCGAGCTGCGCTCAGACAGTACGGTTTTTGCTCATTCCACATCTTTCGTTCATGAGGAAGTTCTAAGGCTTGTGCAGATTGTTTGAATTGTTCACACAATTCCATTTCGCACAGAGTTCGCAAGAGCCTCTACATACGGGGATCGAACGATCCCGCAGGCATCTGGCAGCACCCGCTCAGATATTCCGAAAAAAAAGGATAATCGGGCACAGACAGACACAGATTTTACCGGAGATCTGCGAAACTGTGCCGGCAAACAGATTACTCCAGCAAGGAGACAGAATGATACGATTTATTTTTATAGCGCTGTTCCTCGTCCTCTATCTTATTCTCTCCTGTCCGA
>CADABA010000055.1 GCA_902785985.1 uncultured Lachnospiraceae bacterium
ATTATCATCCACGAGGCAATCCCTGAAAAGTAAAGCACCGGAAAGATCCGGTGCTAATGTTACATATTTTTAGGGACATTTTCAAAAATGGTTGACACAAAAATCTTAAAAGTTTTGCTGACAGATCAGGAACGCCCCGACGTTCTTTCCGCGCAGAGTGTGAAACACCTTCCTCTCTGCACAGCCCTTATCCGCAGGAGATACGCAAAGCTCAAAAAAGGCACCATACACGGCCGGTATCGAAAATACCGCCGCATATGATGCTCTCCGGATTCTGAATCACTGCTCCCTGTTTGTCAAAGCGCTGCCATTCACACTCCGCTTACGCTCCATGCTTTACGCTGCACGCTTCCTGTGTCTTTCCTTTCCGGCTTCAGCTCTCCGGTCTGCGCACCGGCACGCTCATCTGTCGCCGCTGTTCTTCCTTCTTCATCCTGACGGTCTCCGGAGTTCTCTCCGGCTCATCGCAGCACGGATCCGCAGCAGGCGCCTGCGTCGGCCGCGGAGAGCGGTCGATCGGCGTCGCATCCCCGATCCCGATGCTTTCCGAGAGAAGACCCAGCGAGGAGATGACTCCTGAGAGATCCGTAGGCATGTAGATCTTTGTCGCACGGCCGTCGGAAACATCCTTCAGCGCTTCAATACCCTTCAGTTTGAGGACCGCATCATCGATCTGTGCTTCCTTCAGCGCTCTAAGACCATCGGCTTCCGCCTGATACACGAGCATGATCGACTGCGCACGGCCCTGAGCGCGTGCGATCTGTGCGTCTCTCTCCGCCTCAGCGGCGAGAATTCTGGCCTGCTTGTCACCCTCGGCACGGGCTACAACGGATTCCTTGTGCGCTTCCGCCTCAAGGATCGTCTGTCTCTTCTCTCGCTCCGCCTTCATCTGCTTTTCCATTGCGTTCTGGATCTCCGCAGGAGGAATGATGTTCTTCAGCTCAACACGGGTGACCTTGATTCCCCAGGCATCCGTCGCGATATCCAGGATCTGCTGCATCTGTGAGTTGATGATGTCACGGCTTGTCAGCGTCTGGTCGAGCTCCATACCGCCGATGATATTACGAAGCGTGGTCGCGTTCAGATTCTCAAGTGCGCTGATCGGGCGGTCGACACCGTAAGTATAGAGTCTCGGGTCAAAGATCTTGAAATAAACGACTGTGTCGATCTTCATCGAAACATTATCCTTCGTGATAACATTCGACGGAGCGAAGTCACAGACCTGCTCCTTCAGAGAGATTTTTCCAGCGATCCGCTCAACGAACGGGATCTTAAGATGAAGGCCATGCTCCCAGGTCGACTTGTAGCTTCCCAGGAACTCGATCACGTAGGCATTGGCCTGCGGTACGACCTTGATGCAAGACAGAAGCAAAATAAGAATAATTAATATAATCGGTAAGAAAATATAAAGAGCCATAAAAAACCTCCGCTTCCATTTAAATTGTTATCCGCTCCGAAAAAGAAAGAGCAAAAACTACCCCTCCATTATAATATAACCGGGTCATCCCGTGAAGTCTTCCCGCCCAAATCTTTCAATTCCGGGCCCCTCTCACACTCATTTCAGGCGGAAAACAAGTTCGACCGGATTATGGTCGGAGTACAGGTATTCATTTTCCACGGTATGGTAGCTGATCTGCTCGATATTATCGGAAATGATGATCCCGTCGATCACGAACTGCTCGCTCGTGGCCGGATCGTAGGGCTCATTTGCGTTCCGGCAGGTCGGCTTGAGCGCGGAAAGCTCCTCCTGCGACAGCGCATCCAGACAGAAATGCACCCCTTCGGGCAGATAAGAGCGCGGATACGGGTACGCCCAGCCTGCGACATCCGTCTGATCCTCCGGCGCAATCAGATCATGGTTGAAATCTCCGCCGACGATCAGGTAATTGCCCGCAGCGATCTCTGCGGCCATCTCTTCCTTCAGCATGTTCTTCTGGCCTTCCCGGATCGCGTCAGAATTGCCGTAGGCGGACAGATGTACGTTGATGACGACGAGCTCCTTCCCGTTCTCCACCGGGATCCGGGAAACTGAGTAGCAGCGGTCAAGATCGACCAGCTTGCTCAGACTCTCCGAAATCGGAAGGCTCCGGCGAAGAGCCGATGTAATATCAAACTTTGTATAGGTACCGATTCCGGCCTGGTTCTTCCCGTGCGGCTGTGTCAGAGGATACATGAGGAACGGAGAATCATAATTCACAGCGAAGACATTCGTATACTCGGGAAGGATCCCGTCGATGAGCTTCTTCTGATCGACATGATAGCTTCTCGTCCCGTTCGTATCGATCTCCTGGAACATCACGATTTCCGGGTCCAGGCTCCGGACGAGCTCCGCAGCGCCGGTGACAGTCTCGATCACGCTCTCCTTGCTCTCCGCCCAGGACGATTTTCCCCCGTCCATAAAGAACGAGAAATCCGGTGTGTACGCGCCGAACCCTATATTATAAGAGATGACATTATACTCTTTCCCCACCGCACAGGCTTCCGCTGTACTGCCTTTTGTGACATCGAGATTCTGCTTATCAGCGATCCTGTGATAAGTCCGGAACACATACAGGAAATAAATTCCGACAACCAGAACAAGCGCGATCAGTATCCCTGCAATCACACGCAATGCTATGTTCTTTTTCTTTCTGACTTTCCTTTCCCCCATTTTTTTCCTCCTCTCTGAATACATTTACAGGCAATTGCGAAAGTCTATGCTTCACGGAAATTGTATGAACATTCAAACGGCTTCCGCTCCATTTTGCACAGAGTTTCGCAGGCGCTTGTGCATTTTATGGTCTGACGGAATGACCTCGGTCGACTGTTCTGCAGCCGCGACTGCCTCTGGCATTCGCGGACAGAATATGTCTCCTCCGGATCGGTCCGGCAGACTGCTTTATGTCCCCCGGCATTTCAGGTTTCCATACGTACAGCGGACACTCGCGATCCGCTTCGCTACCTTCTCGTGCACCCATCTTTTTCCGGGAGTTACATCTGGTGCCGCACGACGGCATACTCATCATCGCTCCTGTAGAAAACGCAGACCGGCTTCGGAGATGTCAGCATCCGCACGTAATCATCCTCGTCCATATCGACGCAGCAGGTCCAGGACTCATCCTCCTCGTCATAAATATAATTGACGCAGGTATCACACATATTTCCGCTCATTTTTCATCAGACCTTTCCACCCCGGTTCCGCCGCCCGGCCTTATTATAGGTTCTTCTCCTTCTCTCCGGTTCCGGAGCAGCTTTCTTCTCCCGGTTCGCTTTCCGGATCCTGTGCTCTGCATCCGCCGCATCATCCAGGTTCTGTTTCAGTTCGATCATCTTGTCACGAAGTTCCGCAGCCATCTCGAAGTTCAGCTCCGCAGCCGCAGCCCGCATCTGCTTCTCGACCTTTTCGATCAGCTCCAGAAGCTCCGCACGGCTCATATCTTCAGGATCCTTGTCGAACTTCTTCTCGGTCTTCGCCACTTCTTTCGAGATCGAAATGAGATCCCGCACCGCCTTCTGAATCGTCGTCGGCGTGATCCCGTGTGCTTCATTATACTGTTCCTGCAGATTCCGCCTTCGTTTTGTCTCTGTGATCGCCCTGCGCATCGAATCCGTCATCACATCCGCGTACATAATGACATGCCCCTCGGAGTTTCGCGAAGCCCTTCCGATCGTCTGGATCAGCGACGTCTCGGACCTCAGAAATCCTTCTTTGTCGGCATCCAGTATGGCGACAAGCGTGATCTCCGGAATATCGAGGCCTTCCCGGAGAAGATTGATCCCGACCAGGACATCAAAAACATCCAGACGCATGTCCCTGATGATCTCTGTTCTCTCAAGGGTGTCAATATCAGAGTGAAGATAACGCACCCGGATCCCGAGATCCTTCATGTAATCCGTCAGATCCTCCGCCATTCTCTTCGTCAGTGTCGTGATCATGACCTTTCCATGCTTTTCGATCTCCTTATAGACCTCTCCCACCAGATCATCGATCTGGCCTTCGACCGGCCGCACATCCACGTCCGGATCCAGAAGCCCTGTCGGCCGGATGATCTGCTCCGCGCGAAGGATCTCGTGCTCTTCCTCGTATTTGCCGGGGGTCGCGGAGACAAAAAGGATCTGATCGATCCTCTCCTCGAACTCCGTGAAGTTCAGCGGACGGTTATCCAGGGCGCTTGGCAGGCGGAAGCCGTAATCCACAAGCGTCATCTTCCTGCTCCTGTCTCCGTTGAACATACCTCCAATCTGCGGAACAGTCATATGCGACTCGTCCACGATGATCAGAAAATCATCTTTAAAATAATCGATCAGCGTATACGGCGGCTGGCCTTCCACCCTGCCCGTGAGATGTCTTGAATAGTTCTCGATGCCCGAGCAGAAGCCGGTCTCCTTCATCATCTCGATATCGAACTCGGTGCGCTCGCCGATGCGCTGCGCTTCCAGGAGCTTGTCATTTTCTTTGAACCAGGCTACCCGGTCCCGCATCTCTGCCTCGATGGCATCACAGGCAGCACGCATTTTTTCCGGCGGAACGACATAGAAGGAAGCCGGGTAGATCGCCTGATAGCTGAGCTCCGCTCTGACCTCTCCGGTCAGCGTATCGACCTGCGTTACACGCTCGATCTCATCACCGAAAAACTCGATACGTACCGCAAATTCGTTGTTGTCTGCGGGAATGACCTCGAGCGTATCACCTTTTACGCGAAAAGTCCCGCGGTGAAAATCCATCTCGTTGCGCTCATACTGCATATCGATGAGCTCCCGGATCAGAACATCACGGTCCTTCTGCATGCCGGGACGCACGGACGTCATCATGTTCGCGAAATCTTCCGGCGCGCCGATACCGTAAATGCAGGACACGGACGCCACGATAACAACATCCCGCCTTTCTGACAAGGAGGACAGCGCTGAGAGACGCAGCTTATCGATCTCATCGTTGACCGCGGAATCCTTCGCAATATAGGTGTCTGAGGAGGGCACATAGGCCTCCGGCTGGTAATAATCGTAATAGGAGACAAAATACTCGACTGCGTTCTCCGGGAAAAATTCTTTGAACTCGCTGTAGAGCTGGGCTGCCAGCGTCTTATTATGCGCGATGACCAGAGTCGGTTTATTGAGCCTGGTAATAATATTCGCCATCGTAAAGGTCTTGCCGGATCCTGTGACGCCGAGAAGCGTCTGCGCCTGATTGCCTTCCTGAAAGCCCCGAACGAGGCTGTCGATTGCTTCCGGCTGATCTCCGGTCGGTTTATATTCAGAGTGTAACCTAAATTCCAAGTGCAACCTCTTTTCTGATTATTATTCGAAAGCCCGGGAATCACACAGAACATTGTCCAAAGTCTGCTCTGCGAAATCAGAAGTCTTCCTTCACCGATGAGTATACCGCAGGAGAACATCTGTCCTGCGCATCCTGTCGATCATTCCGGACCCGAATGCATTCAAAACCTTTCTGTATACAATACCAGTATATTCCATTCCAATATAATGGGCAACAAAATAAGACGGATCCCCGAAAGGATCCGTCTTAAACTGTTTTACATGTTATGAAGAGTTCAGCCGTTCGCTTCGCTGCCTTCGCATGCCCGCACCCGTATCACAAATTCCGGGTGCATTTCGGTGCTGACGGCCTGCTCAGCATATCAGGAAATCAGACATCCAAATGCCTTCTCACCGTGATCAGCGAACCGATCAGACCGATTCCGATTCCCAGTACCAGACCGACCGGAAGCAGGCTTGCAAAAATTGCATAGACACTCGGAAGCGACTTCGAAATCGAACCGAGAATCTCGAACTTCGACAGCAGATACCCGATCAGGCGGTCATAGGAGAAGAACAGGATCAGCAGCGGAATCGCTGCTCCGATCAGGCCGAGCAGAATCCCCTCGACGAGGAACGGCGCCCTTACAAAAGAGTCCGTCGCTCCGATCAGCTTCATGATCGCGATCTCCTCTCTGCGGACGGAGATACCTACATTGACTGTGTTCGCAATAAGGAACACTGCGACGACAAGAAGAACGGCAATGATCGCAACAGACACGTACGTGAACAGCCTGTTGAAACCGATCAGTGTCTGTGTCGCAGCTGCGGACTGATTGACCTGCCGGATGCCATCCAGCTTCTCAATTGCCGCCACGACCTCATTCTGATTCTCAATTGCGTCGACCTGGACCGTATAGCTTGCAGAATTGGCAAGCGGATTATCCGCCGCAAAGCTCTCTGCGTACTCGGGATTTCCGTCAAAGTACTCTTCCTGGAAATTTGCCCAGGCTTCCTCTGCGGATGTGAACGATACCTCTGTAACGTGATCGATCTTTTTGATCTCCTCACCGATCTCTTTCATGCGGGCCTCTTCCAGTCCCTCATCAAAGAGCGCCGTCACACCGACTTCCTCCTCAAGTGTCCGGATCATATGTGTGACATTCATGAGGATCGAGAAAAATACTCCGAAAATCAGGATGCAGGCCGCCATCGTCGCAATCGAAGCGACCGAAAAGAGGCGGTTTCTCCAGATATTCTTAAATCCCTGTCTGACGTTGTAGAAGAAGGAATTAGGCTTCATGATAACCTCCTTCCTCGACATCACGGGCGATCCTGCCCCGGCGCATTGTGATAACGCGCTTCTGGAACATATCAACAAGCTCTTTATTGTGTGTAACGACAAGGACTGTCGTCCCGCGCGCATTGATATCTTCAAGCAGCTTCATGATCTCGTAAGAGTTTTTCGGGTCAAGGTTACCTGTCGGCTCATCAGCCAGAAGAATCTTGGGCTGGTTGACGATAGCACGTGCAACCGCAACTCTCTGCTGCTCACCGCCGGACAGCTGTCTCGGAAGGGACTTATACTTTCCGGCAAGGTCGACGAGTTCCAGCGTCTCCGGAACTCTCTTTTTAATCCTGCGGCCGGGTTCCTCGATAACATGCTGGGCAAACGCAACATTTTCATAAACATTACGGTCGCCGAGCAGTCGGAAGTCCTGGAAGACGACCCCTACTTCACGCCTGTATTTCGGAATAGACTTTCTCCGCATCGTATTCAGAACGTGACCATTGACTGTGATGACACCTTCTGAAGGCTCAAGCTCCTTGAGCAGGAGTTTAATGAGCGTCGACTTTCCGGAGCCACTCTCTCCGACGACAAACACGAATTCTCCCTTGTCCACATGGAGAGAAATCTTATCAATTGCCGGCTGACCTTTTTCGTAAGACTTGCTTACGCGGTCCAGATCGATCATACCTATCCTCCTCTTTCTTATGGGGGAGACGCAGCGCAATCGGAACCTTCAGCCGGCAGTTCCCGAGCATTTGCCTCTTAATATTCAAGCGTCTCCATGTATTTCATATACCGGACGACCATGAGGGCGATCTTGAATGTGATCGCATCGTCGAACACACGGAGATCCAGTCCCGTGCTCTTCTGGAGCTTGTCCAGACGGTATACGAGTGTGTTTCTGTGAATGTACAGCTGACGGGATGTCTCCGATACATTCAGACTGTTCTCAAAGAACTTATTGATCGTGACGAGGGTCTCATCGTCAAAATCATCCGGGGATTTGTCCGTAAAAATCTCCTTGATGAACATCTTGCAGAGTGGGATCGGAAGCTGGTAGATCAGGCGGCCGATTCCAAGCTGGCTGTACGCAATGATGTTCTGCTCGCCGAAGAAGATTTTTCCGACATCCAGGGCCATACGGGCTTCCTTGTAGGAGTGCGATACTTCCCGGATCTCCGCAACAGCGTTCCCGTAGGCGACATGTACGGAGTCATAATCCTCCGCCCCCTTCGAGAGCGTCTGAATGATGGACTCGGCGATCGCGTGCAGCTCCTCCGGTCCTTCCTCGTCCTTAAGTTCCTTGATTATAATAATGCTGTTCTCATCAACCGCGGTAATGAAATCATTCTTTGATTTTGAGAACAGATTTTTTACTGCTTCAAGCGTGCTGTAATCTTTACTCTGCTCTGATTCAAGTATATAGACCACACGTCTGACATTGGTGGCAATGTGCAGCTTCATTGCACGATTATATACATCCACGAGGAGCAGGTTGTCAAGGAGCAGATTCTTGATAAAGTTGTCCTTATCAAAATGCTCCTTATAGGCAACGACCAGATTCTGGATTTGGAAGGCTGCCAGCTTGCCGATCATGGACATATCTTCTCCGCCTGTTACGATGACGACATACTCGACCTGATAGTCATCGTAGACTTTGAAGTACATACTGCCTCTGATTTCCTGTGAATCTGCCTGCGACTGCGCAAAACTGACAATATCATTGCGGTCGATGGTATTCTCGTCCTCCGTTGAGGCTACAACTTTTCCATCGAGGTCGACAATCGTCAGTTCACAGCGGCCGATGTTCTTTATCCCATTAATTGTATCCTGCAATACCAGATTGGAAATCATATCTTTCCCTCACTTTTAAGTTTTTTCAGGGATATTCAGGGAAAGAACCTTAAATAACCCCAATACCATACAACATTTTTACAATTTTGTGAAGTCTATTTTTGAGTTTTTAACAATTTGTTAACAAAATCAAAAATCCGGAGGGTTTTATCTCTGATGCTCACTTTATCTGCATACAAAAGACTTTTCCTTTGCATATTCACCGGAAGCCCTGTCACGAGAATTCGATGATCGGATTCAGACTTCGAACAGAAGATCCGCGTAGGCAGGAACCGGCCAGAACGACCTGTCGACGATCTGCTCTGCAGAATCAACAGGACTTCTGAGCGCATCCATCGCCGGGACGACATGGTCTCTGAACGCGGCTGCCTGCGTTCTGCCAAAGGGCTCCTCTTCTGCGGCATCCGTCTCCCTCTCAAGGACAGTGCAGGCTTCCTGCGCTTCCCTGATATACTTCAGCAGATCTGATAACAGTTTTTCCGATACCTCCGCATCAAAACCGCATCCCCGCACGCTCGTTACGGTCTTTGCAAGTTCACCTGAGTAGCGGATCATAGCAGGAATGAGTTCCCTCTTTGCCATGTGAAGCATCGTTCTGGCTTCAATGTTGATCGCTTTTGAGTAAGCCTCATACTTGACTTCCGCTCTCGACTCAAGCTCAATGCGCGAAAAGACATTGAACTTCTCGAAAAGTTCAACAGACTTTTCTGTCGTTATGGCCGGGATTGCATCGACCATATTTGTAATATTCGGGAGCCCCCGCCTTTCCGCTTCGCGGACCCACTCCTCAGAATATCCGTTGCCGTTAAATACAATCCGGCTGTGCCTTGTGGCATATTCTTTAATAAGATCATGTACGGCAGCAGCAAAGTCCTCTGAAGATTCCAGCCTGTCGCACGCCTCCTTGAACGCTTCTGCTACGATCGTGTTCAGGACGGTGTTTGCGCCTGCGATGGAATCCCGGCTGCCGACCATGCGAAATTCAAATTTATTGCCCGTGAACGCAAACGGGGACGTTCTGTTCCTGTCGGTCGCGTCACGGCTGACGTCTGTCATATAAGACACACCTGTCCTAAGCTTTCCTCCTCCGATCGAGCTGGTCGCCGATCCGGTCGAGATCAGCTGATTGAGTACATCTCCGAGCTGTGTTCCGAGGAAAACGGAAATAATAACAGGCGGTGCTTCATTTCCGCCAAGACGGACTTCATTTCCAACATCCGCCGCGGATTCTCTGAGAAGATCCGCATGTTCATCGACGGCTTTTAAAATGCAGCATAAGATAAGCAGGAACTGAATATTCTCATGCGGAGTCCTTCCGGGCTCCAGAAGATTGACACCCAGATCTGTTGTCAGGGACCAGTTATCGTGCTTACCGGATCCGTTCACGCGCGCAAATGGCTTTTCATGCAGAAGGCATCTGAGCCCGTGCCGGGTAGCGACCCTCTTCAGGGTCTGCATGACGATCTGATTATGATCGACAGCAACATTGGCTTTCTCATAGATCGGAGCCAGCTCATGCTGAGCGGGCGCCACTTCGTTGTGCTGTGTCTTTGCCGGAACTCCAAGTCTCCAGAGTTCCTCGTTGACATCCTTCATGTAGGCCGCGATCCTCGGACGGAGCGTGCCGAAATAATGGTCATCCAGCTCCTGTCCTTTCGGCGGCATCGCTCCGAACAGCGTGCGGCCGGTGAAGACCAGGTCCATTCTCTTCAGATACTTCTCCCTGTCAATGATAAAATACTCCTGTTCGGCACCGACGGACGGTGTTACGCTCATCGTCCTGTCATCTCCGAACAGCCGGAGAAGCCTGACCGCCTGTTTGTTCACAGCTTCCATAGACCGAAGAAGCGGTGTCTTCTGGTCGAGGGCCTCCCCTGTATAGGAGCAAAAAGCTGTCGGGATGCAGAGGGTTGCCCCGCCCTCATCGTGGCGGACAAATGCCGGGGATGTACAATCCCAGATCGTATAACCGCGCGCCTCAAACGTAGCCCGAAGGCCGCCTGACGGAAACGAAGACGCGTCCGGTTCTCCTTTGATGAGCTCCTTTCCGGAGAGACTCATCAGTACCTTTCCACTCGGAAGCGGAGCGCTGATGAAGGAATCATGCTTCTCAGCCGTCGCGCCTGTCAGCGGCTGGAACCAGTGCGTATAATGGGTCGCCCCTCTCTCGATCGCCCATTCCTTCATCTCATGTGCAATGACATCGGCAGTCTCAAGACTCAGCTCTGAGCCTTCCTCGATCGCGCGGCGCAGGGACTGGTATACCTTTTTGGGAAGCCGTTCCCGCATCGCAGTGTCGTTGAATACATCCTCGCCGAAGATCTCTGTAATGTTCCTGTATAATTCGCTCATGAAGCTCCTTGCTGTAATGCTGTATTTTTAACGGAATCCGGAGAAAGCATCTGCTCCCCCCGGATTCCTTGATCGGAGCAGGCCGCTCAGGCGGCCGCTCTATTCTTTTGAAGCGGTCCCACTCGCATTTCGCTTGCGCTTTATGCTCATGCTGTGCTATGTGGATGTTCGCGTAATTCCGCAGATGTGAGCACGCTCTCTCTGCTCATTCTGCAAGCACCCTCTCACCGCTTGCGTAAAAACATGACTTACTTTAACTTACTGCTTTTTCCGTGTCAAGACGTTCCGTCTCAGGCTTTGTCCTTGGAACCGAAAACTTCGATCTTATACTTGACCATGTCTACGATTGCAGCTGCGCCCGGAGCGAGAAGCTTTCTCGGGTCAAAGCCCTTGCCCTGCTGATCCTTGCCGGCTTCAATGTACTCACGTGTAGCCTTTGCGAAAGCGATCTGGCACTCTGTGTTGACATTGACCTTGGAAACGCCCAGGTTGATCGCCTGCTGTACCATTGCATCCGGGATACCGGAACCGCCGTGAAGAACGAGCGGCATTGTGCCGACAGCTGCCTTGATAGCCTCAAGAACGTCGAAACGAAGTCCCGGCCAGTTTGCCGGATATACGCCGTGGATATTGCCGATGCCTGCAGCCAGCATGGAGATGCCGAGGTCAGCGATCTTCTTGCACTCTTCCGGATCAGCGCACTCGCCCTGTCCTACAACACCGTCTTCCTCGCCGCCGATCGCGCCGACTTCCGCTTCGATGGACATGCCCTTCTCATTGCAGATGGCAACGAGCTCTTTTGTCTTCTCTACGTTCTCATCGAACGGAAGAGCGGAGCCGTCGAACATGATGGAGGAGAATCCGGCATCGATGCACTTCTTGCAGCCTTCGTATGTACCATGATCAAGGTGAAGAGCTACCGGAACTGTGATGCCCTGGCTCTCGATAACATCGCAGACAATATCCTTGACTGTCTTGAAGCCTGCCATGTACTTGCCGGCGCCCTCAGAAACCTGAACGATGACCGGAGAATTGGACTCCTGAGCTGCTTTCAGAACAGATTTTGTCCACTCAAGGTTATTAAGGTTAAATGCGCCGATTGCATAAAAACCTCGCGCTTTGCTTTATTATATAGTAAAAATGCAAAAAATAAAAGAAGGGAATCATGCTTTTTTAAAGCAAGATTCCCAGTTTTTCATAATTCACACCGGCTTTTGCACCAAATATGCCGTTATTCTCATCAGGATCGCATCTGAATTTGCACGGGACCGGATTCTTTTTTCAGCCCTCTCGCCGGACAGGAACAAAAAGGATCTGTCCCGGGAAGTCCTGTATTATCACAAAGAGCGCTCATTGTCAGCAGATAGCTGACCATTCCGGACGTCCCTGTTCTCCAGATTTCTCCAGCCTCCCAGCACATCAGACTTATCTCCATCCATTATGATCCGGACACACTGATGCCTGTTGCGGATGTCCACGTAGGAATGCGCGCCCCCGTATTCCCCGTCCATCGTCCACGAGATCTCCTCCTTCGACCAGAATCGCACCTGATCCGTCCGGTAGAACTCGATCAGTGAACTGTCCATATTCCCTGAGAGAAGCGTCGTCACGATTTCCTGAAGCTCCAGTACATTCTTCGGCGTATGGATCAGCAGCACTTCAAAAACGCCGTCATCCATCAGGACATTTTTCCCGGTAATTCCCTTGAACCCGCCGACAGATACAGAATTTGTTACCATTCCGTAAATGTAAGAACCCTCATGCAGCTCCCCGTCGACCTCCACTCTGAGATCATAGGACTTGATATCGCCGATGCGGCGGACGCCTTCCATGATATATGCGATATGACCAAACAGATTTTTCATATCCTGATTTGTATCATACGAGACATCCGTGAACGCTCCGAACGCGGCCACATAGACAAAAATCTCGTTATTAAATTCGCCCATATCAACAGCCTGGGGTTCTCCGCCCAGAATATCTCCGACCGCCTCGAGCACATTAAAGGACAGCTTGAGACTCGCCGCGTAATCATTGGTAGATCCGACCGGTATATACCCGAGCGGCACGTCCCTGCCGCTCTTCAAAAGGCCGGTCACGACCTCGTCGAGTGTCCCGTCTCCGCCTGCCGCGACGACCAGGCTGATATATCCCGGGATGTGCGACACTTTCTCAATTGCATCGCCTGCCGCCTGTGTCGGATAGACCTCTACCCGGAAACCGCCTTTGACGAACATATCGATGACTTCCGGCAGTCTGGTAAGAAAACTCCCCTTCCCCGCGCGTGAATTATAAATCAAAAGCATCTGTGGCTGTGTCATACCATCCTCCGTATCAACTTACCGGCGTCCGCCCCCTGGCGCCGATCCCCTTATTGTCTGTTCATTTTACACCCGCTGCCCAAAAAGGGCAATAATCGGTAAGCGTGCTCCACTTTCTTTTTCAAGAACGCCTCAGCGTTCTTGCCGCGCCGCGCATGGTGCGAAGCACCTTCCTCTTTGCGCGGCTGCGATCCGCCGGAGGCGTTTATCTCAGTGGGTTATAGAAGCGGGGGTCTTCCCCACTGAGATAAAAAGTTAAGATTGATGCGGAAATTGAAACCGTATTGATCCCTGCTTCACAAAGATCAGAAAGGAGCTGTCGTATTAAGTAGTATATGCATAAACAGTTCATTCAGGAACCGCTCGCGCTCAGTCCTCGAGCGCCGGTACTTCAAATTTTCTGCACTTTCGTTTGAAAATTTAAAGTACCGGCGCTCTTGATGTTCCTTCATGAATATTTATGCACTTTTTTACGCTTATTGGGAAAGTCCCTTCCCTGAACCTGCATGATCACAGTCAGCGTCCGGACTTTATTTACATGTTCGCATTGCTGTCGAAAGTGACTGTCAGCTCTCCCTCAGTGTAAGTGCCGGACTGCTCACGGCACACTTTCAGCACCGCGCTGTCCCCTGCGCTGTAGCCTGTAAGAGCCTGTGAGAGATTCTCTATTGTTCTGACCGGAGTATCGCCGATTGCCGTAATGATATCACCGGCCATGACACCTCCGTTCGCTGCGGCTGAACCGGACTCGACTTCGCTTACATACACGCCCTGTGGGAGATCATAATACCCTGCATTGATCTCTGTCACCGTTGCTCCTGTGATGCCCAGCCGGACACCGTTCGAAGCGGATTCGTGTCCGCTTGCCGGCTCGCCGTTCTGAAGGCTCTGCAGGATCGGAAGTGCATCGGTGATCGGAATCGCATAGCCCATTCCCTCTACATCCGTATCTGCATACTTTGCTGAATTGATCCCGACGAGTTCACCCTTCATGTTGAGGAGCGCTCCGCCTGAATTGCCCGGGTTAATGGCCGCATCCGTCTGAATCAGGCCATTCTGTGTTCCTTCAGTATTTCCGTTCTCATCTGCAAGAGCTCTGTTCTTTGCGCTCACAACGCCCGCCGAAACAGACTGTCCGTATCCCAGTGCATTTCCGATCGCAACGACCGACTCGCCGACGACGAGTTCATCTGAGCTTCCGACCGCAAGAACACGGATTGCTTCAAGTGTGCTCTCAGAAAGATCCGACTTATTGACCGCGATCACTGCAAGATCTGCTGACGCATCCTCACCGAGAACATAAGCAGTTGCGGCGCTCTCATCGATGAAGGCCACTGAAAGAGTTGTCGAATCCGCTATAACGTGCTGATTTGTCGCAATGATAAGCTGATCGTCTGTCTCTCCTATGATCTCCCCTGTGCCTGCATTGACCGACTCGACCGTGTTCGATCCGTCCCGTCCATGGCCTCCGAAGAAACCGAATCCTCCGAAATAATCATTCACTTCCTGAACCGTTGTATTCGTGATCGCAACCATGGCCGGCATTGCATTCGCAGCCACCTCCTGGACTGTCAGGGTCTTTCCTGTCTCCTGCTCCGTGACTTTATTGTCCTCGGCAGTTGACCCGATATTTATATCTGTTGTTACGACTCCGTTCTGATCTGAGGCGACCATTGCGGTCTGCGCCTTTGCGAACCGCACATTGGATGCAACCGATGTCGTGGAAACGAACACACCCGATGCCACAAGCCCGAACACTGCCGCAAGCCCTGCTGTACATCCGACCTTCGCTGCAAATGATTTCCTGTTTTTTTTCTTATAGTCCTTCATAAAATTAACCTCCTGGCAGAATCCTTTCATCAGTTCTTTACGAAAAATACGGATGAGCGAACCGGCAGTCTCCGCTTCCGGACAGCCTCAGCGGTTCTTCTCTCCCTGTGAAAGTTATTCTGTATTTTTTATTATTGACGAAGTATGAAAAGTACGGGTGGAAACCTGAACTTAAAACCGCTCCGTTTCTTTTGATGCTTCTAGTTTTAAGACTTTTTTATGAAGGAATTGTGTTCACAATTTGCAGGTTTTGTGAAGATAGTTTCCGCAGAAGGCACTCTGCGGCCATGCACGCTGTATAAAAAAGGCCGGGGCGTTCCGTAAAATCAACGTCTCGGCGTTCCTGAATCTCAGAGTGCATCGAAGCCCGGCCTTCCGCATTTTTACACTTCTCCCCCGAGAATCGCATTTCTTGCTTTATCGAGATTCGGATATATCCCTGCGCACTTCTCTCTGGCAAGTGTATCCGGCTCGAGCAGATCCGGGATCATGATTGTCGTACAGCCTGCTGCTATTCCGGCATGCACCCCGTTCAGGCCATCCTCGAATACATAGCAGTCCTCAGGAGGAAACCCGAGTTTTTCGGCAGCGAGAAGAAAAATATCCGGAGCCGGTTTCCCGTGTTCGACACTTTCCCCCGAGACCGAGACCGCAAAAAATTCCGCCAGGCCGCTCTTGAAAAGGCAGTGTTTTATTTTCGAGGCACGGCTGCTTGAAGCCACGGCACAGGGCACCCCCTTCTCTCTGAACATCTGAAGGATCTCCCGTATTCCGGGCATAAGAGGGACAGACTGCAGGATCGCAGCCTCCACGGCAGAACGCACCGCAAGCTTCAGCCCCATCGCGTCAATTCCCGGGTAATACGATTCAATGACATCGAGCATATGCTGCCCGCTCGTACCGCAGACAGCCTTTGGGAATTCGGGATTCGCTTCATACCCGAATCGCGGTGCATAAAGCATCCAGTTATCTCTGTATATTCTCTCCGTATCGAACATCAGCCCATCCATATCAAAAATTGCAGCAGATTTCATATTCCCTCCGTTTATTCCCGGCCGCAGTCACAGTAATGCATGCGGAAAGTTCAGTTCCTTTTCTGTAAAGAATGCCCCGGCATCTCGCCGCGCGGCGCAAGGGGCGAAACACCTTCATTGCGCGGCTGTGATCCGCCGGGGCTCTGCTCTCCGGCACGGAATTGCATCCGGTGTCAGAGTTAATTATCCTTTTGCTCTCTGAACATTATTTTGGTTCACAAGGATCCTTCCTCAGATCCAGGTCCCGCTCGCGAGAGCTGGCGCGGGATTTTTGTTCAGCGTATTCGAAAAGCCTGTTATGCCCATCACATTTATCCCATAAGAAAAATCGACTGATACAGATACTCCATGGGAAGATCCCAGGCATCATTCGGGAGTGTGCAGAACGACTCCTTCGGAAGAGTGAGCATGTGATTATACTTTACCGCCTTAACGCTGTTCCATCCCTTCATCGACCCGGTCAGCGCTTCCAGCTCCTTCCTGCCCTGTTTTTCATTTTCACAATAGACCACAAAAATGAAATCCGGATTCTTCCTGATCTCTTTTTCAAAAGCCTCGCGGTCTTTTGCAGCAGATGCCTCCTCTGTCTTCGCAGCCGCACCGGTCGCCGATGCGGTCGACTCCGCTTTGCTGTCTGCTGCAGCCGAAGCCCGACTCTCATTTGCGGCCTGTTCTCCGCCCTCCCCGGTCTCTGTCCCCGCATCAGGGATCTTGCCGGCAGTACTCTCGTCTTCGGAAAAAGCGGATTCCGTTCCATTCTTTTCCATTCCGCTTTCAGAGTTCTCTGCGTCGGATATACTTCCTTCCGTCCAGGAAGACTCTGTCTCTCCGGAGATATCCTGTGCCGTCCCGGATGATTCCGCTGCTCCGGATTCAGCTGCTCCGGATTCCGCTTTCCCGGATTCCGCTGTCCCGGAAGATGCCGAAGCGGAAGACGTTTCTGCGGCAGCTGATGATGCCGTCTTATTTTTCCCTGCCTTCTTCCAGGTGACCGTGACCGGCTCCTCTCCCGTACAGAGATTGACCAGTCCCAGATCCTCCAGCATACTGCAGACCCAGTCATTTTTCGATGCGACCGCTGCCCCATCCGCAGTGACCCGGATCAGCTCGAAACTGACATTTCCGGAGCCTGCCGTTCCGGAACCTTTGCCGCTGTTCGCAGAGGCTGACCCGGACTCCATCCTCTCCATGCCGAGTGAGAGCATAAGATCCGGCATCTCGTTTGCCGCTTTGCGCATGATTGCAGTCCGCCTGCCCCGCACATTAAGAGCTCCCTTTTCGTATGCTTCTGTATTTTTCGTCATCATACAGAAATTTTTAAAGGTGGAAAAGTAGTCGTCAAATGAAATGATCGTGGTATCCTCACACCTGATCCCGGCTTTCGACAAAGCCTCTTTCAGTTCCTCCGCATTCGGGAGGGAATCATCCAGGAGCACATAATCCGGTGCAAGCTGCACGACTTCCTCCGCACGGATGACACCTTTTTTGCCGATTTTTTTCTCATCTCCTTCGAGACCGGATATGACATTTTCACAATCACAGACCGCGTAAAGCTTGCCGCCTGCCAGCAGCCAGAGCTTCGCGGCCTCCTCCGTCAGAGCGACGGTCTTGCCGGGACAGGTCAGTTCAGATTTTCTGATCTCATCCAGAGCTGCCTGTTCTTCACTTTTCGGTCCGGATACAGTCGACGATTCATCGCCGGAAAAATCTTCCCTGCCTCCTCTGCATCCGTAAAAAGACACAAGAACAGCCGCTGTCAGAAGCAGCGCCAGAATCCTTTTCATATGTCATCATTCCCCCGTTATAATTATTTCCCCAAAGGCAGTATAACACAGATCAGGAGACAAATACAACCCGGGGGGAGAGGACCGCCTTTCGGCGGCGGGATCGGTGCTGTCATAAATGGATCATCGGCAGGATCGGTGCTGTCGCAAATGGATCAGCTGCCGGATCAAAACAGCACTGCGTATTGATGATGGCGACTATCACTTTACATGCGTATCTCATGGATAAATCGCGAGTACTGCGCGATGAAGAAGAAAAAGCCCGGATCCATAAGGATCCGGGCCATAATTACATTGCCGCGAAAAGCCGTCGTTTTCTTTATGCGTTGACCTTCACTTCGTTGAAGTCATCCGAATTTGTGAGCAGGAATACGACCGTATCCGAATACCCCGCCTTCTTGATCTTGTCGATATCGAAGTTCAGGAGCAGATCGCCCTTCTTTACTGTATCGCCTTCAGCAACCGCCGGCACAAATCCGTCGCCGTTCATCTTGACGGTATCAACGCCGACATGGATGAGAAGCTCGAGGCCTGTATCTGTGGAAATACCGATTGCATGCTTAGACTCAGCAACTGTGGAGATCGTGCCGTCGCACGGAGCGACAACAACGCCCTTGGTCGGAGCAATTCCGAGACCTGCGCCGAGGACACCTGAAGCAAATGTTTCATCCGGGATATTCTCCTGCTTTACGAGTGTTCCGACTGCCGGGGAGATGATCTTGTCAGCGCCGACTTCAATAACGACCGGCTGGGAAGCCATGTCGACCGCCGGAGCTGCCGGAGCTGCTTTCTTCTTCGGCTCATCTTCCTTGAAGATAACGTTGGTGATAGCAAATGCAAGACCGCCGGAGATCGCAAGAACGATCGTGTAAAGCCCTGCGTTGTTGATGGTCAGGTAGCCCGGAATACCGGTGACACCATATGCGGAAGCACCGATCTTCATAAATGCAGCCACGAGAGCGCCGACAGCACCGCCGATCATACCTGCGACGAACGGCTTCATGAAGCGCATGTTGACACCGAAGATAGCCGGTTCTGTGATACCGAGAGCCGCGGACATGGAAGACGGGATCGCAACTGCCTTTGTCTTATTGTTCTTGGATCTGAGACCGACAGCAAGGCAGGCGCCGAACTGTGCGAAGTTCGCTGCCGAAGCGATCGGCATCCATGTGTTAAGACCGCCTTCAACGGAAAGCATACCGGCTTCGATAACGTTGTACATATGGTGCAGACCCATGACGACTGTACACGGATAAAGGGCACCCATGACCATGGAACCGAACGGGTTGGCGACCAGCTTCTGAGCTCCGTTAAGAACGAGTGTCTCAAGTGTCGAGAAGATCGGTCCGATAATGGTAAGTGTAACAAGAGCGGTTACAAGGACTGTGGTAAGCGGTGTTACGAAGAGGTCGATCATCTCCGGAACATGCTTGTGCAGCCAGCTTTCCAGCTTGCTCATGAAAAGGACCGCCAGCATGACCGGGATAACATGGCCCTGATAGCCTACACGGTTAATTGCCAGGATTGGTCCGAAAAGGTGCCAC
>CADABA010000056.1 GCA_902785985.1 uncultured Lachnospiraceae bacterium
GAGCGCTCTTCTCCTGATCTCCGGATAAATATCCTGACCGTTCTTGGTGCATGAAAGAAGCCATGCCTGATGATTGATCCCGGCGATCCTGCACTGTACCGTATCATCATAGCCGATCCCCAGCTCGTTCAGAATGGTCGGAGCACAGACCTGAACGCTGTGACAGAGGCCGACGGTCTTCACGCCTGTATAACGCAGCATGGCGCCGGTCAGCATAGCCATCGGATTGGTATAATTGAGGAGCCATGCATCCGGACACACCTCTTCAATATCTCTTGCAAAATCCATCATGACAGGAATCGTGCGGAGAGCTCTGAATACTCCGCCGACGCCAAGTGTATCCGCGATGGTCTGCTTGAGACCATATTTCTTCGGAATCTCAAAATCCGTGATCGTACAGGGATCATACCCGCCGACCTGGATGGCATTGACTACATAATTGGCACCGGCCAGTGCCTTTTTGCGATTCTCTGTTCCCAGATACTTCTCGATCCTGGCCCTGGATCCCGCATTCCTGTTGATCGCCTCCAGCATAGCAGCAGATTCTTCAAGGCGAACATGATCGATATCATAAAGCGCGATCGTGCTCTCTGCGAGCGCCGGTGTCATCATGCTGTCACCCAGCACATTTTTTGCAAATACCGTTGAGCCGGCTCCCATAAATGTAATCTTAGGCATAATTCATTCTTCCTTTTCGATGTATACTATGTAGTGATTTGAAAACTCTTTTCATCTCTGCTGCACTTTACAATGACTTAGAAATTGCCCCTCATCGCCTGCCGGCAGCAGCATTCTTTAATTTTATTTAATCATGAAAAAAGACAGGGGGCAACTCATGTTTACTCGTCATCTGATTTTTCCCGGAGCATGAATCTCAGAACACTTATGGCTTCATTGATCAGGTCATCGGCTTCATCTTTTCCTTTTTTATTTGCGCCGAGAAACAGGACATCTATCTCTCTTTTATACTCTTCTCCCGGATCCCGTACTAACGCTATAATGGACCTTACACTCCCCCGCGCGTAGGAACGTGTCTCTGTTTGAAAAGAACGAATAAGTTTTGTTTCAATAATCTTTTGCTCCATGCGCAGAAATGTATACTCTTTTCCGATTTTAACAGTTCCCCGAAACACAGTGGCTGCCTCTGCAAAGTTTTTATTTAGCCTTTCTTTCTCTTCCTTTGTTGGCCATCGTTTATCTATGGATTTCATGAGAAGAAATGAACGAACGAACTGAATTAATGCGTAAAAAAGACAGCCTGCAGGAAAAATGCATGCCACAAAAAATCTTTCTTGCCTTGAAAACGGTCGGTAGCCCATCGCTGGCCCGCCTGTTCGTAAAAGAGCATACATTATCGCAAATAAGGAAAGAACCAGGACAATACATCCAAGTATCTCTATAATCGTCGGCCGAGGCCAGAAAAAATTCCTGAGATCCGGAAGAAGTTCATCTGCTTTTTTCTTCATTATGTACTCCTTATCGTCAGCAATGCCTTGTAAAGCAGGAAAAAAGAATCCGATCACCATACCCTGTCAAATACATTGACCGAATCTGTCATAACAGAAGCCCTCTTCATGATCTCCTGATCTTTTCGACCATCTCATTGTACTCTTCTTTTGACATCAGCCCGTTATCCCGCAATGCTTTCAGATTTTTGATACGTTCTTTTTTCTCCGCGGACTCTGTTTCCCTTTCTTTCCGGATATCCTCCCCGGATGAGCCTCGGCGGAGGCTGGTCGTAAGGCTTCTGTAATCCTTCCCGGGACTGCCCGTGTCTCTGCTTTTACTTAGCATTTCATTCAGCATTTCCGGTTTTATCCCTGCACAGTACATGCCGGTCGCCGCCATTGCCAAAACATACGTGATTATTCCAGGAACAAGAAGTTCGGGGTCTCCCGGCATTCTGAGAGAGGCGGGCATCATAACACTGCAGATCTGACTGATCAATGCAAAGACTGACTCAGCCAGGATCCAGCCTCCGGACTTTCCCCGTGCGACGATCAGGAAAAGCAGCAGGAAGGACAAATCTTCCGCCAGAAATACAACAGGATACAGGCTTCTTCCTCCCCTTAAGAACATCATCAGTACATTCTTCATCCGTAAAAGCTCCCAGCCATCCAGGCCGATTATCATCAGACAGCTTAATCCGACAATCGCCCTCTGATTAATCAAAAGACCCAGGATCAGGACAACGATCGCTGCCTGCGTACCGAAGATCTTCAGCCAGGCCGGCGGTATCAGCTTATCCATGTTATTAGCGACGAAGTGAACCATCTGAGGATTCAGCGTAATGATGATCCAAAAGAGCCATATCACTGCCGCAATGATCCCCGCTTGCAGTTCCTGTTTTCTCATAGTCTACCTCTTTCATCAGGACAGGCAGTCCACCTTCCCTTTTCTCTTCACTGACTGTGTCCTTTCTTTACTTTATTCTGCTTATCCCCGATCAGGGATCGGGAATCCATATAGTCTCTTTTATTATACCCGTTCGCAGGAAGATACGCTAATACCAGTATTTCATTTCATGATATTCGTCTTCAGAATACCTCCTTTGTCAACTTACTCATGATGGAAGCCACGATTATCCCGCGCTGATCTGATGAAGGATCGGGCAGTCGAATCCGGAAAATCGGTCAAATTCATAAATAGTTTACAAAACAGGAACGCTTTTGGAACGCCGTGGTTCATTTGGTGGAACGGAGGACTGGTATATTAGTCAGCGGCAGGCAGGAGAACGCTGCCGCAGGAAAATCATTTTTTGGAGGTATTTCATTATGTATTTTGATTCCATTGCAAAGATCGTTGCAGAGCGAACAGGCTGCGATATTTCAGCTGTAAGACCGGAGAGCAAATTCTCAGAGCTCGGGATCGACTCTCTCGACACGGTAGAACTTCTTATGAGCCTGGAGGACGAGATCGGGATCGAGATCGATCTGGATCAGAAGGTGGAGACCATCGCCGATCTGGATCAGTTCATTCAGAGCAGGAAGGGTTAATGCCTATGATCAAATCAGCAATTTGTGAAATGCTGGGAATCCGGTACCCGGTATTCCAGGGCGGTATGGCCTGGGTGGCTGACGGGAGCCTTGCCGCTGCTGTTTCAGAAGGCGGAGGTCTCGGCATCATCGGGGCAGGGAACGCTCCCGGGGATTATGTCAGGCAGCAGATCCGGATTGCCAGAAAGATCACCGACAGACCGATTGGTGTAAATATCATGCTGCTGAGTCCGTTCGCAGAGGAAGTCGCAAAGATCGTTGCAGAGGAAAAGGTCGAAGCCGTGACGACCGGCGCAGGCAATCCATCCAAATATATAAAAGAATGGCTTGCAGCGGGAATCAGGGTAATTCCGGTCGTCGCTTCGGTCGCGATGGCGAGATTGATGACCCGTCTCGGTGCTTCCGCCCTGATTGCGGAAGGCGGTGAAAGCGGCGGTCATGTAGGTGAGCTCACGACGATGGTCCTCGTTCCGCAGATCTGCGACGCGACCACACTGCCGGTCATAGCGGCGGGAGGAATCGCGGACGGCAGGGGTGCTGCCGCAGCATTTATCCTGGGCGCTCAGGGAGTCCAGATGGGGACCCGTTTCCTATGCGCCAGAGAATGCAATATCCACCCTGTATATAAGGAAAAGATCCTGAAGGCCGGTGATCTCTGCACAATGGTCACCGGGAAACGTCTGGGCCATCCTGTACGCAGTCTCAGAACACAGTTCGCCAGAGACTACTCCAAAGCCGAATACGGCGGTATGCCGGATGACGAGCTGGAGAAAATGGGAGTCGGAGCCTTGAGACTGGCCGTACAGGAAGGCAACAGCGAAAAAGGCTGCTTCCTGTCCGGGCAGATCGCAGCCATGGTCAGAAAGGAACAGCCTGCCGCGGAAATAGTGAAGGAAGTTATGGAGGAAGCGGAGCCTGTCCTCCTCGGGGCATCACAATGGGTAAAATAGCATTTGTTTTTTCAGGTCAGGGCGACCAGTTCCCGGGAATGGGAAAAGATCTGTATGAAAACTATCAGGCCGCCCGAAAGATTTATGATTTGTGTGACGGTATCCGTCCCGGCACGTCTTCCCAGTGCTTTGACGGCACGGAGAATGAACTGAGGGAGACCGGCAATACACAGCCCTGCCTTTTTGCGACGGAACTTGCGGCAGCATGCGTTCTGATGACAGAGGGGATCGCTCCGGACACAGCTGCCGGTTTTTCTCTCGGCGAGGTCACTGCCGCAGCGGTCAGCGGAGTATTTGACTATGAGACCGGTTTCCGTCTGGTCTGTAAGCGCGGTGAACTGATGCAGAATGAAGCTGTAAAGTTCGACACGTCGATGGCTGCTGTTCTGAGGCTCAGGCCCGAAGAGGTAGAGAAAGTGTGCAGGAACTATTCCGATATTTACCCTGTGAACTTCAACTGCCCCGGCCAGATCACGGTATCCGGTCTCTCCTCTCAGATGGCGGATTTCTTCGCCGACGTGAAAGCAGCGGGTGGCAGGGCCATTCTGCTGAAAGTAAAGGGAGCTTTTCATTCTCCGTTCATGAACGGGGCGGCGAAGGCATTTGCCGGGGAACTGGCAAATGTGAAGATGGGCAGGCAGAGCATCCCACTCTACTCCAATAAGACGGCAGAGCCGTACGGGGAGGATGCCGCGGGTCTGCTTTCTGCCCAGATCTGCCATCCCGTGCAATGGGAGAAGACCGTTCGCAATATGATTGCGGACGGCACGGATACATTTATCGAGATCGGTCCGGGAAGAACGCTCACCAATATGATCAGGAAGATCAGCACAGAGGTAAGAGCGGTCAGTGTTTTCGATTATCTTAAGGAGGCGGAAGGATGCTGAAAGGAAAAACAGCGGTCGTGACAGGCGGTTCCCGCGGAATCGGCGCAGCGATCGTCCATAAGCTCGCGTCGATGGGTGTGAATGCAGCGGTCATTTATGCGGGAAATGCAGCCGCTGCAGAGAATGTCTGTGAGCAATGCAGACAGGAATACGGTGTGCAGGCAAAAGCCTATCAATGCGACGTCTCTGATTTCTCTGCAACAAAAGAAACCGTCGCAAAGATCAGGGCAGACTTCGGTACGGCACAGATCCTCGTGAACAATGCAGGTATCACCCGGGACGGTCTGCTTGCGATGATGAAGGAGGAAGATTTCGATGCGGTCCTGGATACCAACCTCAAAGGCGCTTTCAACATGATCCGCTACATGACGGGGCTCTTCCTTCGGGCACGGGAGGGCTGCATTATCAATATCGCCTCGGTGTCCGGCATGATGGGCAATGCAGGTCAATGCAACTATTCTGCCTCGAAAGCCGGCCTGATCGGACTGACAAAGTCTGCGGCAAAGGAGCTCGCTTCGAAAGGCATCCGCTGCAACGCGATCGCTCCCGGGTTTATCGCAACGGATATGACCGGGGACCAGACGGACAATCCGCTCCTCAAAAGGATTCCCCTCGGCAGGATGGGCGAACCGGAGGATGTAGCGGACGCGGCAGCCTATCTGGCAACCGCAAAGTATGTGACCGGCGAAGTCCTCCGCGTCGACGGCGGAATCGCTATGTAAGGAAAAAATCAGATGGCGAGAGCACAGAGAGACATGAAAAAGTCGACGGTGAAATTGCTGTGTGACGTGAAAGAGTCCACGGTGAAATCGCTGTGTGATGCGAAAAAGTCAACGGTGAAATCGCCATGTAAGGAGAAAATATGATAAGTCAGAACAGACGAGTTGTCGTCACCGGGATCGGTGCGGTCACTCCGTTGGGAAATAATGCCGCCGATACCTGGCAGAATATGAAACGCGGCATGAATGGCATTGCTCCCATTACACATTTCAATACGGATCATTTCAAGGCAAAGCTGGGCGCTGAAGTCAGGGGCTTTGATCCGAAAAAGTATCTGGAGGTAAATGAAATACTTCGCACCGACCGTTATGCCCGATTTGCCGTTGCGGCAGCACAGCAGGCGGTCGAGGAAAGCGGTGTGAAGGGAACTGTCGAACCGGAACGCTTTGCCGTACTCTTCGGCACGGGGATCGGCGGGATCGGTACATTTGAGACAGAACACACCAGGCTCCTGGAAAAAGGCCCGCGCCGGGTCTCTCCGCTGTTCGTCCCGATGATGATCGGCAATATGGCAGCCGGCCTGATCGCGATCCGCCATGACTGCCGCGGACCTGCCATGCCTGCTGTCACCGCCTGCGCTTCCGGCTCCAATGCCATCGGAGAAGCGATGCGCCTTGTCCGCCACGGATATGCCGACGCCGTGATCACCGGCGGTGCCGAGGCTTCCATCGTTCCGATCGCCGTCGCAGGGTTTTCCAATATGAAGGCGCTTTCCGTTTCCGAAGATCCGGACGCGGCCTCTCTGCCATTTGATAAGCGCAGAGGAGGTTTTGTGATCGGTGAAGGGTCTGCCGCGCTTGTTCTCGAGGAATACGAACACGCAAAGGCCCGCGGGGCAAAGATCTACGGCGAAGTGTGCGGCTACGGTTCCACCTGCGACGCTTATCACATCACCGCTCCGCATCCCGACGGCCGCGGAGGTGCGCAGGCGATGACAGAGGCCATGAAGGAAGCCGGTCATACGGATAACGATACCGTGTATATCAACGCGCACGGAACAGGTACGCCGATGAACGACGCAGTCGAAACAATCGCGATCAAGAGAGCACTCGGAGAGGAAAATGCAGGGAAAGCGTTCGTCAGCTCCACGAAGTCCATGACCGGACATATGCTTGGCGCTGCAGGCGCGGTCGAAGCGATAGCCTGCCTCTTTGCGCTGAACGAGGGTGTGATTCCTCCCACGATCAATCTGCAGGAGCAGGATGAAAAGTGTGATCTGAACTGTGTTCCGAATACTGCCGTAAAGGCGGAGATCACACTGGCGCTCTCCAACTCTCTCGGGTTTGGCGGTCACAATGCCTGCCTTGCGTTCAGAAAGGTTTGATTCGATGAAAGAAACAGAGATTCGTAAATATGCCGGGCTGATGAAGGAACTCGGCCTGACCGGACTGGAAATTACGGAGGAGAACCGCAGAATCCGCCTGGAACGTTCCGTCCCGGCACCGATTGCAGAAACCGTATATTCTGTTCCCGAATCTGCCGGCAATACGCAGGAAGCATCTGCTCCGAAAGACTATATCAGTGTTAAATCGCCGATCGTCGGCGTGTTTTATGCGGCTCCCGCAGAAAATGCCGATCCCTATGTCTCCGTCGGGGACAATGTGGCAAAAGGACAGACTCTCTGCGTCGTGGAGGCAATGAAGCTTATGAATGAGATCACCGCCGAGGTGGACGGCATCATTTCGGAGATCTGTGCTGTAAACGGACAGGTCGTTGAGTACGGGACAGAGCTGTTCAGGATCCGGAGATAAGAAGTCGGCTATGGAACAAAGGTCTTTTCATATCAGGAGTCTGAGACGTTCAGTACGGTACAAAGACTCTTTGTAACAGGAGTCTGAGACGTTCAGTACGGTACAAAGACTTTTCATATCAGGAGTCTGAGACGTTCAGTACGGTACAAAGACTTTTTGTATCAGGAGGTAAGAAGTTGAACAGAGAAGAAATCATGACGATACTGCCTCACAGGGATCACATGCTGCTCCTTGACGAAGTGGAAAACAGAGAAGGCACTGCCATCGGACAGTATACTGTTCGCGGGGACGAGTTCTTCCTGAGGGGACATTTTCCCGGCAATCCCATCGTTCCGGGCGTGATCCTCTGTGAGATCCTGGCACAGACCGCCTGCGTACTGCTGCAGGATACTTTGAGCGAGGGTAAGCTGCCTGTCTACACCGGGCTCGACAATGTGAAATTCCGCTCTCCCGTGAGACCGGGCGATACGATCGGGACGCAGTGCCGCATCAAACGCGTAAAGCATCCGTTTTATTTTGCCGAGGGCACAGTCTCTGTGAACGGACGGCTGTGCGCGTCGGCTGACTTTTCATTCGCAGTCACAGGAGAGTGAACACACTCATGGCTGAAGCATCCTGCATTGGTTGATGAGAAAGGTAGTAACTATGTTTTCAAAAATACTGATCGCCAACCGCGGCGAAATCGCTGTCCGAATCATTCGGGCCTGCAAGGAAATGGGCGTGGCCACGGTCGCTGTCTATTCCGAGGCAGATCAGAACGCCCTTCACGTCGCGCTCGCCGATCAAAGCTACTGTATAGGCGGGCCGGAAGCCTCGGAAAGCTATCTGAATGAAGATCAGATCATCAGCTCCGCTCTTCTGGCGGGCGCACAGGCGATCCATCCCGGTTACGGGTTCCTGTCTGAAAATGCGCATTTTGCCCGAGCCTGCAGAAAGAACGGACTCGTGTTCATCGGACCCGATCCCGAGAGTATGGAACGCCTCAGTGACAAGGCAAAACTGAAAGAGCTGATCCGTGGAACAGGCCTTTCGGTCATCCCGGGAACAGAAGCCGTGGCTTCCGCTGCAGAAGCAAAGCGGACAGCCGGACGGATTGGTTATCCCGTCATGCTCAAGGCCTGTTCAGGCGGGGGCGGACGAGGGATCCGCCTGATCCGTTCCGAAGCGGAGCTTGAATATGCGTATCAGCAGGCATCGAGCGAAGCTTTGAATGCTTTCGGTGACGGCAGCCTGTATCTTGAGAAATATATCTTCCCGGCCAGGCACGTAGAACTGCAGGTCCTCGCTGATGAGCACGGAAATGCCGTGTGCCTCGGAGACCGCGACTGTTCTCTGCAGAGGCGAAATCAAAAATTACTGGAGGAAACGCCCTCTCCCGCTGTCGATGACGGACAGCGCGAAAAGATCATGGAGCTTGCAGCGGATGCCGTAAAGAAGATCGGGTATGTCGGTGCAGGGACACTTGAATTTTTATTGGATCGTGATGGCCATTTCTGGTTCATGGAAATGAACGTACGGCTCCAGGTCGAACACTGCGTAACGGAAATGCTGACAGGCGTTGATCTTGTGAAATGGCAGATCCGCATCGCAGCCGGCATTCCGCTGAATTTCACGCAGAAAGACATCCGGATGAACGGCTCGGCCCTCGAATGCCGGATCAACGCGGCAAGCTGCGGAACTTTGAAAATGCTCCATGTTCCGGGAGGTCCGTCCGTGCGCTTCGATACCTGCCTGGTCGCCGGGACGGTCGTATCTCCGTACTATGACTCGCTGCTCGGAAAACTGATCGTTTACGCAAAGACGAGGGAGGAGACTCTCCGTAAAATGCGTGCAGCACTCTGTGAACTGGTGATTGACGGCATCTCGACGAACATCGAGGAAGAGCTCCGGATCGTCGGGGATGAGCGTTTTTCGTCCGGCGATTATGATCTGACCTTTATGGGAAGCAGGTGATGAAATGGCATTGTTGAATTTTATGAAACCGAAGAACCGGCTGGAGGAAGGCGGGCGCACTTCCGCTCCCGTTCAGCGTGATTCCGGTGAGCCTGAGAAAAAATGCCCGAACTGCCACAGGGATATTCCGCTGAGCCGTCTCTGGGCAAATGATCTTGTCTGCCCCTGCGGATACCATTTTCGAATGAAAGCGCGCCAGCGAATACAGATGACAGCTGACAGAGGAAGCTTTCACGAACTCTTTTCCGATATGAAGTCGGAAAATCCGTTGAATTTTCCCGGCTATAACGACAAAATCGAGACCGTACGCGCGGCGAGCTGTGAGAAAGAAGCCGTAATCTGCGGGTCCGCTCTGATCGGCAGGCAGAAGTGCTGTTTGTTTGTTATGGAGCCTTACTTCATGATGGGCAGTATGGGCAGCGCCGTCGGCGAAAAAATCACTTCCCTGTTTGAATATGCCGTGAAGCACCGTCTGCCGGTCATCGGCTTTACCGTCTCCGGCGGAGCCCGCATGCAGGAAGGGCTGCTGTCGCTCTTGCAGATGGCGAAAACAAGCGCTGCGGTCAGGCGGCACAGTGATGCAGGACTTCTGTATATCGCCGTTCTTACCGATCCGACGACCGGCGGTGTGACGGCCAGTTTCGCTATGGAAGCGGATATTATTCTTGCAGAGCCCGGCGCGACGGTCGGCTTTGCCGGGGCAAGAGTGATCGAGCAGACAACAAAGAAGTCTCTGCCTGACGGATTCCAGAAGTCCGAATTCGTCCTGAAACACGGTTTTATTGACAGCATTCTTCCCCGCTGCGACCAGAAGAAATGTCTGACGGAGCTCTTAAAAATGCACAGTGGGAGGTCGCCGGTATGAGTAATTCTGCTGGGGGAGGATTTGGCATGAGGAACGCTGCCGGGGGGAGGATCTGATATGAATAATGCGGCTTATGAACGCGTGAAGCTTGCCCGTGACAGCAGACGTCCGACGGGGCTTGATTATATAAATACTATTTTTCATGGATTTTTGGAAATGCACGGGGACCGCCGCTTTGCGGATGATCCTGCCGTTGTCGGAGGAATTGCCCGGCTGAACGGAACGCCTGTCACGGTCATTGCAATCGAGAAGGGGCATACCGCAAAAGAGCGCACGTATCGAAATTTCGGCATGCCGCATCCGGAAGGCTACCGCAAAGCCCTGCGCCTGATGAAGCAGGCAGAGAAATTCGGGAGACCGGTCATCTGCTTTGTGGACACAGCCGGTGCGTACTGCGGAGTCGGCGCTGAGGAAAGAGGACAGGGACAGGCGATTGCCGAGAACCTGCTCGAGATGTCGACCCTCTGCGTTCCGATCATTTCCATTTTGATCGGCGAAGGCGGGAGCGGCGGTGCGCTTGCCCTTGCTGCTGCCGACAGGGTCTGGATGATGCAGAATGCCGTGTATTCCGTCATTTCCCCCGAGGGCTGCGCGAGCATTCTCTGGAAGGACTCTGCCAAAGCGGAAGCCGCGGCAGCAAGTCTGAAGCTGACTGCAGAGGACGCGAAAAGCCTCGGCGTGATCGAACGTATTCTTTCTGAAGACGACATCGGCAAAAGAGAGTTTTATGACCGCATCCGTATTCTCTTAGCGGAGGAACTGAAAGAACTGTCAGGGGACACGGAGCTGACACAGAAGCGTTATGACAGATTCCGCAGGGCAGGAACCGCTGCGGTCATGAAGGAATAAGCAGGACCGGGATCTGCACGACCCGGTAAAATCCGGACAGTCTGTTCGGCAGTGCAGCTGGCAGGGAGTAATCAGATCCGGAGCCTGTGAAGTCTTTATGGAATGAACAGGTCAAAGACCGCTGCAGTCTTTATGGAGTAAATATGAGTATCTACAAACAGTATTGTAATGAGATTGTCGATGAAAACGGCAGACTGAAAAAAATAACACTGGACTATCCCGACAACTTTAACTTCGGTTACGATGTTGTCGATCGGATCGCAGATGAAACGCCGGAAAAGCGCGCGCTTGTATGGTGCAACGTTGAGGGCGAAGAACATATTTTTTCATTTGCGGATATAAAAAAATACAGCAATCAGATGGCAAATGTATTCCGCAGCGCCGGGATCGGCCGCGGCGACCGCGTTCTGCTGATCCTGA
>CADABA010000057.1 GCA_902785985.1 uncultured Lachnospiraceae bacterium
CTATTCACTTTTCGAGTGAAAGCAACAAAGCATTATAACTATAGTAACAATGCGGCTTTCAGCCGCTTTCACCGCATCGCGGTGAATAATTCAGGATAAGTGTTTATGTACTTAAGTCATTGATAAATAGGTGATTATAATAATCCCTTCTCAATAGCCTTTGCTAATGCTCGTAATTTGTTAACACAATATTTTTCTTCTTTAAGAGCATATGTAACGTTCTCTGCTGCAGATGCTTTCTTAACCTGTGATAAAATGCCTATTTCATCTTTAGACAATGTAGCAAAAGCTATAATCAATTCTTCTAAAGACGGAGAAATGTCCGTTCTTCGTAGAAGAAAATACAAATCTCTTGCAGATAAACTTTCCATGGCATCTTGTTCTTGTTTAAATGTTTCTACAACTAATGTAACTATGTCTTGCTCTCGCTTTCTTGTTGTTATTAATTCATTAAGTTGCATTAGACCATTAGGTACTTTAAAGAGGTTTGCTATTTCACATAAAGACAGACCTATTTCCTGTGAATTATTCGCTATATCAATTAAATCCAAATCAGTTATTAAAGCAAGACAAAACGAGAACCCGCAAGCGGGTTCTCAACTTTTTCAATCTTTTTGTAGAGACCGTTTTAAAATGGAGAAACATCATTTTATGGTGATGTACTTCTGATTTCTGCTAGTCGGTTTATCCGGAATCGTCATTGCAATCCGTCCTTGTTTTACTAAAGGATCGAGATATTTACGAACTGTTTTCTTATCTCTGTAACCAAGTTCAATCATTATCTCAAGTATGTTTTTAGCTTCAGTACAAATGTTTACTATCCTGTTCTTTACAGACTCTGCATCATCATTCCTAACCCTTTCACGTATCCTTACATCAAGTTTATTATTCTTAACGTTTGAGGAATCAGATTCTTCATCTAAGGGAATAACATTACTATCTGGGGGATTATCTTTCATTTCTAGGGGAATAGGCTTATTATCCTGAGGAGTATCCCCCAAGTCGAGCCTCTCATAGGGAATCGTCACCTTTATTGTATTGTTCGTAATATCAAATGCATCTTCTCCATATATCTCAACAATTTTCGGCACTCCTCGTCCCGATTTCTCACTGATGTGGAGCTGCACAAATATCTCAGCCAATTTCTCATTCACAGGTAAAGAAACGCCTGCATAAAACCCTTCTCTAGTCTGCCCCGGCGGCAGTGTTCCCATTGAAGTGATCTCTATACGGTCCTGAAATGCCGTAAACATTGGAGAATGACCGTTTACCCACGAATTATGAACAAAAGCGTTAATCACAGCCTCCCGGTATGCCACCTGATTAAAAAGCATAACTTCTTTTCGTTCCACCCTACGATTTCTTTCATCCGCCTGTGGCACGTTTAAAGTATCTCCAAAATCAATTACCTTATCCAGAGACAAAAGCAGGCACATGTGCCCGAAATTTCTCACGGCATACATAGTGGAACCTTTTGTCTTCCCATTAAACAATGCAAACTGAATATCTATGTGCGGATCATCAGACAAAAGCTGTGCAAGCATGTTATACTTTCCATCAACTGTCAGGAGTTCAAGGTTCTTCTTGAAAGTATTCTTTCTGAGCCGAATCCCTTTCATTTCATAATACAGGAAAAGCTGTTCAAACGACAATTCTTCAAATCTTGAAGGTGTATTTAGAACACTCGGTCGTCCATAGTTCAATACCCTGAATAGAGCTGCTTCTCTTTCCGGATGCTTTTTGATGTTTTCTTTACTCGATCCTATTCTTATGTATCTAACATCCTTAAATTCAGTAGGGACAATTCGTGCAGCAGGAATAGACAGTACAACCACTCTCTTCCCGTTGATCCTATCCTCGTCAAATAGAAAATATATTGCAGGAGATACATTTCTTGCCAGATAATGTTCTATGGGTTCGTTTTTTACATCCCGCTGGTAGCGGAACTTTGTGTCGGTCAGTTCATGCGTCTTATCGTTTATTCCCCATATCAAATAGCCGAAAGACTCTCCCGCCATTGCTGCAGCATTAGATAGAGCCGATATATACTGACCAATCCCATCGAGCTCGTACCAACAGTCTTTAAAATCAAACCATTCTTGCTCATCATCATAGGATAAGCAGCGTTTTATAATTTCCGGAATATTACTCATATATAACCACCTCATATCCTTGACATAATAGTTATTATAAGCCATACTCCAGAAATCATCTATACGGTGTCTCTTCCTGTGTGATAATTTGTTATCAAGGCATTGCCAGATAAAAGCTATTTCACCTGCCAGTATCCAGTCTTATTGGAACCGGTACGGCTGAACAATTCCTTTCCTTTGAGCGAAGCCAGAACACGAGTGATCGTACGCTGAGATTTTCCTGTCTTTACTATTAATTCCGCGTTGGTAATCCCGGGATCATCCCGTAGACAGCTTAACACAGCCTGTTCCAGGTCACTTAAATGGTCATTTATCCGGCCATTTTCATGGCCAGATAATGGCGACTTATTTCGGTCGATCCTTGAAAACTCGATTTTGAAGTCCGTATCGGCATTTTCGTATTTGATTTCAACCCCTGCCACATTGTAAAGCGAATAGAAAAAGCCTTGCAACCACAGGGTTTCTGCAGCCACAAGGCTTAATTAGTTTAGTTCATTTTGTGAGCCATTACGTCAGGTCAGCACGTTCAACGAATGTGTCATTTTGACACTCAAGAGGCTTGAGAGCGAACAAGAGTTTTCTTATTCGTATTCTATCCTTACGGGCGCCAGCTTAAACATATCTGTTAAGTTTTGTTGACTGCATTATCTCTATTATCTGAATTAGCCTAAATCCACAGGCTATCCATTTTTCTGTTGTCAAAGTGTTGTCACTTCTCTTTTGGTTTCCTGGTCGGCTTCTCCGCATCCTTTGGAATGATCCAGATCCGGCTCATCATTTCAGCACCCTTAATGCGGCCCTGCTTGCAGAGAATCTGGACCTGCCGGGGAGTTACATTCCATTTTTCAGCTGCTTCCTGTACTGTAATGTATCCATCCATCACCGCTTCTCCTGACATTCCGTCAAATAATTTCAAAAGTATCTGGTAATAGTTTTTTATCTCGACTTATTCCACTGTTCCAAAACGGCTTCCACCTGTGCGATCAGCTTTTCCTTTTCAGGGATAACGTAGGTATAGGTTGAAGCGAAAATGTTATTTGACAAGCCACCGAGCGCGTACTCTGCACTCACGTTATCCTTGTCCGTGCACAAGATAATTCCTATCGGCGGATTGTCACCCGCCTCATTTACCTCAGCGGCGTAATAATTAAGATACATATTGAGTTGTCCGACAGCCTCCGGCATCAGCTTGACAGTTTTCAATTCAATCAACACATAAGCGTGAAGTTCTTTGTTGTAGAACACCATATCAACATAATAATGCGTGTTATTAAGTGTGACTCTTTGCTGTGTTCCAACAAACATGAAGCCTCTTCCCAACTCCAGCATAAAATCTTCAATCTGTCTGACGAGAGCTTTTTCCAGATCAGATTCAAAAACCGGTTTATTCTCCGGGATTCCAAGAAACTCAAATACATACGGATCCTTGACGATATCCTCCGGAGCAGTTATCTCCTGCCCTTTGGTTGCCAGTTCATAAACCTTTTCCTTATTCGCCTTACCCTCAGATAACAATAATCGCTCAAAAAGCGACGTGGAAATCTGACGTTTCAGCTCCCTGACCGACCAACCAGAACGTTCACATTCCTTTTCATAAAAACTACGGCGATCCGGGTCAGAAATCACCAGGAGTTCACAGTAATGTGACCACGTCAATTTGCCAGACAGTGTCTGGCATTTTGGGTAGGTCAAATATAAGGATCGCATATTCTGAAGGTTGGAACGGGAGAACCCTTTCCCAAACTCCTTTGATAAGACTTGTGAAAGCTGCTTGATTGTTTCTTTTCCATAGCCAGCCCGCTCATTACTGTTTTGCTCGTATTCCACGATTACGCGGCCGATATTCCAATAGGCAAAGAGTTGTTCGCTGTTAACCTGCTTTGCAACATTCTGCCTCGCCATATTCATTATCTGTCTAATCTCAGCAACAAGTCCTCCAGGTACAATCACTTCATTTTCCATGTAATAATCCTTCTTTCATAGAATACCAGACAGCGTCTGGCAAATCTAACTTTGATTTTGTCACTTTCTTTTTTCTTTCCATGATGTTCCTTCAATACTTCATCCAGATACTGCTAACCTCAGGAGCCTCAAGCAGCATACGTGCTATCTCCGTTTCATACTCATCAAAACCATAATCGCAGTCCTCATATATCATATAATCGCTTAGCATATCATAGGCATTATTATACTTCCATTTCAGTCCATATCTGCAATGCACGGGACAGCCAAAATAACGATCATCTTCATGGACTTCCTCCGGATGAGAAACTATATAATCAACCTTTTCAGACACTCGTGATACAATATTTTTTCTGAGAGCCTCTTTAATTCTAAAATAGTTTATCTCAGAATTGCATTTCGATTCATATATTACGACGCCATTTCCATCCTGATATAAACGAAGTGTATACTCATATTCAGGAATTACCCTTTTCCTGATATGTAATATATACTCATCGTCTTCTTTTGCCCATTCAAACAGAAGACTGTTTTCCTTTATTTTTTCTTCTGTCGCTTTTTCAAGAAGTTGTTTTATTTTATCAACTCTATCAGCAGCTGCTCTATAATGGATGTAGATATTTTTCCCTCTGACAGCTTCAAGCATAAGGGCAGAATCCAATTCATCTTCGATATTGTAACTATCATCGGTCAACCAGACTTCTTCGCTGGATGTTTCATCTAAATAATGACTTAGCGCCAAGAATTTGGGACTATTCTTTAATGCTTTTTCAAGCTCTTCAGAGAGCATTTCTTGTCCGTTCTTCCCCGCAACATCGATCATTATATAGGCTGCCAGATAATCTTCTTTTATTTGTTTTATTTTTTCTTCTACCTTTGTCGGAAGGTTTAAAACTTCTATATCTTCTCTATCTCTTTCCATGACGATTCCCCAATGATTCTACAACTTCGATGTTCTCTCATACCAATTATCGCATGCATCTCTCTCTTCTTGGAATAGTCTGGTTTTCATACTGTTATATACTGCTTCATCGTCATATAGAATTACAATATCACTGGGCTTCTTCACTATACATATGGACAAGTCCAATTCATCTCTGAACTCATCTTCATTATCGACAGTACTTGTTAGACAAACGTCATCTACCGTTGCATGAAGATCATTGTCAATCAAGTCAACCTTCATTTCCCAATTGACACTGTCTACTCCATAGAAAAAGCACTTCATACAACCACTATTTAAAATATGTCTTGCCACCGTCTCGATATATTGATTCGAATATTGTCTCGTCAAAAACGTAAAGAACGTATAACAATCTCCAGTATATCCAAGAATTTGATTAGTCTTTATAGCTTTGACATAATCATCATAAACAATTGGTTCAAACATATGATATCTCCCGCTAATCAAAATATTCCTGATTTGTCTTAGTCATATGCATTCCGTCCTTTTGAGTTTTCAATTTGTGGCCTCATAAGTAACTATTATTATAATTTCGTTTAGGCGAAATTTCAAGATGAGATCAGATTATCATTACTATCATTTACCACAAGTCCTCCAAAAGAAGACTTGTGGTGATTTTCTTTAATTACCACGCTCCCTAATCATCGATTCATCATAGGAGTCCTGGTCCGCTTTCGATTTGGCACCTCGGTCCAGAGCCTGCTTCTTGCATCTACAATCATCTTCTCCAAAGCCGGCGCTCCGAGAGTTTTCTTCAGGTATTCCATATTCTGCGCTTCATCCCGAAGCAGCTTCAGTTCAGCTTTCTGATCAGAGATCTCATCATGAAGCCTGCTTATTCTTCCCTCAAGATCACGATTCCGATCCGATACCTGCCGGTACTTCCTTTTTATATCTACAAGAGCCGTATACAAAGGCTGAATGAGCTTAACGACCTTCTTAAAGAGCGGCATGATCCGTTTCCTGTATGCCTTTGCTCCTTCAAATGCCGCCGCTTCCGGCAGCCACTCCTCCGGATCACGGATGTGCTCAGCCGCAAATGCCTCAATCGCTTTCAGATCTGCTTGTGCAGCCTCGAACTTCTGCCTGGCTTTTCGGACCTTTTCCCCGGTATCGGCGATCTCATTGTCCAGTTCAGCCTTGACCTCTTCCTTGTCCATGACCTCCGTCTCCAGGCTCAACTTTTGTTCTTCCAGCTCAGCCACCTCGGCCGCTCTCTCCCTCTTCTTGAACTCCAGCACGGACAAGTGCTCCTCATGGGTACCTTTCTTTTCCCAGGCGACCGCATGACGATCCATGACAGCGGCCAGTGCCTCCTTTTCGGCATTCACCCACTGATTCCACTCCGTTTCGCTTCTGGTGCCGCCGGAAAAGCCCTGTGCCGCCAGTGCCTTCTTCAGGGATACTCTGGTGTCCAGACCTCTTGTACTCCCGGCCGTATAGGGTACAAAATCGATATGCAGATGCGGTGTAGCCTCATCCATATGCAGATGGGCAGAGAATACTCTGAGGTTAGGATTTCGCTCCTGAAACTCCTTCATGTATTCGTCCAGGATCTCAGCAGCCAGCCTGCCATCTTCTGTTGCTGCTCCACAGGACTCGCGGTCACCGATCTGGATAATGATCTCATGAAAAAGCTTCTCCTGCTTTCCTGATCTGATCTTTTCATAATAGTCATCGATCATACGGTCCTTACGTTTCTGCTTTGCATTGTAACGCTCCACAGCTGCATCAAATAATTCGTGATAGACCTCATGGAGATCTTCATTGCAGTATTCAATATTCAAATGACTGCGGGACGGATCCACATTTTCAGCCGTAAACTTCCTGCAGTTATGATTGATGGATCCTTTCCCGACCATTGCACTAATCGTCCGTTGTATCATAATCACCTTCCTTTTTTCTGCTATAGATGCCGGTAATGTTAAAAGGCTTTGTTACTTTCGCCGAAAGTAACGCAAAAGCACTTTTGACAGCCTGCGGCCATCAAAAATGCATTGCGCTCTGTGAGGCCTTTGCTCCTGCGCAAAAACTATCGCCGCAAGCATCTCCGGATCTTCTTCCTAAACGTCTTCACAGGAACGTGCCACGTTCCTGTATCAGGCATCAAGGAAGAATCACCAGCGGAAGTCTTCCGGCACGCCGCGTTCATCCAGATATTTCTGCCTCGCCTGCTCACGTTCCTTCGGATCCGCCTTCGTCTTATAGTCGCTGTACAGCCCTCTTCGGTATGCGGCTTCAACTTTGGTCTCGAGCCCTTTCCGGATCTCCGCAGCATATTCATCCATATCGAAGAGATGGTATTTCACGATTGCCATAAAGAGCTCCATAGGAATCTGTATATTCTTCTGCATCTTATCCATTCCTTTCCCGTGACGATGGTGACGGTCGTGACGGTCTTTTTGAGACCGCCCCGGTCATGGATTCATCGTCACCATCGTCACGACCGTCACGCCTCTTCAGGTTCCAGATGAAAGAAGACCTGCCGGCCATCGTGATTCCGTTTGTTTTCATAGCGGATTCCATATTCATTTAACAGCCGGGAGGCATTGATATTCAGTTTCATTGTCAGCGTATTCGGGTTCATATCCAGCTTCAGGATATCCACCAGTTCACTTGCCCTTCCGCACCAGTCAGGGTTATTGACTGTAATGAATGCTGCAAGCGCCTCCAAAACCGGTTCCGCCTTAGGCACAGATGTCTCTGCCTCTGCCTTTTCCAAATCCCAGACCAGTGTTTCCGCATTCCTGTTCAGGTACAGAGTCTGATCCGGCTGATCGCGGCCGGAGACTTCCAGCACCGCTTCACAGCTTGTCCTCTTATCCTTATGAAGCAGGAAGGCACCGTCGGCCGCACCCATCAGTCCGTTGGTCCCGGAGATCATTTCAAACTTATCATCAGCCTGCTGCTTCCTGGTATGATGGACCAGCAGCAGACAGATATCTTTGCGATCCGTGAACTCCTTCAGCCTGGTGATTACCTCATAGTCATTGGCATAGCTGTAACGATCATCACCGATCTCCCGGATTTTCTGCAGGGTATCGATAATGATAAGCCCCGTGTCCGGATGCTCCCTGACAAAGTTCTCCAATTGATCCAGTAATCCTTCGTGCAGCTGGCTTGCCTCAACGCCGAGGTAAAGGTTCTCTGTACAGTCCATTCCGAACATCCGGTACAGCCGGTCCTGCAGCCGCCGGTTCTCATCTTCCAGTGCCAGATAGAGTACGGTTCCTTTCCGGACCGGGTACTCCCAGAGATCCGTCCCGGTCGCCACATGATAGGCAAACTCCAGCATGAGAAAACTCTTACCCAGCTTCGGGGCCCCGACAAAGAGATAGGTTCCCGGATAGAGCAGGTCTCCGATTACGGGCGGCCTTGACTGATATACGCTGTCATAGAGCTCTTTCATGGTCATCGTGTTCAGGTGCCTGGGATCCCTGCTCATCTTCGTATCCTTTCCGGGAGATGAATCAGGAGAAGCAGAACTGCCTGTTTTTCCTTGATTTCAAAGTGTTTATCAGTTATACTTTCAGTAGTTGATTGAACAGACGACAGCCCCGCATCTGTTGGCGCAGATGAGACCGGAGCGGTCGTTTTTTTCTTTCTTATCCATTCGCATCCTCCTTTAATCCATCTAATGTGACTGTGATCTGCCGGATCACCTGCAGGAGCTCGTCATCGACACCCGCCCCGGCTTCGATCCTTTCCAGTTCCAGGCAGACATCCTTCAGTTCATTTCTAAGGGCCTTATAGACCCTTGGGGATCCTATCACACGGATCTCCGTATGAAGCACCCTTCGGATCATATAGTCCTGTTTTGAAAGGCCTGAGAGTCGGACAAAGGTATCCAGCTGCTCCCATTCCGCCTCTGACATCCGGAACGACACCGCCCGGCTCCTCCATCTGCCTTTTTCATCCATGTTCTTCACTGACATTCCTCTTTTCCTCCGTTTCTTCCGTTCTAAGATTCTCAAGTTTTTGTGCCATATCCCTCTGTGTAGATGGGAACATATGCGCATAGTGGTAGGTGATATCGATGCTCTCGTGTCCGACACGGTCCGCGATCGCCACCGCCGAATAGCCAAGCTCGATCAGCAGGCTGATATGGCTGTGCCGGAGATCATGGATGCGGATCCTCTTGACACCGGCCGCCTTCGAGCCTCGATCCATCTCATGATGCAGATAGTACTTTGTGACCGGAAACATACGGTCCGCCGGCCCGATCCCGTATAGTTGCCGCAGGTAGTCCCGGATCTCGTCATTTAAGAAATCCGGCATTGTAATGGTGCGATTGCTCTTCGGAGTCTTTGGATCCGTGATCACATCCCGGCCGTTCAGCCTCTGATAGGACTTATTGATCGTCACCGTTTTCTTCTCGAAATCGAAATCCGAAGGTGTCAGCGCAAGCAGCTCTCCCTCCCTGATCCCGCACCAGTACAGCATCTCGAAAGCGTAGAATGACACCGGCTTATCCATCATCGCATCAGCAAATTTCCTGTATTCCTCCTGGGTCCAGATCAGCATTTCCCTGCTCTGTTCCTTCCCCATATTCCCCGCCAATTTAGCAGGGTTCTTTGGAAGGCCGTAGTATCTGACGGCATGATTGAAAATGGCACTGAGCTGATTGTGAATCGTTTTCAGATACGTCTGAGAATAGGTCTTCCCTCCGGAGGTCTTCCCTTTCATGATCGTGTTCTGCCAACTGACCACATCCCTCGGCTTGATTTCTCCGATCTTGCGGTCCTTGAAATAGGGAAGAATCTTGGTCCGGATAATATGCTCCTTGCTTTCCCAGGTGTTCTCCTTCAGCCGGCATTTCATATTGCTGATATAAAGCTCTGTGAAACTGCCGAAGGTCATATCAAGCGATGCATGCTTTTTCACCGACTGCTCATGCTCCCATGCAACCGCCTCCCTCCGGGTCATGAAGCCCCTTCTGGTGCTCTGCTTCAGTTCCCCGGTCCAGTCGGTATAACGGTAATTGACCCGCCAGGTCCCGTTCTTTTCCTTATAGACCGGCATTTACTGTGTCTCCTTTCCATCGTTGTAATTCACTTTTTTCATAAAGAATTTGCGGTTTACTTTTCCGGATACCGTCAGGTAGCCCATCTCCTGCAGCTCCCGGTTCAGCCTCTGGATGATCTTATAGGCATAGGCCTTGGAAACATTCATTTCCCTTGCCACCTCATCCACCGTCATGAATAAAGTATCCATGTGTGCCTCCTTTCTCTCTGACATCACAGAGTAATTTAAACATATTTGCTTAGTTATCTCGATTATGCTAATCATATTTGTTTAAGTCAATAGGATATAGGTCCGATTTCTTAACTTTTTTGTTTAGTTTCTATTGAATCTCTTCTTTATTTCGTGTATACTTCGCTTAGCATTTATGTTTAAGGAGGTGCTGCCATGAACACAGGTGAACGCATCAAACGCATCCGCATCAAGCGGGGCATGACCCAGAAGGAACTGGGGATAGCCCTCGGCTTTCCGGAAAGATCTGCCGATGTAAGGATTGCCCAGTATGAATCCGGAACCCGCAAGCCGAAGGAAGACCTGGTAAACGCCCTGGCAAAAGTACTGAAGGTAAGCCCCCATGCCATTGCTGACACGGACTACGACACGCCCATAGGCCTGATGTATACACTCTTCGACCTGGAGGACACCTATGGCATACATATTGACCAGATCGACGGTGAGCTCTGCCTGCGGATGGATCGCCATCATAAGGAATATGTCAGCCTCTATGGCATGATGCTCGAATGGTATGAAGCTCGGAAAAAGGATCAGGAAGATGAATCGGATCTGGATGGATACCTGGAATGGAAGCTTGGATATCCTCATCCGATCAACAGAAAATGAATAGAACGCAAAAACAGCGCTGTCTGAGATACTTGAAATCAGATAGCGCTGCTTCTTTTAGAATAATTCAGTTTTAGAGAAATGTTGTCAATCTGTTGTCAAAGCCTAAACAATTTTGCTTGCAACCCGCATAAGTCCTGGGTTTTCGGAGAGCCGGAAATTATTCGTATTCTACCGTTGCAGGCGGCTTCGGCGTGTAATCGATCAGCACGCGGTTAATGCCCGCTACCTCGGTCGTAATGCGGTTCACAAGGTGATCGATCAGCTCTGCCGGAAGATGCTCAACAGTCACTTCCATGACGTCGGTCGTATTGATCGCGCGGATGGACGCCGGTCGATTTGAAATCGGGAACGACAGTAAAATACTGCCAGACCTTTCCTTCCAGCCCGTTCTTTGCGAACTCTTCACGGAGGATCGCGTCAGATTCACGGACAGCTTCCAGACGGTCGCGCGTGATGGCTCCGGGGCAGCGCACGCCAAGGCCCGGACCCGGGAACGGCTGACGGTAGACCATATTGTCAGGGAGACCAAGCTCTTTTCCGACGATACGGACTTCATCCTTAAAGAGGATACGGACCGGCTCAACGAGCTCGAACTTCAGATCTTCCGGAAGTCCGCCCGCGTTATGATGTGCCTTGATGCCGGCTTCGCTCTCCAGAATGTCCGGCCAGATAGTGCCCTGCGCAAGGAATTCGATCCCGTCAAGTTTCCGCGCCTCTTCCGCAAAGACTTCTATGAACTCACTGCCGATAATATGTCTCTTCTCTTCCGGATCGGTCACTCCCGCAAGTTTATCCAGGAAACGGTCCACGGCATCAGCAAGTTTATCCAGGAAACGGTCCACGGCATCAACATAGATCAGATTGGCGCCAAGCTCTTCACGGAAAACTTTGATGACCTGCTCCGGCTCGCCTTTTCTTAAAAGGCCGTGATTGACATGCACACAGACCAGCTGATCTCCAATAGCTTTGATCAGCATAGCCGCTACTACGGACGAATCCACACCGCCTGAATGCGCAAGAAGAACTTTTTTGTCTCCTACCTGCTCTTTGATATATGCGATCTGATCCTCGATGAATGCTTTCGCAAGCGCAGGCGTCGTAATTCTCTCCATATCCTCCGGTCTGACATTTCTGTTGTCCATACGTTTTCTCCTC
>CADABA010000058.1 GCA_902785985.1 uncultured Lachnospiraceae bacterium
TGACCAGATTCAGATGATCGTCGGTGACAAGCTCGGTGGCAACGAACGGACCGGTGCCGACCACGATGCCATCGTCGGTGATGCCTTCATCCATGTCGATGATGCAGCCATAAGGCTCGGAGAGGTAGTTCATCAGAACAGGGTTGGGCTGAGAGGTCACGATCGTCAGCTTCTGACCATCGGCCTCTATGGAAGCGATCTTCAGGTTGTCAGCCGCACGCTCATGGACCTCGATCAGGTGCTCCAGGCATGCCTTGACTGCGGCGGCATCGCACTTCCTGCCGTTGGAGAAGCAGACGGATTCCTTGATCACGATCTCCCATGTGGTCTCATTCACGTTGGTGGCGCTCTCCGCCAGCCAGGGCTCCAGTGTACCGTCATCCGCAATCTTCATCAGGGTCTCGCCCACACCGTAGCGGATGCAGGGCCAGCCGGAGTAAGCCTCGTGCGGATTGATGGTGGGCTCCTCGTTGGATGCGTTGAAGGTGTTATCGCCGAAGACGAAGGTCTTCTTTGTGCCGGAAACAGCATCGGAAGAGGCGCCGCTGTTCCCGTCGGAGGAAGCGGGTGCGTTTGCGTTGCTGCCGCAGCCGGCCAGGATGCCGGCAGACAGACAGAGGACCATCAGGACAGCCAGGATCTTTTTCATGTTTGTCTTTTCCTTTCTTTTTTTATTTATATTCAAGAACGCCTCGGCGTTCTTGCCGCGACGTGCGCGGCGCGTCAGTGCCTTCCACTGCGCACGTCTGCGATCCGCCGGAGATCACAGATCAACGGGCGCGGGAGTTCTTCGGGTCCATATAATCGCGCACCGTATCGCCCAGGAGGTTGAAGATGGCAAGACCGGGAGAAAGCACCAGCCAGGGATAGGTCTGCAGCATGCTCCGCCCGCCGGACATCATGTTGCCCCATTCAGCCGTGGGCGGCTGCGCGCCCAGGCCCAGAAAGGAAAGCCCCGCCAGTTCCATCATCATCGTGCCGATATCCAACATAGCTGTCACCAGGATCGGACCGAGGATATTCGGCAGGATATGCCGAAGGATCATCTGCAGGGACGTGCAGCCGGAGAGCCGCGCTGCCAGCACGAAGGGCACATTTTTCAGCGCCAGGGTCCGGCTTCGCGCCACACGGGCGTATTTTGGCCAGCTGATCGCCGCCAGCGCGATGACCGCATTGCCGACACCGCCGCCCAGCAGCGCTGCAATCGCCAGCGCAAAGACCAGACCGGGGAAGGCCAGGCACACGTCCGAGATGCGCATGACGATGGAGTCGACCGCGCCGCCGTAATAACCGCAGAGCGTTCCCACGATAGTACCGAACACGGAGATGACGCCCACCAGCGCCAGTGTGGAAAAGATGCTGACCTGCGCGCCGACGATGACACGTGAGAACATATCCCGCCCGTAGCGGTCGGTGCCCATGAGGTGCTCTGCCGAGGGCGGCATCATTGACTTTGACAGATCCTGTGCATAGGGGTCATATGGAACGATCCGGCCGGCAAAGATGGTGACCAGCAGCAGGATCGCCGCCAGGACAAGAAAGAAGATCAGTCTGCCCTTGACAGTATTCTTTTTTATTTTCTGGATCCGGACTGTGACGGTTTCGCTCATTGTTCGATTCCTCCCAGTCTGATTCTCGGATCAAGAAATCGATAGCTCAGGTCGGTGATCAGGTTGACAACCACATAGATGATGGCCATCCACATGACGTATGCCTGAATGATCGGATAGTCGCGCATATTGATAGCGTCCACTGCCATCTTGCCCACGCCGTCCCACATGAAGATGGACTCGACGATGGCGGTACCGCCCAGCAGCGAACCGATGGAAATGGTCAGCAGTGTGACCGTGGCGCGCACCTGTCGCAGGTATTTAGATGACATGGCGATAGCCAGAGTCAGCGCAGGCAGCGCCACGCTCTGCAGGCTGACGCCTTTGGAGATGACCGGGAACCACCCCAGCCGAATGGCAAACAGGTACATCAGCAGCAGGGATACGAAGAAGTTCGGCAGTGAGTTCCCGATAAAACTTGCCGTTCGGATCACATAGTCTGTGATCTTGTTCTGCCTGACGGCCGCCCAGATCCCAAGCGGAATGGAGATCACCACCGTCAGCAGAATGGAAACGAACGTCAGCAGCAGCGTCGCCGGAAGCTTGGATACGAAGGTGGAAAAGACCGGTTTATTGGAGACATAGGAAGTGCCCATGTCGCCCCGGAGCAGATTGCACAGCCAGCTGAAATACTGGACGAAAAAGGGCTTGTCCAGGCCGAGCTCCTCCCTGGCGGCGTCGACGATCTCCTGAGAGACCGTTTCGCCGGTGTTCTCCATTTTCTGTTCGACTACATCGCTGCCAGCGATGCGCATCATGCCGTAGGACAGGAATGTGATCGCAAGCAGGATCGGGATCAGCTGCAGCAGACGCCTGACAGCGTATTTTTTCATGGTCATGCCTCATTTTTTGTGGAAATCAAAAGAAAAATTACAGTTTATCTGAGCGGTGCTGTTCGCATAATTGCGCTTGTGTGAGCAAGCTCCCACCGCTTATTATGCTCCATCCTCGCACCGCTCGTAGGTACGCGCAAATTACTGTTTATTTGTACGCCGCGATCGTAAAGATCGGCGTCGGGTTGAAGAACTCGTCGATCTCGGCATAGATGCGCTTGTACACGCCCATGTCCACCGTGATCCGCTCAAAGCCGGCTTCCACCAGCAGCTGCACATCCCACTGCGGGCGGGGCTGATGATATGCGCCGACCTGCATGGTAATGGCCTCGTTATGGCCTCGTTCTCCGCCTGCATATAGTCCGGTACCAGCTTGTGAGCATGGTTCTCCGGCAGCTCGTGCTCCTCCACGCTCTCCATCGCGGCGCTGTAATCCGCGTCAAAGTTGATGAGGACTCCGCCGGGTCTCAAAATCCGATACCATTCCCGATAAGCCTTTTCGATATGCGGCAGCGTCCAGGTGAGATTGCGGGTCACCAGCACGTCAAAGCTCTCCGGCTCGAACTCCGGCTCCTCCGCATCCATCAGTCGGAAGCGAACATCAAGGCCGAGTACAGCCGCCATATGCCCGGCGTGCCCGATCATATCCGGCGTCAGGTCAATACCGACGGTCTCATGCCCTTCGGCGGCCAGCAGACAGGCAAAAAAGCCCGTACCGGTCCCCACATCCAGGATACGCAGGGGCTTTCCCTGGGGCAGATATCTGCGAAACTCTGTAAGCCAGCGTTCCCGCTTCTCACTGTTATACTCCCGAAGGCGCTGGGTCTCAAAGCCCTCTGCCCGGAGAGCCCAGTAGGAGGTCACGCGATGCTTGATTCGTTCCATATTCTTTTCCTCTCTGTATGGTCGTCGGTCTGTCCTCGCTTATGCACAAGGGACTCCCGCATAACGGACATGACAGACCATCTGAATTATAGCACGTCAAAAAACGATGCGAATGCCCCCGGGGGGGATGTTTTTACCTCTGAAAAGTTTCACTTTTCGCATTCATCCGAGATCTGGTCATTTTTCGATCCGCTGAACGAAAAAGACACTCCCGGAGGAGTGCCTCATTTCTTTATGCTTCTGTCATTTATGCCTTTTCGTACTGTGGCTGCCAGGCAGCAAATCCGGCAAGCGCTTCATCTGTCCTGATATAATAGCGGACACTTTTGTTCAGCTTAGCGATTTCACCCATCTCATCATTTGTCAGTGAATCAGAGCAGCCCGTTCGCGGAAAGCCAGCGCTTTACGCTGCCTTCGGAGCTCCCCGCGCTGCTGCCGGTAATCGGCAGGCCGTTCTTTACAGCGGCACCGGGGCAGGTCTTTTTGATCTCGCGCTCACTTGAGCCCATCCCGCTGCCCTCATTGGTGCAGAGGGGAAGGATTGTCTTGCCGGTGAAATCAAAGGCCTCGAGGAAGGTGTAGACAGCCATCGGCATCGTTCCCCAGTAGTTGGGATAAGCCAGGATGACTGTATCATACCCGTCGATGGAGTCCGGCATGGAGACAAGCTCCGGTCTGGCTTTCGCTCTCAGATCCTTCTTCGCCTCATCGATGCAGGTCATATAGACCGGGGAATACGGATTCTTCATTTCGATCTTAAAAGTATCGGCATCGATCATCCCTTTCATCTTGTTTACAACGATCTCTGTGTTGCCGACCTTCACGTAGCGCATCGCGCCGCCAAAATAGTTTTCGTCCGCTCTTGAGAAAAATGCAATCAGTGCCTTTGCCATTGTCTTATCCTCCTGTTTATTTTCATCATCCCCTTAAGGGTTCTGTATTTTCCGTTTCCGTTTTTATTATATGGGACATATATTGTACAGTCCAATCGAAACATGCTATACTTTATTTAATTTTTAAATAGCAGGAGCAGATCATGACCACAAAACAAATCGTTTACTGTATTGAACTGGCTCATACCCTGAACTTCAGCCGGGGTGCGGACAATATGTTCGTCAGCCAGCCGACATTTTCCTATCAGATCAGGCTTCTGGAGGAGGAGGTCGGCTTTACGATCTTTGACCTGAAGCGTGCCATCGAACAGGGACAGAACTTCAGCGCAAGATACAAGGACAATATTTCCGTCTGCATGATGGTGCGGCAGGCGCTGTATTTCCTTCCGGAGGCAATGCGGAGCTTTGCTGAAGCTCAGCCGGATGTACAGATCACGCCTGTCTTTCAGTATGAAAACAGCATGGAAAAGTTCTTACAGAACGAGTCGGATATCGTATTTGCCCTGAAAGAGCAGACCCGGCAGATTCCGGGAATACAGGTTCACGATCTGTTTGAAAGCCGGATCTACCTGATCACAGATAAAGACGATCCGCTGGCAGAAAAGAACCTGATTCGGGAAGAGGACCTGTACGGAAGAACGCTGATGGTCGGCGGCGGCTCTCCCCTCGCACTGAGGACGGTCCAGCACCGTCTGATCAGCTCTGGGAAGATCGATTATTTCAACAGCGCCGATCATGACACGACTCTGACCAATGTGGCAGCCGGGCGCGGCGTCTGTGACGAGAGCTTCTCCTGTGTCCTATGTACACATAAAGAGGACCGAAGAGACAGTCTTCGGTCCTTCCTCGCCATCCTTACAAAGCTGTATACGGATGCAGTTGCATTTCCCCTGTAAAGATATTCGTAATCAGGAACGCCGAGGCGTTCCTGACGAAGTGAGGACAGCCTTATTCTTCTTTTAAGGTTACAAGATCACTCCTGATCCAGCCCGCCTTCTCCTCTGTTGTCCCCGTAACTGTCCACTCAACCCGGTACCAGTCATGCAGGATTCCATCTGAACCGTATCCCTGACTGATTTCGTCATAAAAGTATAATTTCATCCCGCCGTAGATCGTGTCTACAAGCTCGCTTTCATGTGTTGACTTGCTTCGAACATTCAGCCCGTTTATCGGATCATTTGGCACACAGATCCTTCGGCTGCTGTCATTCCTGTCATAATAAATATGCCATGGGCCGTTGTCATATGCCGGCAGCCTGACCAGATCCGAACGGACCCACCCGTCATGTTGAGTGTCTGAAGGCGCTCCGACAAAATACCAGGTATGAAGCATATTATCCGACCCGTAGCCTTCTGCCGTCTGACCTTTGAAGATCAGCCCGGAAGACTTACCGTGGGGCATCGGATTGAATGTAAAGACCAGATCGCTGTAATGCGACGGTTCACTTCGCACATTTACTTCGTTTTGAGTCGGGAGCAGATCAGAGCCATATCCCATCACCCCGTATTGGGTCTCAACAGTCACCGGTTCCTGATCTGCAGGTTTCTCTGTCGCCGCAGGTGTTACCGTAACTACAATATTTTCTGAAGATGTTTTTTCCGCAGGTGATGGTGCAGCCGTCTCTGACGATGCTGCCGCCTCTGACGATGCTGCCGTCACCGGAAGACTCCCGGAGCTTCCGGAGTCAGTTACATCGTCCGGGAATAATATATCGTGAAATATAAAAACAAACAGACACACTGCTGCAATGACTGCTGCTATACCGGAAAGGATCAAAAAGATCCCGGCTTTAGAATTTTTGTCTTCCTCGTCCTGTCGTTTTAACTGGACATCCGGCGGAACCTGTTCGGTGACTTTCTGTTGATTTGTATCCTCGTAAGAAGATGTCTTTTCATCCTGATCCTGCCTGCACTGATAAAGCGCTGTTTTAAACTCCTCAGCAGTCCGGAAACGGTCCTGCGGACTGAAGGCAAGCGCTTTCAGAACAATTTTCGCAAGGCGGGAACTTCCGGAGCACGGGCGCGGAATCGGAAGACCGCTCATCCTCTTCTGTTGGGCTTCAAACTCATCATTGATATTGCTTCCTTCATTTTCAAGCGGAAGAAACGGTATCCGGCGGTTGTTCATCAGCCAGTAAAGAACCAGACCCAGAGAATATATATCCGCAGTATGCCCATACTTTCCCCCAAAATAGACTTCCGGAGCCATATAATTGACAGTGCCGATCCGTGTCCCGACTGTCGTATGGTCCATCATGCGTGCTACACCGAAATCTCCAAGCTTATAGTCTCCCCTGGCAGATACCATGATATTCGCAGGCTTTATATCCCGGTGAATGATTCCCTCTTTCTCGCAGACAGAGAGAATGCTGCACATGTCCATACCCAGCCGAATCACTTCGTTTTCATCATAAATCTGAAGTTTCTCATACTCTCGTATCGGTGTGAGAAGTTCCATTCTGATAAATATCCGTGAACTGATCCCGTCCGGATTTATCACGGCAGTAATATCTTCGCAGCGCACAATATTGACGGAATCCTTCATCTTCGCCATTATCGTATATTCGCGGAGAACTGCGTTTCGGCTGTACGCATACCGTTTTTTCAGACTGTTTAAGTCATACCCGTCATTCAGATAATCCCGGATCTCTGCAGGATCCCGTGGAACAGGAATGACTTTCATAGCCGACCGTTCATCCGTATCCAGCAGATGCCGGCGAATTTCATATACTATTCCGTATCCTCCGTGTCCGATTTCACGGACGATTGACCACCCCTGGAACGGCACTTTCATATTTTCTGTATTCATGATATCCCTTCAGCATTATTATGTATGTATTCTTCATCGCGCAATTCTCGTGATTTTTACATGAAATTCGCGCGAACAGTGAAGCGCGCCTTCATAGTGATTACATTATCGCGATGAAGAAAAAAGCTTTCGGCGGATCGCAGCGGGAGATTGGACCCCTCCTCTGAGACGAACAGGATATTGTTTTGCCCACCGTTTGCAGAAGCGGCGGGTTTCCCACACTGAGATCAAACAGTTAGTCACTGTGTTTCCTCTCAGAAAATTATAACATAGGACCAGCTATTCACCAAACCTAATCAGCCGATGAACAGCGCCTGCACAGAAGAAGTAACGCAAGAATATCTTCTGCGGTGCCGGACCGTCAGAAGACTGGCAAGATGCCGGACCGAGTCCCGGGGAAAAAAGCCAGACTGTTTGCCGCTTCATTCTCACTGCCTGAGCTGCAAGACGGATAACATCCTGTCTCTTGCACAAATTCACTTGAAATCGATTCATAGCTGATGTTAAATAGTTTTAACAGCATGGATTTTTTTACAGTCAAAGCGCTGGCAGTCTGTATTTTCCTGAAATCAAAGTGCTGTCAGCCTGTATTAAGAGACACAGCAAATGGAGAGTATACTATGAAATTTAAAGGGGAAAAAACTGACACTACGGACAGGAAAAATGCAGACAGTCCTGAATCCGGGAAACAGCAAAACGCGGAAAACCCTGACTCCGGAGATCAGCAGACGGCAGAGTATCCTGATTCCGGGGATCAACAGACAGCAGAATGCCCTGACTCTGAAGATCAGCAGACAGCAGAGTATCCTGACTCTGAAGATCAACAGACAGCAGAATACCCTGACTCTGAAGATCAGCAGACAGCAGAATATCCTGACCCTGAAGATCAACAGACGGCAGAGTATCCTGACTCTGAAGATCAGCAGACAGCAGAATACCCTGACTCTGAAAATCAGCAGACAGCAGAGTATCCTGACTCTGAGAAACAGCGCAAAACCGTTAATCCTGTTTCTAAGAAACAGCGCAAAGCGAACAGTCCTGAATCTAAGAAGCAGCGCAAAGCGAACAGTCCTGAATCTAAGAAACAGCGCAAAGCAGACAGTCCTGAATCCGGGAAACAGCGCAAAGCAGACAGTCCTGAATCCGGGAAACAGCACAAAGCGGACAGTCCTGAATCCAGGAACCTGCAAAATGCGGATACTGTTGACCTCAAAAAACAGCGCACTACACGAATACTTCTCATCGCAGCCCTTGTACTTCTGGCTGCTTACTGTATCGGGCTTTTCCTCACGCGAGGCAAATTTCTTCCCAACACGACAGTGAACAATATTGATTACAGCGGACTGACAGCAGAGGAAGCAGAGGCGAAATTCCATGGTGCTTACAAAGGCCGCACGCTCACGATTTCAGAGAGAGGCGGTTCCGCTGAATCTCTGAATTACGATAACATTGACTATGCAATCCACACGGAGCAGTCTTTTGCTGATCTCCAGAAGAGCCAGAATCATTTTCTCTGGCCGATTGCTTACATAAAGAAGCCGAAACTTACGACCGTGGAAACGATCGTTTATGATTCCTCAAAGCTCGAGAATTCCCTGAACGCCCTTCAGGCTGTGAGCGGAGAAGTGGCTGCCCCTACAGATGCGGAGATCGTAAAAACAGAGGACGGGTTCGTACTTCAGCCGCAAACGGAAGGCAATCTGCTGAACATGGATAAGTTCCATGAAACGATCAAAAATGCAATCGCGAACAGAGATCTGTCAATCGATCTGGATGTCAAAGACTGCTATCAGCACCCCGCAGTTTATGAGGATGATGAAAATCTTACCTCGCAGATAGCTTACATTGAAGCAGTGGAGAATACGGAGCTGGAACTCAATCTGGAGGGAGGATGGTATCGCAGCCTGACCAAAGAGACGTTCCTTCCCTGGCTCGTTTACTCTGAAGGAGATTTCCATATCGACGACGCCCAGCTTGAGGATTACGTATATAACCTTGCCGACCAGTATGACACCTATAAACATGAGCGGGAATTTGTCACCCATGACGGCGACACCGTCATGGTAGGCGGCGGTGATTATGATAATTACGGGTATGGGCTGAATCAGGAGGAGAGCGCGGCAATCATCCGGGATGCGATCATGTCAGGAGAATCCCGGACAGTCGACCTCTCATGGGATCACCTCGCGAAGACGCGCGATGACAACGGAAGCGATTTCGGACAGACCTACATAGAACTGAGCATCGATCAGCAGCATATGTGGTTCTATGTTGATGGAGAAGTCGCCGTGGAAACGGATGTGGTCACCGGAACCGCGACAGAGACGCGGGCTACGCCGCCGGGATGCTACATGGTCCTTGATATGCTTGTGGATCATATGATGACCGGCAGCTACGGATCGTCCTATACCAATTACGTGCTTGCCATCTGTATGAACGGAATCGCAATCCATGACAGCTCCTGGAGAGACTCTTACGGCGGAGACATCTGGCTGTATTCAGGAAGCCACGGCTGCATCAACACGCCGTACAGCGCCATGGCGGAGCTTTACAACCATCCGGCGATGGGATATAAAGTGCCGGTCATTATATATGACAGATATAATACGGTGCCGGTCATTCATAACGAGGAGTACATAGGCCTATGAGATTTCTTACTTCATATATGACCTGTCCGGTCCCGCTTATAAGTAAAAGGGCAGGATCAAAGCGTTTCACCGGTCGGCAGCAAATCGAACCGGACCATCTCAGAAATTCCCCTGCGCTCATAATGGAGCTTTGCCGGCTTTGCCTCTTCACTGATTTCTCCGACCGGGAAAACGGCAATCAGTTCATAGTCCTGCATCTCCGGATAGCGCTTCTTCATTTCCGGTGCATTGAAGCTGCCGACCCAGGTCGAACCAAGCCCGACATCGTGGATTCCGAGCATTATGTGCGTCGCGACAATACTTGCATCGATAGCAGCGATATTCAGGCCATCATACTTTCTGGTCCACGCTTTTCGTGGATCTGCGCCTACGACGATGAACGTTCCCGCACCGAAGGTGTATTTTGTCAGCTCCGACATCACTCTGCAGTTATCTTCGCCTGTCAGGACCCAAAGCTTATAGGGCTGATAATTGGAGCCGGTCGGCGCAGCAAGACCGGCTTCAAGGATTCGCTCAAGCTTTTCTTTTTCAATCGGTGTATCTTTCAGCTTCCTGCAGGAATAGCGCTCCCGTATGAGTTTTTCAAATTCCATGGTTTCTTCCTCCTATAATTGCAAAATTCTTTTTGTGAATCATTTCGATTTATCTAATTCAATTCTGTCGCCTTGATTGCACCTGAACTGTGTATCCTTACTATACGGTTTTCGTCAGTTTCTGACATCTGCCGCAGTTGCTCAACATAAGGTCTGACGAATTCCGGCCTTCGCTTACCGAGAACGCGGAAAATCTCCGGCGCTTCCATCCGTACCTTGTCATCTGCATCATGCAGGAGTTTCTCAAATACCGGCATATGTTTTTCATAGACATCCGGTTTATTTGTAGCGATGTTTTCCGAAGCCCAGACAAAACTCAGCCGAACCTTTGGCTCCTCATCAGCGGCAAAGCGGAATAAGCTCGCCCAATACGGTTCGATCACGAGATAGCTGCCCCGTCCGATCCTGCCGAGAGCATTTACCGCACGCTCCCGCAAAAGGGACTCCGGGCTGTCGAGGAATGAAGCTATGGCCGGAACCGTGTCCCGCACGGACTGAGGGAAGACGAGTCCTATCTCACCCAGCAGCCAGAGGGCCTTTGCCTGTATCTTTACGGAGTCATGGGTGAGGAGAGACGAAACATAGGGGATGCTCTCTTTCCATCTGTCCTTCTCTCTTGTCAGGGCTCCAAGTTCTTTATAGAGTTCTGCTTCTGTCATTTCACCGGCCTCTCAAACTGGAATATGTCGCTGTATCTCTGGATCTGGCGATTCATCCCAAATCTCGAAATCTGGCTTTTCCGGAACAAATAGACCTTTCCCTCTGTTCAGCTCAAATGGAGAAACGCAAGGATCCCGTCAATCACCGTAGAGATTATCGCATTGTCCCGTTTTTCTTTCCTCTCGTATTCCCGTAATTCTTCTTCCGTGGGCTCGCCGGATTCCGGTTCTTCCTCCAGGATAAAATCTTCCGAATCCTGCCCGTTCCTGATCAGATCCTTCTCGTTCTTATTCAATATTCTTCCCGTTTCACTCATGCCCCTATCCTCCCTGCTGTTCAGAACCGTGTCTGTCTTTTTCCCTCTCCTCAAGCTGTAGTTGCAGTGCTTGGCTTCATAACTCATTTACCGATCTGTCGAGATTCCTAAACGAGAATTTACTTTAATAATTCTTCTATTTCTGAAAGCGATAGACCTTTCACTAAGATATTGTCATTATCTGAATCTAATTTATTCGATTCAAAAAAACATGACCATCAGCAAATCCGAAATCAAATGAGCAAATCCATGAGCAATCATTGCATAGCCAATTCCGTATTTTCGATACAGCCAGCCAAAACACAATCCCAGTCCGCCATTGAACAAAAAGCATCTGAACAACAGCAGCGGAGTCAGTGTTGTCATGGCCATTGTACCGGGAAGATGCCCTGCCGCAAATAACAGTGCGGAAATAATATTGGCGGCAACAAATACCCTCACCGGGATATCTTTTTCGTTTTTACAGAACAGTCTCGAAATAGTGAGTACCAGCATGGACATGAAGAACAGTCTCATCATGACTTCCTCAATCACTCCGCCAGCCAGCAGACCGGCAATGATTTTCGGCAATCCCGGAGATACACGATACACATCATTTACCCAATTGCTGAACGGGCCAAATATCAGCTTGTCGCCAGGAAATAAACATAATGCGCCTATGATCGAGATAATCGCTGTTGGTGCGACAGCGTTTTTATCAAATCGGATTTCTTTCCATAAACCGACCTTCTTTGAAATGAGCAGACCGATCGCACCAAGTATAACACCATAAAAAATACCATATTGGGTCGCACCGCTGAGCACTAACATTTCAGCGGTCATACCCTGTTCCTGTAATTGCTGCAGCATCTCCTGCGAATACATTTCAGGAATGTATAATCCGGTACAGTATCCTCCGATCAATCCGCTGCATAAAACAAAAAGCAGGAACTTCCAGCTTCTTTTTATATACTCTTTCATGTGAATCTACTCCCTGACCCGGCTCATAGCCAAAGCCTGTCTGACTTGTTATACCGCAGTGAACTTCTTATACAGTTTTGGACACGCCGGTCACACCTGACTCATTTTCCGGCTCATTCCGCGTCGAAGCGCTCCATGAGCCGTGAACAGTAACAGTCACAGCGCCTTCTTTGCATGCAGCCAAAAGGAATATATGCAGGGCACAAGTACGATGATCAGAAATATGCCGATCAGCCATTCAGCCGAAACAACCCGTGTCAGACTGATTATAATCATCAGGATACCGCAGATCATCCACAGATATCCGGCTAGACGATGTGTCCGGTTCCAGTTTTCCTCGTTTGCAAGGGTCCAGGGAATCCTTATCCCGATCGTGTAGTTCTGTCTTGCTTTTGGCAGATAGTTTCCGATCACGATGAAAATCAGACCGAGCAGCAGTTCACTGAAAAAAGTGATGTCCAGATCATAGCCCAGATTTACAGGGTATATAGTTGCCGCACCGACAAGAGAGATGACCGGGACGATCCACAGCATAAGCGAGAACATCTTCGGACTGATGTTCTGCCTTTTTGGATCGTGTGCTGTGACAAATGCTCCAACCCAAAGTACAGCCAGAAGAACCAGCGGTAATCCAAACACAGCAAATGCCTTGCTGCTGAACCCATTTGCTTCATTATTCATTCCGAAATGTGTCGCCATCACATCCGGCAGACGATTCCAGCAGATGATACCAATCAGCACAGGAAGAATCGTCACGATACTTGCGATGATCAAAGTTTTTCTATTTGCTTTCAACATCAGAATTGCCTCCATTAAGCCCTGAGATCCACAGCATGATCTCCTCTAATACAGACGTGTTCAACTGATAGTATATGAAGTTTTTTTCCCTGCTCTCAAAAATCAGGTCTGCCTTCTTCAGTATCTTGAGATGATATGAAATCGTTGCACCTGTCATTTCAAAATGTGATCCAATCTCTCCGGCAGAAAGAGGCCCTTTTTTCAACAATTCAAGTATCTGTCTTCTTACCGGGTCAGACAGGGCCTTAAATGTTTCCGCAAATGCCATCCTTATCCTCCTTCCCGAAAAGTTATTTAGATGTTTTTCTAAATAGAATGTACACCCTCTGTCTATTGCAGTCAAGGGGTATTTAGAAAAATTTCTAAATACCCCTTGATTTATAGCTTTTTCCGGCTGTTCGCTAATCGGCGACCGGAAATATGCAGTTCTGTCTTCACTGGAGCATTGTAGCGCATGCTTAGGCACGGCGGATCGCAGAATAAAGCGCAGCCTTATGGCCGGATCCCTTTATGTTACAGAGAAAAAGTTGTACATTTTCATTGCCCTGATATCATCTTTGGAAATCTTCAGCATCTCTTCCAGTTCCGCATCTTCCTTCAGCGGCTTCCTGGCGAACAGCATTTTGCAGGCCACCGGCATCAGCGGACGAGAGGAGATCCCATTCCACAGTCCCCACTGCACTTCCGAATCCAAAAACGACGCAAGGATCTGCACACTGCCGTGCTCCATCGGATTTGTCTGATGGACCACTTCTATGATCGAAAGGGCGTCAAAATGCTTGATATACCCGATGTAGGTGTTCTCGCACTGCTGATAGCGGTCGATATTTTTATAATTCATATACATGATCAGTTTGTGTTGATTCACGTCCGTTTTTGACAGGATGTCACAGATACTTCGGTTGATTTTTCGGATCCTGCCGTCATAAAAATAGGCATACAGTCGGTTTCGTCCGCGGAAAAAAACCGGATCGATTTCCCTCTCATCAGTTTTCTTTTTTTCCTGATGCACGAGCAGCTGATCGATATGGATCTGGAGAGCGTCCGCAATTTCATACAGGGTCTCGATATCGATCACAATATCCCCTTTTTCATATTTGGACAGGGTCGCTTTGCTCTTGCAGACGGCTGCAGCCAGTTCTTCAAGCGTCATGTTTTTTCCCGTCCTGAAATAACGGATTTTCTTTCCTGTTTCAATGCTCAGTTCTGACATTCACAGCCTCCGTAACAGATTCCTGAAAATAGATTTTTTTATGATTTTCCGATGATGAAAATAATTATACTTCGAAAATCTGGAAAAATCATGCGTTTTTCTCGTCTGACGATACTTTTTCTCCCCGGCTGTTTCTTTTCAGGAAACTCATCCTGCTTTGACCCTCCCTGAGAACTTCCCTATAATGCAATCATAAGATATGTGCTGCGCAGCCTGATCTGAATCCCCCCAATCCAATCAAAGCCAGTTAAACGGAGGAAACAATGAATTACGAAAACATCAAAAAGATCGGGCTCTGGAATATTGTCGGCCTGGGCGTTGGCGGTGCTGTCGGCTCCGGTATCTTTGTCACACTTGGCTCGGCGATCGAAAGAACCGGACGTTCCATTCTTCCGATCACCATCATCTGCGTCTTCTACATGCTGCTTGCTTACTGGTATAACCTCGGCATGTCCGGTATCTTCGTCATAAACGGCGGTGATTACAGCATGAAAGGCATGCTGCTTCCGCCCCTGCTTACAGGATATGGCGGATGGACAAATGTTATCTGGGCGTTCGGTTTTACCGGCTATTCGCTTGCGCTTACCAGCTATCTGGGCAACCTGTTCCCGGTCGTCAATGAACACAGTAAGCTGATCAGTGCTGTTATCCTTACACTGTTCTTCCTGCTTTCGATCAGGGGAAACCGAATTGTAACGCTCTTTCAAAATGTAGCGACCGGCCTTCTGGTCGTTGCCCTCATCCTGTTTGTCGTCATGGGCATTCCCAGTGTGAATGCGGCAAATTTCTTCAACGCGACCTTTGACGGAGGCTTCTTCCACGGCGGATTCGGCGGCATGATCAGCGCCATCGCCATCATGGGATGGGCTTGTCAGGGAACCACAATGGGGCCGGTCGGTGTGGTACCGATCACAAAGAATCCCAAGCGCACGATCCCGATGGGAATTCTGGTGACCTGCGTTGTTGTCTCGATCGTTTACGGTCTGATGTCCTATGTCGCTTCCGGCGTCCTCCCGTATGATCAGATCGCCGGAGAAAACTTAAGCGTTACCGCTCAGGCAATTATGCCGCGCGGGCTTTTCGCCTTCTTCGTGATCGGCGGCGGCATCTGTGCCATCATCTCTTCGTTCCTGGCTGTCCTCGCAATGATCCGCGAACCGCTCTCACATATGGCAGATGACGGATGGTTCCCTTCCGCGTTTCGTAAAAAGAGCAGTGACGGATACCCCTACTTCTGCTTCCTGCTCACCTATATTGTAGCGCTTGTTCCGATCCTCACCGGCATGAGCGTCGGCAATGCCATCAGCATGCTCATGATCCCTACGATGCTGATCAACTGCTACCTGAATGTCGCCTGCATGACGATCCCTAAGAAATATCCGGAACAGTTTGCCAAGCGTTCCATCAAGATTCCCGTGTGGCTGTTCAATGCCTGCAGCATTCTCGGCGGATTCTGCGCAGCCGTTGTAGCGATCACACTGTTCAAGGATCTTACCGTAAAGGACGCGATCGTTGCTGCAGCGGTCATTATCATCCCGCTGATCTTCTCCGCCATCGCCCTGAAGACCGGTTCCGTAAGCAGGGAAGATCTTCACGCAAAACGCCAGGAAATCGTAGATGCTGCACTGAAGGCAGAAGACTGATTATTTACAGACAAGAATCCGCAGCCGCACACGACTCTATTCCCGGCGGCTGTCAATAAAGGAGGTTCCACATGTATAATTTTGATGAGATCATTGACCGTACCCATACAAATGCACTGAATACTGACGGTTTCCGCGGCTATATTTTCCACGCCGGTCCCGAGAAAAAATTCCCCTACGCAGATGACGAATTCGTTCGTATGTGGGTGGCAGATATGGAGTTTGCTGTTGCTCCCGAGATCTGCGATGCGCTGAAGACCCGGATCGACAGAAGGATCTTCGGTTACACCGGAGTATATGACGATGATTACTATCAGTCCTTCGCGAAATGGTGCCGGGATCACTATGACTGGGATGTTCCGAAGGATGAGCTTACTTTCTCCCCGGGCATCATCCCCGCGCTCTTCCAGCTGGTCGAAACGCTCTGCCAGAAGGACGAGAAGGTCATTATCAACACGCCTTCCTACGGCTATTTTGCTCATGCCTGCGAGTATAACAATGTGGAGTTCCTTCCTTCGCCGCTGAAGAGAGATGATGCCGGCCACTTCACCATTGATCTCGAGAATTTTGAGAAATGCTGCGCTGACCCCAAGGCAAAGCTGGTGATTTTCTGCAATCCGCACAATCCCACCGGACGCATGTGGACAGCGGAAGAGCTCTCGGCAGTGGCAGAGATCGTCGAAAAATACAATCTCTGGATCATTTCCGATGAGATCCACTGCGATCTGATCCGCGCCGGGAAGAAACACATCCCGATGGCTAAAGTGATGACGGATTACAGGAAGCTGATCACCTGCATGTCCGCCAGCAAGACATTCAACATGGCCGGACTGCAGTTCTCCAATATCATCATCCGTGATGAAGTTACCCGCAATGAATTCAAGGCGGCTGACAAGATCGGCGGATTCGTCAATCCCCTCTCACTGGTCGGCCAGAAAGCGGCGTATGATGTCGGCGGAAAGTGGCACGAGGAAATGAAAGCGTATCTGGACGGAAATTTCCATTTCCTGAAAGAATTCCTGGAGGAGAATCTTCCGGAAGCAGTCATGGAGATCCCTGAAGCGACTTATCTGGCATGGGTAGACATGTCCGCCTACTTTGACAAAGAGGATGATCTTCCTTCTTTCTTTGCCTACAAAGCCGGCGTTCTTCTCGAAGGCGGCGACGCGTTGTTCGTCGGAAACGCGAACCGGTTCATCCGCCTGAATCTGGCAATGCCCCGTTCTGTCATTCAGACAGGACTGGAGAGAATGCGCGATGCCATTCTTTCGAAAAACGCGTAATATTAAGGAAAAGGAGTGTACAAAAATGAAAGTTATCGATACGAAAAATGCCCCCGGTGCCATCGGCCCTTACTCCCAGGCTTTTGAAGTGCTCGGACTGATCATCACCTCCGGTCAGATCCCGGTGGATCCGGCAGACGGATCCGTTCCTGACGAAATTGCCGCACAGGCAGAACAGAGCTGCAAAAATGTGCGCGCGATCCTGGAGGCTGCCGGCAGTTCCATGGATCATGTCGTAAAAACGACCTGTTTCCTGGCTGATATGGGAGATTTTGCCGTCTTCAATGAAGTCTATGCCAAATACTTCACCTCCAAACCGGCGCGCAGCTGCGTCGCGGTAAAGGCGCTTCCCAAGGGAGTGCTCTGTGAGATCGAGGCTATTGCTGAAAAATAACGGCAGAATGGGCTGCTGCACCAGTTCAGTGAACCGGGCAGCAGCCCTCTTATTTTTCGTACTTTGACGCTGCAGAAAGCAGATACCATATCTCTGTCTGCATCATTGATCATCACAGGCATGACCATCGTATTCTCCCGAACATACTGACCTTTATACATTTCTCCACAAAAAAAGCACCGCCGGAGCGATGCTTGATCCTTCATACTCGACTTCCATGTCATTTCCGGGATTATTAAAACTGTTGCCGCGCCACAGGCAATAATTATACTCTTCACCAAACGTGATTTTCTATGCAGTCTCTGATACAGTTCAGGTAATAATATTTCGAATAATCCCGGCTTCCATTTTGCAGTCCAGCCGTTCGCCAAACAGCATTTCTTGGTATTCCCTGATTCTTACTCCTCGCCTCCAAGGACAATGCTGCCGGCATATTCCCCGATTCCCTGGATCAGTATCTCATCGTCACGGGTATATACCATATAATCACGGTCAGCCAGGAGTACAGTATCCCCATATGTGACAGTGACCGTTCCCTGATCCTCCGCGGCTGCTGCATGGGCCAGATTTTTCAGCAGCGGCTGCTGATCTGCCTCTGTGATCTTGTCGCCGAGCACCAGCTCATTGCCGTAGATATCCTGAAGGTAATATTCTGCGCGGAAATCTTTCACATTGTCACACTCCTTCGCAGGGATCCTGACAAGCGAAAGACCGCCGGTCTCAGAACCATCCGTTCTGATCTCGGAGCTGAGTCCGACGCCCATGGTACCGGCCCGTAAGTATCCTCTGGTCTGTAACGTGCTGCCGGTAAAGATCTCCTGATCAAGCGGCTGGCATCCTTCTGTAAACTGCATTCCTCCCCGTTGCGGAACAAAGCCTGCTGCAGGCGCTTCCTCTGCATCTTTAAAATAGAATTCCAGTAATCCGGAAGAGCCTGCGGGGCTGGATGCATCACCGTACTTTTCATCAAATGTAAACTCGACCGGTACCTGAACGCGGTGCGGATCATTCAGATCCTGATAGACCTGAACGAGATATTGTTTTCCGTCAGCATCTTTCAATGCATACCACTGTCCGTCATACAGACCGACCTCCAGAGCAGTCTGACTGCCGTAGACAAGGCGGTAGAAATCGCCTCCGGTCTCCCCTGTAAACAGAGCAGGCATCAGCAGGTCGGCGGAAATGTCTCCGTACAGATATTTATCTCCGAATGGGACATACTGGTCAGAATAGTCATACATCGTCATTACATTATACGGATAATCCGCATTGAGCAGCACCCGCATATAAAGCCCGCGCAGCTGCCGTCCGGAGAGGCTGTCGGACACAAGGCGGTAGCTTCCGGCTGTATCCTGTTCATCAGCGGATTCCTTACGCCGGACGCTGATCTGGTCTGCTTTCATCATCTCTGCCGACTGCTGTGCGGCGATCTTAATAAGCCAGGAATCCACATCAAACCCGGATGCTTTTACGAGCCCGTAGATATCTGTCAACCCTGCGTTTAGCACCAGGCCCGAAGAGTACGTATCCTCCCATTTTGCGATACCAAGTTTTTCCCAGGCGGCCTGAAGGTCGGCCGGCGTAATATCATCCGATTTTTCATTCTGAAGTTCATATACAGCCTTTCCGGTTCCCTGGATCAGGCTGTAGAGCAGAACACTGTCCCTGTATTTTTTCAGAAAATCCCGGGCTTCGTCATCCATATCCCCCAGATCGGACGCCTCGTTGATCACTTCGTTATAGTTCACCGGATACCAGGTCTTCTCCATATCAAAGAAAATGCTCAGGCCTGTCGTTTTCACAAAACCGGAATCGTCCGTTACAAGATTCCCCTCAGGATCTCTCGAGTATACGGTGCCTACGACCTTGTGCATGCTGTCCGTATCCCGGCAGTAGAGCACATCATCGCCGCTTCCGTCCCGGTCGTTCAGGATATTCATGATCCTTACGGAAATATCCGTATAAGCATTGGTCAGGTCTTTGGCATCCGAGTCACTGTCAAATTCGGATTCTGCGATTCCCAGGGCCGTGACAAAATTGCCCAGGTCGAACAGCTGATATCCGGGACTGTGGGAAGTTCCGAACTCAACACATCGCTTAAGACTGAGGAACTCATCATAGAATGTATAATCACCGTTTTCCTTCGGCTGGGCGGCTTCGTTGTAAAAGATCTCTGCAAACTGAGCCATTTCCGGTACCAGGCGTTCATTCAGGTTCTTTGTATTGATAACGGAGAGTGTGGCGTTTTGGGTCGTATCCAGATTACTGCCATTAAAGACATCAATGGTATCGTCTGCAATTCGTCTTCCCAGAACAAACGGATCTGTCTGCGGATCTTCCCGGAGAAGCTCGATCATCCCGTTGAACTCGATTCCATGCGACTGCGGAAGGTTCTCCTCGGACATGATCAGAGTATCCGCGTAAGGGGAGAACATGACTGCATCTTCCACACTTCCCATGAGGCAGGCGTAGAAGCACAGGATATCGAAATGCTCCACGGCACTGTCCTTCAGCGCACCGCAGATCTCCGAAGTGCTCATGATCTTCTTCCCGTCTTCCCGTTCAAAAACTGCGTCCATGCCCCAGCCGGAAGCCGGCCCTCCGCCGTGTGAGATCAGGATCAGGTCATATTTGTCCGCCGGATAGTGTTCGGCACCATAATCAATAAATGCTTGAAGCATATGAGGATCTGACATAGGTGTTTTCTCCGCACCCGGGATCCCGTTCTCCTCCAGCAATACCAGTGCGCCTTGCTGGCCGTCATGGGCGCCTTTCATCTTCCACACCTGGTTGCAGTCTGTCCGTACAGAATCCGCCCCTTCCAGAGACAGGTTCTCAGACCATCCTTCATCAGTTCCTCCGGTCAGGACGATAATGTTAACGGAATCGGGAATCTCCGCTTCCATCATCTTGTTCAGACGGCTTGAGACCGGACTGAATAACGGGGTTTCCGCATGGGCGCCGCTTGCCAATAGAAGGATCGTCCGGGTCGTCGAATCGTCATTTGCACCCGTGCTGTTTCCGGATCCCGTCCCTGAGCTGCCGGACTGCGCACATGAGGAAAATGTCAGCAGTACAGCTAATAAGATACATAAGACCAGTGCTGTTTTTTTCATTTTTCTTACCTGCCTTTACAATGTGAATCACGTTCATCATCAGCTGCCTACCGGTATATTGTACCAACTCGCCAGCTTGACGGCTAGCCACATCCTATCTATGTATGAGATCACTCTTGAGAACGGGTCTGACAATGCGTGGATCGCGGGCAGCCTGATCGGATACTAATTCAGAAGAATATAACGATGCTGACAGAAGAAAAGAGGTTCTGCTTCTATAAGGAACAGAACCTCTTTTTTGTCTCCCTTAGGTATTTCTTATGTAAATGTTCGATTATTATCAGAAACGCCAAATCGTTCTTGCTCTATATCTCCGTATCTTCAAAATTTCATTTTTTGCACTATCCGCGATTTCTCTTTCCGGTATTGTCTGATCCGCGGATCTCTTCATGATAGAAATAATCCACGATTACCGGATGTCCCTGCGGAACCCTGCCGTATGGCATCTCATTATCCGCAAACGGACAGTCATGCTTCTCAGCCATTTCCCTGGCCTTTCCCTCAAGCGCCTCGAAATAGCTTCTGTTACGTTTGTTGTATATCTCGTCATAAAGCGGCAGGAGATCCGGATGTTCCTTTGCAATATAATTCATGATCGTCTTCTTAAAACCGCCTCTTAAGTTCAGGTTTTCCAGCCAGAACAGATCACACTGGTCTTTTACCCGCTCAAAAATAGCCTCGAAATCCGTTATGCCGGGAAATACCGGTGATACAAAGCATACCGTCCTGATACCAGCATCATATACCTGCTTCATAGCTTCGATCCTGCGTTCAATGGAAACAGCAGCATCCATGTCGTCCTTAAACTTTTCATCCAGCGTATTGATCGACCACGACACAGTGACCTGTCCGAGTTCCTTTAAGAGATCGAGATCCCTTACCACAAGGTCGGACTTTGTCGTAATCAGAATATCTGCTCCGCTGCCCCGCAGCTGTTCAAGCAGCTTTCTTGTGTTTTCAAACTCTTTTTCCTGCGGATTATATCCGTCCGTCACGGAACCGATCACCACGCGCTGCCCTGCATATTTCTTCGGATTCTTTATTTCAGGCCAATGCTTGACATCAAGAAATGTTCCCCATTCTTCCGTATGTCCTGTAAATCTCTTCATGAAGGAAGCATAGCAGTATTTGCAGGCATGGGTACATCCGACATACGGATTCACGGAATATCCGCCCACCGGCAGGCTGGACTTTGTCATGATATTTTTTGTTTCCACATCCCTGATCAGAATATCTTCCGTTCTCACTTCTTCCATTTCTTCTGACTCTCCAACATTTGTACAGCCAATGACCGGATTCATATTCCGGATATTATCTTTTATACAAACACTCATAGTTCTCCTTCAAGAACGCCTCGGTGTTCTTGCCGCGCAGCGCTGGATGCGAAGCATCTTCTTCTTTGCGCGATGAAGAATAAAAAACATGGGCACCCATTCACCGGAATGCCCATAACTCTGCAACTCATTATTATTCTATCACAGCATCAGCAGCGGTATATGCTTCAAGAGAACCGGCCTTCACCTGGATACATGCATAACTGATCTCTGAATCAGCTGCCGCAAAGAACTGTCTCTTCCCATCCGGTGCAATACGCACGATATCACCGGCAGCCAGCTCTACATCCTCACCGTCAACTACAGCTTTTCCCTTTCCTGATAGAATGATGTAAATCTCTTCGTTCGTCTTATGGTAATGAACAAAAGGAACGCCTGCGCCTGCCGGAAGATGATTGATACTGATTTCCGCCCCTGTGAGTCCTAAACTGTCATGAAGTTCCGTTCTCGGATCGTTTGCAACACTTACCTTGCTATAATTTGCCATCTCTGATACCTCTGTTGTTGTGATATTGATTGATACAACAAGAATATATCACCGCACCGTTGTGATGTCAAGTGTTACAACCAATCTTTTTTAATTTTCGATCAGCCTGTTCGCATCTGCCATAACATCAGCTATCGTAATGCGCCTCATCTTATCTTCCATCGCATTCTGAATCTCTTCAAGCCTGCGGTCCATGATCTTGTGAATGTTCCGCCCCACAGGGCAGAGTTCATTCGGGTTCTCATGGAAATGAAATAGCCGGCCATTCTCCACAGCCTCTACTGCATTGTAAACATCCAGAAGCGTTATCTCTGTCAACGGCCGTTCTATATCAGCCCCTCCGCTTCCCCGCTTCACCGTTACTATATCTGCTTTCTTCAGCTGCTGCAGAAGCCTTCTGATCACCGTCGGATTTACATTTGCGCTGGATGCAAGAAATTCACTTGTGACTTTACGGTCATTCTTGAATGTTTCTATCGCTATCAGCACATGAACCGCTATCGTAAACCTGCTGGAAATCTGCATAATATATACCTCCGTCGTATATATCATATATCACTTTCATTGTAATGTGAACAGTCACGACAATGACAGGTGCCAATTAAGAACGGCTATGCTCAAATTTCTTCACTCAAGAATATCATAACCCGTTTTACTCATCCCGAATTGAGGTTTAAGATTTCGTTCCTTATGTAAACCGCAGGTCCTGTCCACTTCAATTCTGACATCATATCGGTATTTGTTTGTTTGTATTTGTCTGAAGGATGATTTGCCGCATACGCAGCGACAGACTCTTTATAGTCCTCCAGTCGGTCCAAATCAAAAATATCCAGAAGGAAAATCTCTCCTTTGCATGACTCATCGTCAGTGACTTTTTAAAATTCTATTGAACATACCTATAAAGTCACCTTACTATCAAGAATGCCTCGGCGTTCTTGTAAAAAGGGATGAAGAGATGCTCCTAAACAATATAGAACTTGACATGAAAATTCGACTGATCGAGAGTAATCTTACACAGACAGAGGTCGCAGAGAAAGTTGGGGTATCTCTTGCCTGCGTGAATCGCATTACCAAGGGCCGGGAGCAGATAGTAAATATTACGTTCGTGAAAATGATGGATAAGTTCATCTATGATGTGGAGCTCACGTAAAAAAGAAAAAGCAGCTGACTGAGGCTGGAGCAAATCGGTATTTACAAGCCGGAGATGCTGGCAAAGTTCAGGATTGAAGGTATAAAATATTTAATCGAGATTCGTAAAGGAGAAGAATAATGGGGTTATTTGATAAGTTACGAAAAATAAGTCTGGTGTAAATTGGAATAATGCCTACAAAGCAAATCCACATTTTTATTCAAAACCGGATGGAAACTCATTCTGTGCTTTTGCCCTGACTGAAGACACCGAAACCATTTTGCCAAAGGCACCACATTACGCTGTTGAAGGCAGGGAATTATCTGAGTATAAACTTGTGCTTGTTAGCACAAGCAAAGACGGAATTATCGGAGAATGCGATTACTTTGATGCCATAAATAAACTTGAATCGATAAAATTAGATTCAGACAATGACAATATCTTAGTGAAAGGTCTGTCGCTTTAAGAATTAGCAGAACTATTAAAGTAAATTCTAACTTGCATATTTCTGAGAAGGAGAAATACAAAGAATGATATCAGGAGTATGTGGCAGCTCTGGATTACATCAGCGTCGTCAGGTGTTGTGTTCCAAGCTGGAATTAAGATGAATCAATCGGTATTTTTGGAGGTTTTTTCTTATGAAGATAATGGAAAAAACGGCAAGAAAAATAATACTTCATCCAGCCTGGTAATTGGTATGTGCATAGGACTTTCGATCGGGACAGCTATCGGCGCAGCAACACAGAACATCGGAACATGGATGCCAGTCGGACTGTGCCTTGGACTTGCATTAGGAACTGTATTTAACAATAACGATAATTCAAAAGATTCCGATTCTGAAAAAAAAGAATTATAAATCCTCGCTTTTAGGGATCTCGACAGATCGGGATTATCCACAAAACTATTTTGCATATTTAGGAGGAAGATACCATGGAATTTGAAAAACTCATACGTGAGCGCTATTCCTGCAGAAAGCTGAAAGATACACCGATTGAAAAAGAAAAGCTCGAGCGGATTCTTGAAGCCGGCATTGCAGCGCCTACCGGATGCAATTACCAGCCCTATAAGCTCTGGGTCCTGACAGGCGAAGAGAACTGCAGAGTGATGTCAGAGCTGACAAAATACACTTTTGGTGCAGGCACATTCATCGTCGTAGGCGCAGATCCGTCAAAAGCTTGGACCAGAAAGTATGATGGCCTGAATATTTCTACTATCGACGCAAGCATCGTCGCTACACATCTAATGCTCGGAATCCACGATGCGGGACTGGGTTCGACCTGGGTCGGAAGCTTCAACGCGCCGGAAATGAAAAAACATTATCCGGAAATGCAGGACTATGAACTGATTGCCATTTTCCCCGTTGGAGAGATCGAGGAGGAGGCCAGACCGGCAAAGCTGCATTATGAGCGCAAAGGGATTTCTGAGATGGTCCGGTTCGATTTGATGCCGACTGGTGACGAAATTTGATCAGTTCCGGTACAGCAGTTAAGTTTCCGATGAGCAGACAGGAAAAGCCCGAAATACCGGTGCCGGACTTATGAAGAAGTGAAGAATTGTTAATCTCTGACGCAGAATTCTCTTGATTTCGCTCATGAGATGAAATGCGTAAAATGAAAACAGGGGCACATCGCTTTTAGTGAAAATATACTGAAAACGATGTGCCCCTGTTTTCCAATGTTAGTGAGGAATATGCCTTATACGATTTAGGGCTGTGCAGGAACGACGAGGGTAAAATAGTTTTGTGGATAATCCTGGTTATATTCTTGAAACCAGCCAGGCAATTATAGCTGCCAGCAAAGGGAAACCTATTAACGTAGAAACCCATTTGCCGATCAATGTCTTTCCATAGATGTATGGCATCATATACTCTGTGCCGGGAATGATCCATGCTTTTGTCTTTCCTACCCAGTACCAGTCGATAAAAAGTCTGTCAAATAACCCGGAGATCAGATAGATCACCGTCATCTGAACCGCGGCTGTTCTGAAGTCCGGTGCGCCGTTCACAAGGTAAACCGTAAGCGGAACAAGCAAAAACTGCGGTACAAGAATAGCAATATAAGTGATCATCTTTCTTTTCCTGATCGTTTCCCGCGAGGTAAGCCCGAGTTCTATAGCTTTCTCCTGTACTTCTTTTTCATAAAAGAAGACCATACCAACCGGTCCGTTTGCTATGCCCACAACACATATGATCAGCAGAACAAAGCACATTGCGATGCCTTCCAATACAGCCAATATCATTCTTTGTATTTCTCCTTAAAACCTGACGTTCATCAGTTGATAAAAGTCGTCCTGCTCCGGAGATCTTTTCAGAGTAAATGTATCACCGGGCATAAAGCAGGGACAAGGGACGAAGTTCGGGTCAGCCAGATATTTCTTCTAATTCAGAAAGCGACAGACCCTTAACTAAAATATAGTCATTATCTGAATCTAATTCTATCGAATTAAGTTTTTTTATGGCATCAAAGTAATCGCATTCTCCGATAATGCCGTCTTTGGTCGTGCTCACAAGTATAAGTTTATATTCAGATAATTCCCTGCCATCAACAGCGTAATGTGGAGCCTTTGGCAAAATGGTTTCTGTGTCTTCAGTCAGGGCAAAAGCACAGAATGGGTTTCCATCCGGTTTTGAATAAAAATGCGGATTTGCTTTGTAAGCACTGTTCCAATCTACACCTGACTTATTTTTCTTAAACTTATCAAATAACCCCATTATTCTTCTCCTTTACAAATCCCGAATCAAGAACGCCTCGGCGTTCTTGGCGCGCCGCGTGAGGTGCGAAGCACCTTCCTGATTGCGCGGCTGCGATCCGCATAAGGCTATAATTACTGACGCGGGTTTGTATCCCATGTCAGAGAAAAGTTTCAATTTGCGCATTCATCATAGATTTACATCACGAGAATTCTGCGTCAGAGAATAAAAACTCTTTTGTCTGCTTACATACATCGCTCATCGTTTCTTCCGACGGTAAATGCTTACTGTCTATTTCAACTGTAGTAACTGGGCCCGAAAATATTTCCTTTGCCTTTTTGAACACTATGCCTGCCGGAAAGAAAATATCATTTTCCGATGCAGCTATAAGAAGAGGTGCATTGAATTTCGTCAGTTCCTCTCTTGTATATTCTCTGGGCGGTTTCATTTCCATCTTATAAGAAGACATCATCAGATCGAAAAATTCTCTCCAGACGGGATCATCTTTTCCACCCATAGTTTCAATCACCGCATCAAGCGTCTTTTCCGACGGACGCAGATAATACTTTAAAAACGGAACGACCATCTTACCCATCATGGGAAGAACCGGCCCGTGGGCAATCCCTGAAGGGACAAGCAGCAAGGCACTCTCAACTCTCTCCGGCCATCTTTTCGCGAATGAAAGAAACATTGATGAACTATATGAAGATACAACAAACGAAATCTTTTTCTCCTCGTAATGATCAAGCACTTCCTTGAT
>CADABA010000059.1 GCA_902785985.1 uncultured Lachnospiraceae bacterium
AAGTGCGCACGTGATGGCGGCTGAGAGGCCGGCATTTCCGGCACCTACCACAACGACATCATACAGTTTCATCAATTCCCTCCTTTCCGAAAATTGGAAGATCCTCCCCGGATCTTTCCTGAATGCAAGATCCCTTTTCTGGTCTGACCAGCTGATATTATTATAACGCTCCGGGAAAAATACAACAAGATACGGGTACTGCTTTATTCTTCATCGCGCAATGCCCGTGTCTTCGAATATGCGATACACGCGCAAAAAGATACTTGCCTTCACCGTGAGTACAGTCCCGCGATGAAGAATAAAGACCGCCTTACGCCTTTCCCAAAGTTCTATGTTTGTTTGACATCCCACCCTTTTTCGTGATAGCATAGGAAAGAATATTATGCATACTGCGGACTCATCATTTTCCGGAATGTTCGCCCAAAAGTGTGTATTGCATATGAGCAGCTGCAAACGAAAAGTCTATAACATTCATTCAGAGTACCTGCAGTGCTCTTCTAGGAGGATAAATCTATATGAGCGAAGAAAGAAACATTTACCAAATACTGCGGAATATTGCGCAGAACGATCCGGATCACCTCATTCTCACGGATGCATATGATGATTTTACCTATTCGGATCTGGTACAGATGACAGACTCCTTTACCGGCGTACTTTTGAAGAAGGGAATCAAGCCCGGTGATCACGTTGCCCTTTGGGGAACCAATACCGGAAACTGGCTGGCTGCCTTCCTCGGGATCCAGCAGGTCGGTGCTGTCGCGGTCCTTGTCAATTACGCTCTCGGTGTTGACGACGTCACCGCTCTTATGAAAATGACAAAGTGCAGTGCACTGGTTTATGGCGGAAGCAAAGCCCTTCTTCGGGATTACCATGCGCCGGAAAAGATCGCCAATGCGCTCTCCATCCCGGCCGAAAAAGTCATCTGCGCCCTCACCCCCATGATCAATTTCAAGAGCCTGCCGAAGGTGACCCTGCCTCCGCTTCCGCCTGTTGATCCGCACAAGTCGACTTTCGTTATTTTCACAACGGGCACGACCTCTCTTCCGAAGGCGGTGCTGCTCAAGCAGTATTCCATGCTCAACGATGTAGACTTCATCGCCAAAGAGATCATGCAGTTCGTCAATCCCGTAACGATCATGGTATCGGTCCCGGCTTTCCATTGCTTCGGTCTGATTGCCACGCTTTACGGTATCCTGAAAAGCAAATATATGTATCTTCCGGAGACCTATGAGCCGTCATCACTTCTCGCTGAGGTCGCGAAGAGGAAACTTACATTCCTCATCAGTGTAGGTACGATCTTTGCCAATATCGCGAATATTCCCGGAGTTGAGGCAATGCTTCCCGACTGCATTAAAATTGCAGTCCTCGGCGGCGGCAGCATGACTCCGACACAGTTCATGCGTCTTGAGAGTCTCTTCAAAGGCACAAAATTCCTGAATGCCTATGGTCAGACGGAGTCTTCGGTCGTCATCAGTATTCCCCGTCCCACCGATTCACTGGAAGTCCGCTCAAGGTCCGTCGGTCATATTTCCGGTGTCAAGGATGTCCGCATCATGGATGCGGCAGGCAATATTCTCGAGAAAGGGAAAAAGAGCATCGGTGAAATCGTTGTCCACGACGACGGCAATATCATGGAAGGATATTATGGTCTTCCTGCCGAACAGCAGCCGATCGACGAGAACGGCTGGCTCCACACCGGTGATCTCGGTTATCTCGATGATGACGGGTTCCTTTACATCGTCGGCCGCAGCAAGGATATCATCATCAAGGGCGGTGAAAATATTTCTCCCTCTGAGATCGAGACAGCGCTCTACTCGGAGGACAGTGTCCGCGAAGCGAAAGTATTCGGCGTAAGCCATCCGGTATACGGAGAAGATATCGAGTGCTGCGTCGTCCCGACGGATGAAGCGACCTTTGACCAGGATGCGCTGAAGGCAAGCCTCCGCACCAAGATCTCTCCGTTCAAGATCCCGACACATTTTGTTCTGTTCAAGGACTTCCCGCTGAACGCCAACAACAAGCTGGATGTGCGTACGCTGAAGTCCGAGATGGCTGTCCGCCTGAGAAGAATTCTCATCGACGAGGATCTGAGCCGCGGTATCCTTGTGAGCAAGATGACCATAAAGAATACGACCTACAGTATCACACCGGTCGTCGCGTTCGCACGCTGCCTGGCAGAGAGCATCGGTTATTCCGACAGACGCATCAACCAGATCTGTCTCGCGACCGAGGAAATGCTCACCGAGCGTATCATGAACGCTTATTCCGACATCGGAGATATCCAGATCTCCTTCCTGCTCATGGAAGGCTGGCTGGAAATCCGCTTCACGGATAACGGCGAGAAGTTCGTCCTCGATAAGAACGAAGAGAGCAGCCTTTCCGTCAAGATCATCGTCAAGGTAGCCGACATGCTCGACGCGAGCCGCGAAGAAGCCGGAAAACCGGTCTACAGTCTCGGCTTCCTCTATGACAATGAGATCGACATTCATGAGTATCTCTACAAACACGAAAAATAAGAGGAACGGATCTTAAAGATCCAGCTGCCTCACAGAGAAAGACCCCGAATCGGCAGAGCAGCCTGATTCGGGGTCTTTCTTTATGTTCTTTATTGTCTCTGTTCTTTATTGTCTCTGTCTTTTTTCTCTGTCTTTTTTGTCTCTATCCCTTTATGGCTCTGTCTTTTTTTCTCTGTCTTTTTTTGTCCCGCTCGCGAGACCCGGACTCAGGATTCGTGTCAGCCGGCTGCTCTCGCCTTCTTCTTCGTGCCGGAGCCCGACCTTTTTCCTGACTTTATACTCTTCTGTGCGGGCTTTTCTTCCGGCTTTCCGCAGACCTTCATGATGATCATCGGATAAATCGCGATCGCGAAGAAAATAAGAATGAACGAAGAAATCAGTCCGCCCCAGTTCTTTCCGAAGAGAAGAACGATCGTTGCGCCGGAAATATATTCTTTCCAGGCTCCTACAAGAATCAATCCTGCTCCGACGGCCGCGGTCAGATCACGGGACCGATAAGGGATCCTGTAATGGACATAATGCCGTTCCACATAACTGCCGATCGCAAGTCCGAAGAGTCCGCCTACTCCGCTGAAGCAGTCTTTCATCATGGCGACCGGATCGACCAGCAGCTTGCCGTCAACGTAGTCCATCGGATACGGCTTGACCTTAATATAGATCAGCGCGATAATACCGCCGACGATCGCCACGACGGTCATGATATCCGCTCTCCTCTCATCCTCCCGCATCCAGTTCATTACCTTGCCGACCAGAATTACGATCAGCGCTGTCTCAACGAATCCGACGGCCACGTCCTGCGGGGTATGGACTCCGAGGAAGTTCCTGGAAAATCCTGTGAGAAGAATCATTACACCGCAGACGATTGCGAGCCAGCGCCGCTTTTTATATTGCCAGACTGCTGTCGTCCCGTAAAATACAGTGGCGCACATCGTATGTCCGCTTGGAAATGAATACCCTGTCGCCGCGACCTTTGAATCTCCCGCAGGTTCGACTTCGGGGGACCGGATCCAGGGTCTGTATGCGCAGACCGTCAGTTTTACAAGACCGTTCACCACCTCGCCGACCCACCTGCCTGCAAAGAACCGGTATCCCCAGTATGTGCTGATTCCCCAGAATACCAGGAAAGGCAGAAGCTCCATCGTTGATACCGCGACTTTTGAAATCGCATTGAAGAACTCGTCAAAGACACCGCCGGTCGCATTTCGCAGGTTCTGCAGGAACAATAGATACCCAATATCAATTCCCATTCATCTCCCTCCTCTCTTTTGCACCCTGAGCGAAAAACATTTTATTGCTCAGAGCGTGTTCGTTGACGGTCATTAATATTATCAGTTTATTATACCACACAACTATTTAATTCTCGATACAAGTTATCAGAGAGAGACATAAAAAACCCTGCGGCGTCTGTCTTATCTGTTTCCATGATAAGGCATTTCTACGCCGCAGGATCCTCTATGATCTGTCCGCAGTTATTCTTTCAAGAAGCGGCCGACCATTATCCTTCCTTTATCGTGTAGGCCGAAGTGTCGAACACAGATTCGTCCACGTTCGTGTCAATAGCGTTGATCGTATAGAACGAAGCGGGGATCTCCGTGCCCGATTCCGTCGTAAAAGCCTTGACCTCAATAAAGACCAGCTTTCCGTCCGTGTCGTAGAAGAACGTAGTTTCTGCATTGTATTTTCCTTCAGGATACACTTCTGCGCTATAAGTAGTTCCTTCATGTTCCCTCATTTCTTCTGTGTATTTGGTACTTCGGCAGAAGGACGAAAGCGCCTGGTACACTCTGTCCATTCCAAGCAGATTGTCTTCAAGAAGCGTAGTCTCCGTAACGAAGATGCCCGTCATATCGGATGGGAAGAGATTATAGACCTTTCCGTCCTTATAGAATGTGATGGTAGTCGATCCCTTTCCTGCAACATCCGTTGTGCGTGAAGATACGTATACTCCGTCCTTTGCATTCACTTCATAGCTTAAGTTTGCGTTCTGATAATCCGTATGAAGCTCATAAGACAGATGTGCGCCGGCAGCGGCATCGATTGCTGAAAAGATGTCGTATGTTTTTGTCCCGGGCCCTTTCTCAAGGAGCTCCTGGATCTCTGCTACAGTCATGATTTCGACCCAGGAAGTATCTGTTCCCTCTTTTGCGTAATAAGCAATCGCGGATCCGTCTCCGGCAAAATCAATAATGATGACGCCATGCTTCACAGTTCCTGTGACAGCACTGTCAGTTTCATCAAGCAGAGTCACGACATTTTCTTCCAGTGTCCATTTGGTTATAGTGTTTGCATCTTCATCAAAATCAATCTTTCCCGTCCCATCCGCCGAAAGCGTCAGGTTAGTGGTGCCTCCGTAGTCCTCAAGAGAATATATATAACCCATATACTCTGCAGCGAATCCTTTGTATTCACCGACCAGGTCTTCCATGGTATAGACCTCAGTTTCTTCAAGTACTTCCACTACCTCTTTTCCGGGGTCTGCCGTCTCGGATGCTTTACTCTCTGCAGGTGCTGCTTTGGACTCCGCGGGTGCTTCGGTCTTTGCGGATGACTCCGTCTTCACAGATGACTCTCCCTTTACGGATGACTCTGTCTTCGCAGTGTCCTGACCCTGACCGCTGCCGCCGCAGGCAGTCAGCAGTGCTGCCATGAGGACCGCAAGCACCCATGCTGTCATTTTTCTTTTCTTTTTCATAGAATCCTCCTCTCGCACAATAAAATACCGGTTACAAAAAAATAAAAATACCTTTATATTACTATAATATCGGCCTTAAGCAGACAGACAACTGTGATATAATATATGGCATTGACAAATATTCTAATCACATCTGTTTCCGTTTTTCGAAGAGGAGTGCCGGTAATGCATTTTACAGAAAGGCTGAACAAACTGATAGAAGATCTCGGGGCAGATACCAAGACCCTGGCCGCCTTTTCCGGTTTTGACCGGAGCCAGTTAAGCCGCCTGCGGACCGGGAAGCTGATCCCCCGCCCCTGGAGCAGCACTGTAGAGAAGCTGACGACGGGACTTTATCTGTTTTCGGATAACCGTAATGACCTTGGTCCGCTATGTGCCATCATCGGTGCTTCCGCAGACGCACCCGCCCTGGAAATCAGAGAAGAAATCCGGAACTGGCTGTTTGCCGGAACAGAAGAAGCGCCCGCCACGCCGGGACACGGCAGAAAGTCTGCAGGACGGCCGAGAAAAAGCCAGGCGCGAATGAAGTTTTTTGCCGAACGACTGGATGCAGCCATGAATCTGGCTGAGATTTCCAGCATCCGCTTAAGCCGGCAGATCCATGTGGATGCTTCCCTCATCAGCCGCTATCGCAGCGGTGTCCGCACGCCGGAAAACAATCCCGGGATCGTCGACCGGCTTTCAGAGATCCTGCTGAACCGTATTCGCCGCATCGGACATATGCGGGAGCTGTCGGAACTTATGAGACAGCCTTCAGAAGAAATCGACAGCAGCAGCTTTTCTTTCTGGCTCTTCAATCAGAAGGAACTTCCCGACCTTTCAATTCCCATGGCAGAAAGTCTGCTGGCAAGCTTTGATTCTTTTTCCGATGCGTGCGGTCTGAAGCTTCCACTCCCTGCAGACACAGTTCCTTTGGAAATAACGGATTCCGATCAGTCTGTCTATTACGGAACAGAAGGACTCCGGAAAGCAGTACTTCGTTTCCTGCATGCTGCGGCCGCAGAGAATGCGGGTGAGCTCCTTCTGTACTCCGATGAGGACCAGGACTGGCTGACTTCTGATCCTGCGTTCCTGTTACAATGGGCAGGGCTTATGCGTGTCTGTGTCAGAAACGGTACCCGCATCCGTATTATCCATAATATTGACAGGGATCTGGAGGAAATGAACCAGGCGATCAAAAGCTGGCTTCCACTGTACATGTCAGGAATGATCGAATCCTATTACTGTAAAAAACAGCGGGATCCGCGTTTTATCCACACACTTTTTCTCCGGCCGGGTCATGCCTGTATCGAATCCTTCCGCGTCAAAGGTACGATGCAGAGTATTTACCATTACCACACAGCAGAACCGGAACTTCAGATCCTGACATCCGGATTCGAGGCAATAATGCAATCCGCAAAGCCTTTGCTCGTCATCGTTCCGCCGCAGCTTTATACAGGGAATGCGGATGCTGCCGTCATTCAGAAGGAAATTACCATCGCTTCCATGCCGGAAGAACTGGTAAAAGAATTCAATCATCCGCTGCTTACGGAAGCATGGCAAAGTTCCCGTGCCGCACTTTTAAGACAGCTTGAGAACCATATTCTGAGCGAGTGCGTTCCACTGGCATCCGATGAGGAACTGTTCGCGGGCAAAGTATTGACAGAAACCATCCCGGGGATGGATCCTCTTTGCTATACACCAAAGCAGTATGCCATGCATATCGGAAATATCGTCAAGCTGTCTGAAGAATATCCTAATTACCGTTTCTACGTACTGCCGGAAACACCATTCCCGAACATGAAGATGCTGATCACGGAATCCATAGCACAGGTCATTCATGCAGCCAGGCCGGAGTTTTCTTTCAGCTTCACACATCCGCTCATGTGCAAAGCCTTCCTGGGGTATGCTGAGACGCTGATGAATCAATATCAGATGGATCGCAGCTCCTTAAGACATAAACTGAAAGGACAGTTTTTGCAGGATTGAGGAACAGGCCTGTCGAATCATTTTCCCGGGAGGTCGCTTTCTTCAAGAACGCCTCGGCGGTCCTGACTCCCCTCCTGACACAGAAAGTCCCCCTCCTGCGCCTTAAGCGGCTTTAAGGAAGGGGACTTCTGCTTTCCGGGGCTGCGGTGTATCTGTCCTTTCAGCGATCCATATTATTCGATGATCAGATCCACGTACTCTCCATTATCTTTATTGTAAACATGTTTTCCGACGATGGTAAGTATATTCCGTATATCCTCCATATCCTCACTCGCAAATTCGATATAGCTATTTACCGGATCTTTTTCGTTTTCTTCTGTGTAATCATCACTCACATAGCAGAAGAATTTTTCAAGGATATCCTCCAGAGGGTACTGCGATATCTCTTCTGCCGGCTCATTTTCATCGAATTCAGGTTCAGGCTCGAACACAATGGAAGTCACATATATCTCTCCACCGCCCGATGCATTTTCATCAAGGAAGATGATATCCTCTTCATCTTCAGGATCGATATAATACTTTTGCCCTTCATACTCTGCGATCAGCAGCTCGTCATCAAGATCTTCCCGTGTACCTTTTTCCCATTTTGTAATTTTTTTCAGTTCCTTCAGAAGGGCTTCATCGGTCACCTGTGCAAGCCACAGAGAATTCTCGGATTCAGAATTTGCCGCATAGGTTTTATAGATCATGGATTCCGCTTCTTTATAATCTTCCGTTAAGTATTTCGGTGCGTTATAAAATCTTATATTTTTCATGTCATTCCCTCACAAATCAAATGAACTCGAATTATACCTCTTTGTCTGTTCTACTCTGTAATTTTTCTTCTCGCAATACAGTGATTATAATCATGAGATGCGCCCAAAGCGAAACCCGTCTTCATCGTGAATACGATCACAAGATGCAGATTCAGGAACGCCTCTGCGTTCCTGCCGCGCTGCGCGAGGTACAAAGCACCTGCCACGGCCAAATCGTTTCCATACTTTATCCTGACTTCGGACGAAGCGAAACATGTCAGGCGCAAGTAAACGGCATCACGTGTCAATCCCCTGCACAGGCTTTACAGTTCCAAACTCTATATACTATACTATAAAGGAAATCACAAAAACTGTACTTTAAAGGGAACAGATCCTTACAGTCCTGCATCCTTTTCAGTACATCTGATTCTGCCCTTACCCTTGACTTTATCTGATCTTCTGCTTCAGGTAATGGGCTCAGAAATACGAAAGGAGATAAGTATGCTTATTGTAACAACTGAGTACATCAGCGGAAAGAACATTCAGACTCTCGGTCTCGTAAACGGCGGAACCATTCAGACTGTCAATGCGATACGCGACATCGGTTCCGGACTGAAGAACCTGGTTGGCGGCGAGCTTAAAAAGTACAACCAGATGATGTCTGATGCAAGATCGCTTGCAATTGACAGAATGGTCGCAGAGGCGCAGGCTATGGGCGCTGACGCAATCATCAGCGTTCGTTTTGCCACCTCATCCATCATGCAGAGCGCAGCTGAAGTGATGGTCTATGGAACAGCTGTCAGATTTATTTGATGTATCTGATCGATTGTTCCCGGCCTCTGTTTACTTCCTTATTGCGATCTGCTCCTGACTTCAGAAAATCGTGAGGTACGCGCGCAAGGTCATACTCGTCTTCATCGTGAGTACGTTCTCGCGATGAAGACGGCAATGACCGGACGAATCGTTCAGTCGCTGCTTATCATTTTTCTATTCTCGCAAACAGGACTTGAGTAAAGAACGCCTCCGCGTTCTTGCCGCTACGTGCGCGGCACGTAAGCGCAATCCGCTGCGCACGTAAAGCGATCCGCCGGAGGCTTTTATTCTTCATCGCGAGATTGTACTCACGATGAAGGCAATTATCATTTTGCGCGCGTATCTCATGTCTAAAGACACGAGTATTGCGTGATGAAGAATAAATTATCGGAATGCACCTTTTTCGTACTGCATGATCATTATATCCGATGCTTTCTCATAGAACTAATCGCTATCACGGTGATAGCGCAGCAGACTCTCACTGAATTTCCTGTCGAACGAATGCTCTTTCCGATCTGTGTCTCTGCCTGTATATGCCGCACTTCTCTGCTTTCACGGTGAAAGTAATTCCTGCAAACAGATTTCACCATCTTTATTCCGCTTTGAAACCCTTCCCCTCACATGTTTCTGAGCCTTTCATCAATTATGTCACGCATCCTGAGAAGACCTTCTCTCACACTTTCTTTATCACCCTCCTTCAGAATTGCATCCGGAGCAAGCCCTTTTTCCATCATTTCAAGACATCTCCTCACTGTTACTGCAGAATTGCTTCTTCTTTTCCTCTTCCCTGCTTCTGCCCCGCCAAGTTTCTCTGCCAGTTCTTCGCTGAGAAATGTCATGTCATTAGGATCATATTCATACATCGTCTCGTCATCATCAAGAATATAATATCTGCACTCATTGATCTCATTTTCAAGCCAGCTGCGAGTGATGCTTTCCGGACCGCCAAGCTTGATCCGTCCGGTTATCTTCGATGCAAGCGCGTTCTGCTGAGCGGCCGTCAGCTGGGATGCCTTCGCCAGTGCCGACCATGACACCATTCCGCTGTCCGCCATCTGCTGCAGTCTCCTGTTCAGCTGAAGGAGCTGTCTGTACTTAGTGACCTGGGATGTAGAAATCTCCAGATCAGATGCCACCTTATCAAGCAGTTTTCCCTCTTGTTCCCGTCCTTCGGCGCGATTCAGTTTTTGCTCCATCTTATAAGTTTCAAAAAGGTACTGCGCCTGCCTTGCCATTCTCATCGGAGTGTATCGCCTTCCATGAAGATTTGAGAGAATGAGTTTCTTTCGTCTCTCGATTTCATTTTGAGGAGCATCTGTAACGAGGACTGGAACATATGTTCTTCCAGCTTTTTTCGCTGCTTCCAGTGTTCTGTGACCGGACTGAACGATATACCGTCCCTTTTCCGGATAAACTATGATCGGAGATCCCTGATAACCATTTTCTTCTATCGATTCAGCCAGGCCATCCGTTTCATATTCTCCGTAAATAGCCTTGTTGTCCCGATCTTCATCGATCATGTCTACTGACATGGTCATTTTCTCGGCATTCGTGATATCACCTGTCATACTAGTGTCTCCATATTAATGAAGGGATTGAAACAGAGAAATCCGGATCTCTGTCAGGTCATTTTCCTGGACTGTGATTCAAGAACGCCTCTGCGTTCTTGCCGCGCCGCGCATGGTGCGAAGCACCTTCCTTTTTGCGCGGCTGCGATCCGCCGGAGGCGTTTATCTCATTGGGGGATTGAAACCCGCCACTGAGACGAGCAGGATATTGACCTATCCCCCGCTTATAGAAGCGGGGGTCTTCCCCACTGAGATAAATTCATCGAGCGGTCCCATTCGCATTCCGCTTCGCTTCATGCTCATGACGCGCTGCCGAGCTATCGGCTGTTCGCAATTTGTGCGGTTCTGTGAGCAAGCTCCCGGACGCACAGTTGCTCCATTCGGTACTGCTCAGTGATATGCGCATCTTCTGTCCTTTCTCAGGTACCCATTAAAAATCATACAATACAAATTCTATATTTAAATTCAAAATAAGTCAAACCTTTATAATTCATTTAAATGTCCTTCTCGACGTTCCTGGCCGGATAAAATAAAAAATCACCGTGATTTTTTGGCTCTTAAAATTCAAGTATGCCTCAGTGTTCTTGCCGCGACGTGCAGGGTGCGAAGCACCTTCTTCTTGCGCAGCTGCGATTCGCCGTGCCTGTTATGAAGTGACCTTTGTCAAGAGGTAAATTGAGCACTCAACAAACTTTTCCTGACTGTCACATTTGTGTGATCTGTCA